>DAOWJS010000003.1 GCA_030640255.1 Dehalococcoidales bacterium | reverse complement strand
GTCTTCATAGGTCGGCACGCAGCCATCAAAGTTTTTATAGACAAAGGTAAGCACCCGATTGACTAAGTTCCCATAGGTAGCCACCAGCTCATCATTGTTACGGCGGACAAACTCACGCCACGAAAAATCAGTATCCCCTGTCTCCGGCATGTTTACAGAAAGCAAATAGCGCAACGGGTCAGGGTCATAGCGGGAGAGATAGTCAGCCAGCCAGACCGCCCAATTGCGGCTGGTGGAAAGCTTTCTGCCTTCAATAGTTAAGAATTCATTAGCCGGAATATCCCACGGTAAATTAAGCCCGCCATAACCTTTAAGCATCGCCGGCCAGATGAGGGTATGGAAAGGAATATTGTCCTTACCAATAAAATAATAGCCTTTTGCCTCATCATCCTGCCAAAAAGAACGCCACTTTTCTTCATCTCCGCTGGACTTGGCCCATTCCTTAGCTGCTGAAAGATAACCAATGACCGCCTCAAACCACACATAGAGTCGCTTATTCTCAAAGCCCTCAAGCGGAACCGGCACTCCCCAATCTATATCACGGGTGATAGCCCTATCCTTCAACCCCTCCTTCAGATAACGCTGGGTAAGATTATAAACATTCGGTCTCCATTGGCCTTTTCCCCCTTGTTTTTCTACCCAACCTGAAAGCTCATCTTGAAACCCGCTCAATTTTAGAAAGAAGTGCTCGGAATCCCTAAATTCGGGAGTAGTACCACATATACGACAATGAGGGTCAATCAGGTCAACCGGATTTAGCGGCTTACTACATTCATCACACTGGTCGCCTCTAGCTCCGGGAGAACTACAATAGGGGCAGGTGCCCTCAATATAGCGGTCAGGCAAGAAACGCTGGCATTTAGGGCAAAAGGGTTGAGATACTGTAGCTCGGTAAATATAGCCTTTGTCACGCAGAGTAAGAAAAATGTCTTGTGATACCTTAGCGTGGTTGGCAGTACCGGTAGTAGTAAATAAGTCAAAGGAAATGCCCAGCTTCTGCCACGAGTCAAGAAATTGTTGATGATACCTGGTAGCTATTTCGGCAGGGCTTTTCCCTTCCTGCTCAGCTTTGATGGTTATTGGCGTGCCATGCTGGTCTGAACCCGATACCATTAGTACTTCATTCCCCTTACTGCGGTGGTAGCGGGCAAAGATATCCGCCGGCAGATAGGCTCCAGCAATCTGTCCCAGGTGCAACGGACCATTAGCATAAGGCCAGGCCACACAAACAAGAATTCTCTCGCTCATAACCTATTTCCCTAACTAAATACTTATTCAGGAAAGAAGGTCAGTACCCTCTCTCCCTTCTCTATTTTGTAGTGAGCATAGCCCTTTGCCAAGCAGCAGTCGACACAATAGTGTGAAGTCTCGCCTTCGTCAACCTCAACGCCGTCCTTTTCATCAACGGCTAAATAACGCTCAGGATATGGTATAATGCGGTGGCAACCGTCACACTGGACTTCTCCTACAGATATACATCCTCGGCGCATTTATCAGCTCCTCCCTATACCTAAAATCTCAGGATAACCTGAGCCAGGCTTGATACAGCTCCTTCTTTGATAAACCGGTTTCTCCAGCTAATCTGGCTATCGCCTCTTTAGCCATTACCCCAGAGCGGCGCATATGGTGTAACTGCTTCTCAATATCTTCGGTTAACAGTGGTTTATCCTTCTCCCCCTTGCCCTCGATAACAAGGGTAAACTCTCCCCTTGGTTCGGTGAAGTGCTCAATTGCCTGGCTTATCGTCCCCCGGAAAACTTCCTCATAAATCTTAGTAAGTTCACGACAAACCGCTATCTTCCTGTCTCCAAGAGTAAGCAATATATCATGCAACGCAGCTAGCAGACGATGAGGAGCTTCCAAGACTACCATAGTGCCCTGTTCATCAGCCACCGATTCCAGAAGACGCCGCCGGCTACTAGCCTTACGAGGTAGAAAGCCCAGGTAGATAAACCTACCCGTAGGCAGTCCGGAGACAACCAGTGCCGTGATAATAACCGAAGGACCAGGAATGGGAACCACCGGGATGCCCCGCTGGCTAGCGGATACAATCAGTTCATAACCAGGGTCAGACATACCTGGCGTCCCAGCATCAGAAACCAGAGCCACATCTCCATCTTCAAGGCAATCTAAAATATAATCCAGTTTAGACCATTTATTGCGCTCATGATAACTCGTCATCGGCGTCCTAATATCATAAGTAGTAAGCAGTCGTTTCGTCCGGCGTGTATCCTCGGCAGCAATAAGCTTCACTTCACGCAGGATGCTGAGGGCACGCAGGGAAATATCCTCTAAATTACCAATAGGGGTAGCTACAACATAAAGGATAGGCATTGCTCTTCCCCGACTCAGCTATTATAACCTACCCTTCATCGCCCGTCTACATTGGCTACCTTCAGCCATAGCTAATCTGAACAGGATGCTTTCAGTAAACGAACCGGTTAGGGTAAATCGTATGAGCTAAGTGATGAGTGTTACTGCTTGACTAAAAGCCGAAGAATAACGAGGCATATTAACTATATTCCACCGTCTATGCCAATAACCTGCCCAGTAATATAGTCAGCTCGGTCACTAGCCAAAAAAGCTACCAGCTCGGCTACATCTTCCGGCTGGCCAAAGCGTTGCAGTGAAATCAACGATAGGATAGCTTCTTTCCTCTCGGCAGGCAGCTTATCAGTCATATCGGTGGTAATAAAGCCGGGGGCTATAGCATTGACCGTTATGTTCAAAGAGCCCATCTCCCGAGCTATGCTCTTGGTAAAGGCAATCAGCCCCCCCTTAGACGCCGAGTAGTTGCCCTGCCCGGCGGTGCCCATTACCCCGGAGATAGAGGCGATATTAATAATGCGTCCCCACTTTTGCTTCATCATTGAGCGTAAGACAAACTTGGTGCACAAATAGGCACCCTTTAGATTGGTATCAATTACATCGTCCCAGGCTTCCTCTGACATCCTCAACAGCAAATTGTCCCGGGTAATGCCGGCATTATTCACCAGAATATCGATTTTGCCCCACCGCTCAACCACCTCCCCCACCATAGCCTTCACCGCTTCCACATCTCTAACGTCTGCCTCCACAGCGATAGCTTCACCACCCTGACCAACTATAGCCTCTACCACTCTATTAGCGTCAGCCTGGTTAGATTCACCCTCTATATCTACATAATTGACCGCCACCTTAGAACCAAGGCTAGAAAGCTTCAGAGCATGGGCTTTCCCCAAGCCCCGAGAGGCACCAGTTACCAGTGATACTTTGCCGTCTAATTCCAGAGATGTCATATTATCTTTCACTGAAGCGTTTGATAACCAGGCAGCAATTGTTCCCGCCCAGACCAAAGCTGTTAGAAAGGCAGACATTTACCTCTGCCTGGCGAGCCACATTAGGCACATAATCCAAATCGCACTCCGGGTCAGGGGTTTCATAATTTATAGTTGGCGGGATAATGCCATTATTTATGGTTAATACCGAGGCAACCGCCTCAACAGCGCCAGCGGCGGCTATTATGTGCCCGAACATAGACTTATTGGAGCTTATGGGTATACGGTAGGCATTTTTATTAAAAATGGCTTTAATCGCCTTGGTCTCGCAGGCATCATTTAGCCTGGTGCTGGTGCCATGGGCATTAATATAATCAACCTCTTCTGGTTTTATGCCTGCATCCTGGAGGGCAACACTTATCGCCACCGCTTGTGTTTCCGGTTGGGGAGCAGTGGCATCATAAGCATCAAATGACCAGCCAACACCAGCTAGCTCAGCCAGAATTGGTGCCCCCCGCTTCTGGGCATGCTCGTAGCTCTCCAGTATCACTATCCCCGCCCCCTCACCATAGACAAAGCCATTGCGGTTAAGGTCAAAGGGGCGAGAAGCCTTAGCCGGGTCTGTCTCCCGGGATAGGGCTCCCAGCATATTCAAGCCAGCTATAGCGGTTGCCTCTAGGGAGGCATCGGCGCCACCGGTTATCATCACGTCAGCATAGCCTAAGCGAATATGATTTAGGGCCGTCCCCATAGCATCAGCGCCGCTGGCACAGAGGCTATTCACGCTGGAATTGGGACCTTTGGCGCCGAGTAACATCCCTATTTGCGACGATACCACTGCCGGGCTTACCTTAGTAATAAACAGCGGGTCACCTCTTCTCGGACCCCGCTTCTGAAGGTTCTCAAACCCTTTAATAATATAATCATTCTCTATCATGGTAGAGGTGATAACGCCTACCCGCTCCGCTGGCTCTTGAGTCATATCCAGCCGAGCCAATTCTACCGCTTCCTTAGCCGCAGCAATAGCAAAATGAACCGCCTTGGGAGTGCGGTCAACTATTTTTAAATCCATATACCGGGCAGGGTTAAAACCGTTTACCTCAGCATCTACCTTTACCTGATAGTTACCAGTATCAAAATAGCTAATATAGCCAATGCCCGACTTCCCAGTGGACAATCCTGCCCAGAACTCCTTCACATCCAAGCCCAGAGGAGTAACCGCACCTATTCCGGTAATCACTACTCTTCGTCTATTCATACTTCTCCCTCAGTAATTTCAAAACTATAGCCCGGCTAATACCACCAGAGCTATCAGTCAGCCGAGCTACCTCGCCTTCAAGCAGTGCCCTTCGCAGTGCCCTTCTCGGCTAACCGGGTTTCAATATATTTAACAAACTCACCCAAATTTTTGAGTTCGCCGAGGTCCTCATCGGGAACCTCAATATCAAAGGTATCCTCCACAGCTACCAGCACTTGAACCATGTCTAGGGAGTCGGCTTTTATATCCTGCCAGGTACTGGTAGGAGTAAGAACCTCTTCATCACAGTGCACAATCCTAACCACGATATCCTTTAAAGTCTCATCGATAGACATGGCAACACTCCTTTCATAACTTAAGCTGACCTCTGATGGTGGCTAACTCTGATTTTAGAGAGCCAACTACATCCATATCCACCACCAGTTTGGCTTGGGCTATTTTCTTAGCTACATCTGGAGCTCGGCTAGCCCCGTGTATTTTCAAAGCGATTCCATTAACCCCCCAGATAAGCCCGTCACCAATACCACGAGACTCACCCAAAAATGAGGTCAAATCCTTAAATGGTCTACTCAAAAAACCCACTAATGGATAAAGCTTTACCTTGCTTTTTAGCCAATTCCTAACCAGTTCCACTCCACTTTCACCGAATTTGAACAGTATATTACCAACAAAGCCATCGCAAACAATAACATTAGCTCGACCACTAAGAATTTCATTGCCCTCTATATTGCCGATAAAATTCAAACCACTCTTGTGGAGGAGAGAATAGGTCTCCCTAGTTAATTCGTTGCCCTTATTCTCCTCCGACCCAACATTTAACAGCGCCACGGTGGGATTAGCAATATTCAGCAACTTTTTAGCATAGATAGAGCCAACCACGGCAAAGGTCAACAGATGATATGGCTTAGCATCAACATTGGCACCACAATCCATCAATATGGTATTGGGAGCGACACCAAAAATGGGTCCGCCAACCACCGGGCGCTCTATCCCCTCCACCATTCCCAGATATCGGAGGACACTAGTAACCATGGCTCCGGTAGAACCAGCACCAACCACAGCATCGGCCTCCCCTGCCTTCACCATCTTAACCGCTACCGCTATGGAGGCATTAGGGCGGCGGCGGACAGCCAGGGCAGAAGGCTCACCCTCACTGATAAATCCGTCAGCCCCAACACAATGGAGGGGTAGATGAGAGGTATTATGCTTGGCAAGCTCGTCAGCTACTGTATCAGTGGGACCAACTAAGCTAATCTCCACATCGTTCTTCTCTGCCGCCAAAACCGCCCCCCTAATTATCTCTTCAGGAGCGTAATCACCACCCATCGCATCCAGAGCTACTCTTACCGTCTGATTAGCTTTTCTCATTAGATACCTCTCTCCTTGCCTATCGGGTTATGAGCAGAGTTTAACGGTTGCCTTGCCGATAACTATGGTTTCTCCCCTCTGATTGTGACTCTCTAAACCACAGTTGACATAGGGGACGTTCTCTTTATGTTCAATGGAATCAATCTTACCGGTGATGGTTAGAATATCTTCAGGGCGAGCCGGCGCCTTAAAGCGCACTGAAAGCTTACCCCCCACCAGCCAGCTTTTACCAAAAGCGGCGGTCATCATCTCCGACACATAGGCTAGGATGAGCATACCATGGGCAACAGTGCCACCAAAGGGAGTTTGGGCAGCAAAGGACTCATCTATATGGATGGGGTTAAAATCCCCACTGGCTTCGGCATACCGGTTAATATCTCTCTGAGTAATATGCCTTACCACTGAAGACAGATTGTCTCCCTGGTGTAGGTCAGAAAGCTTCAGCTCTTGGTTCAAAACAGACACCCCTTTCCAATTCCTAGCCGGGCACGACTATAGTAGCTTGTCCTGACAAGACCTCTTCTTGGTCCTGGTTCAGAGCATTGAGTTCAATCACCAGTAGATGCAATTTACCACGATTTAGCTTCCGGGCTACCCGGCCCCGACAGTTTATAGTAGCCCCCACCGGCACCAACTTGAGGAACTCAAGCTCTTGAGCAGTATGTATTGCGCCCGGTGGCAGTGAAAGCGACTGCAATACTGCGGTCATCGTGTATGCCGCTATTGCCACTGGAGGTACAAACTCCGATGCCAAAGAATCCAGCTTACTTGGCTTGCCCACCGCCTCCAGATATTTAGCGATAACCGAGAGCTTCAACTCATAACGACTCGGGGGAAACTCATAACCGGCGACTAACTGCTCAAATGTTATCGGTAAGCTGTCTTTGCTTTTATTTTGCTCCATAGGTCCTAGCTACTTGAAACTGGTTCCTTAAAAAATACATCGGACTCCGATATATTAGGAATAAATATAAACTACACCCAGCCCCGATGTCAAGAGCTTGAACCTTCAAAAACCTGGTATCTATGTTTGGTCTTCTTGATTGACTGTGCCCATATTTGTTGACTTTGAAACCTTGCTTCTGATATAGTTTCTGTTTAACAAGGAAAACAAAATGACTATCTCCAAATTTAAGCAATTACGGCGCTGTTATGGATTTGATGAAGTGGCTATAGTGCCTGGAGACATAACGGTTAATCCAGACCAGATAAACATCGATTTCAAGATAGAAAATTTTACCTTCTCCATTCCTATTATAGCTTCGGCCATGGATGCGGTTACCGATGTCAGCTTCGCTATCCTGATGAGCAAGCTGGGTGGTCTCGCCGTTCTCAACCTAGAGGGAATACAAACTAGGTATGATAACCCCGAGGAGATACTAGCCGAGATTGCTCGAGCCCCTGATGCTGAAGTCACCCCCCGGCTTCAAAAAATCTATTCCCAGCCTATTAAGGAGAATCTTATTGGCGAACGAATCCAGGCGATTAAAAGGTCGGGAGCGGTATGTGCCGTTTCCGTGGCACCAGCTAACACCAAGCGGTTGGCTCCGATAGCGGCTGAAGCCAAGGCGGATATTTTTGTAGTCCAGTCCACAGTTACCACCGCCCGACATATATCCAAAAGCTATCGGGGGCTAATCTTCCCCGAGCTTCTTAAGTCAATACCCCTGCCTATTATTGTGGGTAATTGTGTAAGCTACAGCGCCTGTTTAGAGCTTATGAGAACCGGAATCTCTGGAGTTTTAGTAGGTGTCGGACCGGGCGCAGCCTGTACCACCAGGGAAGTCCTTGGTGTCGGTGTCCCCCAGATAACCGCCACTATTGACTGTGCGGCGGCTAGGGATGAATATTTAAACGAGTCGGGCAGATATGTGCCCATAATTACCGACGGCGGTTTTCGTAAAGGTGGAGATGTGTGCAAAGCCTTTGCCGCCGGTGCTGACGCCGTAATGATAGGCTCCGTTTTTGCCCAAGCTAAGGAGGCGCCAGGGCTTGGCTATCACTGGGGCATGTCCCACCCCCACCCAGCACTCCCCAGAGGAACCCGAATAAAAGTGGGCACCACCAGCCCATTAGAGCAAATCCTCTTCGGCCCTACTTCAGTCACCGATGGTAGCCAGAACTTCGTCGGCGCTCTTCGCACAGCAATGGGCACCTGCGGTGCACTTACCATTCAAGAAATGCACCAGGTTGAGATGGTAATTGCTCCGGCGATAACCACTGAAGGAAAATGGTGGCAACTTTCACAATCATAGTGGCTGAGATGTTGTCTCATGATTAACATACGGAGTAGCGTAAATGCTGCACAAGGTCTCGCTGGGAATAGCCGATATCAATAAGTATCGCATGATTGAAGCCAGAGAGCTTATTGATGAAGTTGTGAACCTGGCAGAGGAACTAAAGGGACTTCGCCTGTGCCACATCAACTCCACTCCCTTTGGTGGCGGTGTAGCTGAACTTTTGGTTTGCCATATCCCTCTATTGTGTTCTTTGGGTATTAAAGCCGATTGGCAAATTATACGCGGCGACCGCCGCTTCTTCACCATTACTAAAGGTCTGCATAATGCGTTACAAGGGGCTCCCTTTGAAGAAATTAAAAAGGAAAGCATAAGAAGGGTATACCAGACCAGTAATTTAACCAATGCCCGCGAGCTTGACCCCAATTATGATGTTTTCATAGTAAATGACCCTCAGCCCGCCGCCCTGCGCCACTATCTACCGGATAGCCAAGCCAAATGGATATGGCGCTGCCATGTAGACAGCTCACAGCCAGACGGGACGGTGTGGAATTTCCTGCGTCCCTACATTGAGGAGTACGATGCGGCTGTTTTCACCACCAAGGAGTTTATCCCCAAAGACCTTCACCTAGCCAAAATGGTGACTATGGCACCGGCTATCTGCCCCTTCAGCTCAAAAAATATGTTCATTAAACGATATGTGTGCCGGGAACTGGTGGAGAACCTGGGCTTTGATACCAATCGCCTGCTAATTACCCAGGTATCCCGTTTTGACCGTTGGAAAGACCCCTTCGGCACCATAGCCGCCTACAAATTAGCCAAGGAAAAAATACCCGGGCTCCAGCTAGGCATGATAGGTACCTTTGCCCCAGACGACCCTGAGTCTTGGGATATGCATGCCGCTATTAGCGCTGAAGCCAATAAAGACCCTGACATCTTCGTCTTCTCTAACCTAACCGGAGTCGGCAATATGGAGGTTAACGCCTTCCAGCGAGCCAGTGACGTGATTGTTCAGAAGTCAATTAGGGAGGGCTTCGGTTTGGTGGTAGCTGAGGCATTATGGAAAGAAACGCCAGTAGTAGCCGGCAATGCCGGTGGCATTCCGCTGCAAATGACCGGCGAGCTTAGCAATTACCTGGTAGATAGTGTAGAAGAATGCGCTGAGAAAATAGTCTATCTTCTGGAAAACCCGGCAGTTAGTAAACGGTTAGGTGAGGAAGGTAGAGAGATTGTTAGGCGAAACTTTCTTTCCCCCAGGCTAATTAGAGACGAACTCAGGCTAATAAAGAGCCTGGTCGGGAAATAACTATTCCTCTTCCTCCTCGGTTGTTACATCCGTCTCTCTACCAATATAAGGTAGCAAAGCCTCTCCCTTCCCCCGCTTGCGTGACAGGGGGAAGGTAAGTTTATCAATCGCTTGGCGCAACCCTTCTAATCCTCCCGCCGGTTGTCCGGCGCCTACTTCTACGATTACACCATCCACCCCGGCATCCCGTAGCGCCTGAAGCTCATTAGCGGTCACCTTTGATGGCACCGAGACTAACAGGGGCTTAGTCAGCAAATTAGCCAAGCGCCGAAAGAGCATAAGGTGATGCCAAGTAAGAAAATAACCCCCTTCTTGTTCCCCAGCAATAAGCACCGCACCTATCGGCAACTCATTAATTGTCCTCAACAGACCTTCGCTGAGTGATGCCTCTACCTGCAAAATTTTGCCCACTTCATCATCTTGAAGTATAGCCAGTGATGTCTTAGCGGCGGGAAAAACCACAAAATCACAGCCAGCCTTCACCATCTGTTTTATTCCCTCCCTTCCCACATCTCTCAGCCACCCGCCCCAGGGAATATCAGACACCACCTGAGATATTTTTTGAAGGGTTCCAGCCCCTGAGCTCGATTTAGGCATAGACAGTAGCCCAGCATCAGCCCCAGCCACATAATCAGCCGCGTCGCTAACATCAGCCTGAGCTAAACTAGCCACGAGCAGCATTTTTGGCTTTGGTGAGCCCGCTGGTGCCGCTCTAAATCCCATAGCCTGGGGCTCAGCCTGTGAAACCTGATTTAATTTATCTATAAACCGGCTCATCTACTCTCCTCCAGCCAGCTCCAACCTTACCAGCGGTGGCAAAGCTAAAACCACCAAACATTACTCAAATGAGCTGTGGTTCTAACCCAGTTTATTCCGTGGAGCCAGCGGTCGGATTCGAACCGACGACCGGCGGTTTACGAAACCGCTGCTCTACCCCTGAGCTACGCTGGCGCTACCTAAGTATAGCACAAATTTAAATAACCAATTAATAAGAAGGGGGGTTAACCTCACCCCTCAAACTTCCTTTGATAAACTAGCCCATCTAAATTATACTCTTCCCAGCAATATCTTAATGAAGGGGGCAATACCAAGGCAGAGAATAAACAGGGCGCAACCGAGAGCAGCCGCCGTCAGGTTTATCCCCGCCACCTCGGGGCCAAATTGCCACCAAACACTATCCACCCAGCTACCCAAAAAGCCGCCAGCCCAGCCCAGACCAATGGTCTTGAGCCGTCCAGTAGGCATAACTAAGGGCACCAGCTTATTACCAATGCGCATAAGTAAGACAGCGATAGCCAGTAAGATAAAAAAGCCAGCGATACTCATTTTAGCCCCACCTAGTCTAACAGTTTATCCTCTCATGTCAAACCCGGTAGTCGCCGACTAAGTAGGTTTTTTAGAACCTATCCCCCTGACCCCCTTCCCTTAATAAAAGATTGTTTAACAACCCCTCACCCCTTCTTTTGGTGAAATCACAAACTCTAATTTCTAATCCTTCACAGGTGAAGGACTAAACAAGTTCAAAATTCAAATCCCTAAAG
>DAOWJS010000057.1 GCA_030640255.1 Dehalococcoidales bacterium | reverse complement strand
GAGGCTTCGCCTCCCTTATACAACTGATTCCCCTTCCCCTTATCAAGGGGAAGGGGATAAAGTCCTTGCCTGCTTTGGCAAGGATAAAGGGGATGGGGTTACCTAATAAAAATCTAAAGGGGGTGAGGTCAATAAACAATCTCTATGGTCAACCTTTCATAAACTTCTTCAGTCTCTGGGTCATTGCCTGCCAGTGAGTTCCCCTCCAGTAGATTCGGTGGCAGGCAGGACACTCCATATACTGGTTTTGCGTCTGGAAAACATAGGGTGGCACCCGGTCCTTCACCTGCTGCTTACTCTTCTCCCGCAGGGGCTGGTTACATTCCAGACAGAGAGCGAACGGTCTAAACCGGCAATCTAGGTTTAGGGCGTCTATTACCTGATACATCTGTTGCTCGGGTTCATCGCTCTGGATAAGGATGGCCTTGAGCCGTCCATTGGTTACTACCCGTCTTTTCATAATCTGGGTGTCTCTGGTTAATATCACCCTTCCCTCGGATAGCGCCGTAGCTACCAGGTCGGCGTCATCAGTGCCATGGAAGAACCGGGTATCATACCCCATTATTCTCAGCCACTTGGCTAGCTTTCCCACATTGTGGTCAACTATGAATTTAGGCGCGTTTATTAACTCCACCCCCTTATATCTCCCTCCCTTTATAAGGGAGGGAGAAGAAATTTTGTTGAAAGGGCTTTGCCCCTTCAAGCTTCCCCTTATCAAGAGGCAGGGAGAAATGGATTATGTAAGAGAGGCTTCGCCTCTCTTTAACTCTCTTTTAGCATCTACCCTTTCAAAGGGGGGAAGATTATTTCTTTAGAGGGCTACGTCCCTTTAAAACTCCCCTCGGTGCGCTACTTATGGAGGTTATTTTTACAAGTGAATTTGCATCCCTTCATAAGCCAGGTTGATTGAACTATTTAATGCTCTAGCGACCACGGCGATTTCAGCCTCTATCTCCGCCTCTAATTCAGGGTTCATATGAACCAAAACTACCCGGGGGAGGTAGCCCTTAACCTCCCGGAAGATAGTCAGCTCTTGCTCAAGCAGACCAGGGGTAAGATGCCCTGACTCTCGGGCAAATTCTTCATACCGGTTTGGAGCCGTAACCTCAATGATAAGTAGCTGGGGCGATACATACTTCCAGCAGTCAGCCAAGCCTGGTCCGGTATCGCCGGTATAGAATACTATCTTACCATCCGGGGAGGTAACCTGATAGCCAACGGTAGGAGTGCTGTGATTTACCGGGATAGCCAGGATACTATAGCCTTCAATTTGCTCAGATTTGCCTGGCTCTATTACGGTGAACCTAACTGTGGGACTACCTTGAGGCAATTCCAGGAGTTTGGAATAAATCCTGCCATTCAGCAAATGAGTAGCCAGAGCCTCATACACAGTGGGTATAGAGTAGATATTGATAGTAGCCCCCCGAAGGAAAAGGTTAAAGGCTATGGTCGGAATATCTCTAATATGGTCATAATGCTGGTGAGTAACCAGGATTGCCTTAAGTTTCTGTTGAGCCGGGAAGGATAGGCTTGAGGTAAGGGCGCCAGCATCTAAAGCCAAGACATCGTCTATTAGTAAGCTGACGAGCTTTGAATTTTGTGATTCACAGTTATGAGCCCCCAGGACTTGAATATCCATTGGTTACCTGGTAACCCTCTCCCCTGAAAATTTCATTTAGTTAATAGTAGCCACCCCTAACCTGAGACAAGGAAGGGATTAAAATTAGTCTCATAGTCATAGGTATCAATCGCCTCCTTTTTCTTCAAGAAGTTGACTACGGCGTAGGTGAATGGAGTGGCAACCGTTTCATATCCCGTTTTTACCAGCCAGTGAGCGAAAATAGTTATGGCGATAAAGGATAACTCAAATCTGCCAATATAAACTATAGTGATAAAGATTGCCGAGTCTAATCCTTGCCCCACAATAGTAGAGCCTATAGTCCTGGTCCACAACCATCGCCCCTTAGTCATAACCTTCATCTTATCCAAAACAAAGGAGTTGCTAAATTCACCCACTATATAGGCTAAGAAGGAGGCAAACAGTATTCGGGGGGTATAGCCCAGGATGCTCTCATATGCCTCCTGTCCTCCCCACACTGAGGCTGGTGGCAGGAGGTTGACCTACCCAGATGGCAATAACCGCGATTAAGTTGCACAAGAAGCCCAGCCAGATTACCCTTCTTGCCTGGCGATAACCATAAACCTCGTAAGGATGTCACCAAAAATGTAGCTCACCGGGAAGATGACTATAGCTGCCGGCAGGGATGCTGGCAACCCAAAAAGGCTTATACCCAGGCTTATCGGTTTAACGGCAATGATATTAGCTGTAATCAGGCAGGTGACAAAGATGGCGGCAATAACCACGAATCGGTGTGAGACGTTCATTATCACTAAAGCCTTTACCGGCTACACTCAGCGGCGGCTAAATCCAGTGCTGTCGCCGAAAGAAGTAGAGCATGCCACTAACAATAGCTATCCAGATAACAAACACAAGGGCGAGGGAATAAGGGGACTCCTGGAATGGCAATGGGATATTCATCCCGTAAATGGATGCCACTACAGTTAGAGGTAGGAGGATAGTGGCAATGATAGTCAGCATTCGTATGACCTCATTGGTGCGATTACTAGCCAGCGAATCATGGGTATCGTTTAACCCTTCAATTATCTCTTTATATTCATCTAGGCCGTCCCAAATCTTATCCACATGGTCAACCATATCTCCAAAGTAAACTGCCAAATCTATCTTGGTAAAACGGCGAACCTGAGGCTCCAGACTGCCGATAACATCGCTCATCGGCCAGATGATGCGGCGGAAAGAGATAACATCACGCCGTAATATAGAGATTTGCTTTATTGCCCGAGGCATCTCGTCGGCAAAGATATCATCCTCAACATTCTCAATATTGTCGCCAATCTTATTTAGTATCGGCAGGCAGTAGTCAACTAGCCTATCAATTATCCGGTAGAGGAGATAGGAAGAGCCCTGGCTGAAGTTCTCCTGCCGCGATTCTTCATCAATCTGGCATTCCTTGAACAGCTTAACCAATGGCTTAAGTTCCCCTTTATGCAAGGTTATCAGGTAGTTTTCACCAATAAATACCGATACCTGACTGGGTGAAGTGACGCGTGTCTCTTTATTGAATACCGGGAAGTGGAAGACTAGAAATAAATAGTCCTTATATTCATCTATCTTGGGTCGCTGTATTCGGCTGAGACAGTCATCTAAATCCAGGGGATGGAAGAAATAGTTTTGCGCTAGATATTCTATCTCCCGTTCCGTGGGGCGCTCAATATTGACCCAGGTTAGGTCACCAAAGGTAAGCGACTCCATATTCAGCGGCGGCTCTTTTTCTCTGACCTGGGAGGTGGTCATAGTAATTTATCTCCTTCAACATAGCTGAATTATCACTGGAAATCATTATTAAAAAACTAGCCATATTCTATCACATTTGTTGCTAAATAGCATCTAACTTGATACACTGAACAGGTATTTTAACTCATTTCAGGTTAAATATGAAGCCAATAAAGCCTCCGTGGAGACACAGGATTACCCTTAGCATCAAGAAGGCGCTAGGAATGAATATATTCCTATGTGATAGCTGTAAATGGAATTGGCGTGGGGCATGTCATAACCCGGCACGTCCCAACGCCACCTGGTGCCCTGACTATAAAAAGCGAGGCACGTAGTATTACTTCCTGGGAGTAAGGTTGTCAGTTACCTAAAAGGTGTGATATAATTTCAACTTAGTAAAAATTGAATATGTTTCTCCGAGCCTACTCTCCTAAAG
>DAOWJS010000048.1 GCA_030640255.1 Dehalococcoidales bacterium | reverse complement strand
GGCTATACCATGAATTGACCGAGCACTATGTTGAGAGGACAACGCCTATTTTAGCCTTAGGTGGCGGAGTTATTGGAGACCTAGCCGGGTTCGTGGCTGCCACCTATCTGCGGGGGGTGCCGCTGGTGCAAATACCAACCACCCTGCTGGCACAGGTCGATAGCAGCATCGGGGGTAAGGTGGCGGTAAACCACGAGCAATTGAAAAACAAAATCGGGGCATTCTACCAACCGAGGTTGGTAATTTCGGACATCGACACCTTGAAAACCCTTCCCGCTAAAGAATTGGCTAACGGATTAGCCGAAGTCATAAAAAGTGCCGTCATCCGGGATAAAGAGTTCTTCACCTACCTTGAAAGAAATCTTGACCGGATAAAATCGCTTGATACCAGATTGCTTGAGGAGACTGTTTTCCGCTCAGCCCAAATTAAAGCCGAAATAGTCGAAAAAGACGAGAAGGATTTAGGTCTAAGAGGTATTCTGAACTACGGGCATACCATAGGACACGCCATTGAATCAGCTTCGGATTTCAAAATGGAACACGGTGAAGCCATTGCCATCGGGATGCTGGTTGCGGGAAGAATCTCAAGCCAGATGGGTATGCTTGACCAGAATGAGTTAACCAGGTTGAAGTGTGTTATCAAAAAAGCTGACCTGCCCACCGAAATCCCGGGGCTTCAGGTAAAAAGACTGCTCCAGGCAATAAAACACGACAAAAAGGTTTTGGGGGGCAAGATAAGATTCGTCTTACTCACATCGATAGGAACGGCCTTTATCACCGATGAGGTAAGCCCCTCCTTAATCGAGCCGGCATTGGTTGGTTAGAATGAAGAGACCCAGAATCTGCACCGTCATAGTAAACAAAGACCTGGAGGCAATAAGAAGAATCGAATCGCTAGTCGACTTATTCGAGGTCAGAATTGACCTCATCGGTGACGGCTGGCAAGAACTAATTAAGCAACTTAACCAACCTTGGATAGCCTGCAATAGAAGAGCCGACGAGGGAGGCAGATGGGAAAAGGGCGAAGCCGAAAGAATAGACGAGCTGCTTAAGGCAACCGAGCTGGGGGCAGACATGATTGACATCGAGCTGAGGACGATAAAACTAGCCGAAACCATACCGCTGATTAAACCGAGGGCAAAATGCTTGGTGTCATTTCATGACTTGAAGGGAACGCCCCCTTTTAATGAGATGAGAGAAATAGTTCAACGACAACTAGAAGCCGGTGCCGATGTATGTAAGCTGGTTACGACCGCCCGAAGCTTTGACGACAATGTTACCGTTTTGCAGCTCATCTCATCGTTCCCTAACACGAAAATAGTTTCGTTGGCTATGGGTCATCTGGGTTTAGCCAGCCGGATTCTTTGTCCCCTGGTTGGCGGAGACTTCACCTATGCCTCAGCCGAGAAAGGCAAAGAATCTGCCGCCGGTCAGATAACCGTAACCGACCTCAGGAAAATCTACGAAATGGTGGCAAGATGCTAGGTAAGGTAAGGTCATGTCAGGAAAAACAAAGGTCTGCGGAATAATAGGCGACCCTGTAGAGCATACCGTGTCCCCGCAAATGCACAATGCCGCTTTTGCCAAGATGGGGGTAGATTACTGGTATGTTCCCTTCAGGGTAAGAAAGGAAGACCTGGGCAAAGCTATTGAAGGCATGAGAGCCCTGAATATAAGAGGACTGAACGTTACCATACCCCACAAGGTTGCCGTTATCCCATTTCTGGATGAGCTAGACCCGCTCGCCGATAAGATAGGAGCGGTTAACACCATAGTAAATGAAGATGGGGTCCTGACGGGTTACAATACCGATGCCACCGGATTTCTACAAGCCCTATTGGAAAGGGGAACCGAGCCCAAGAGAAAAAACATAGTCATTCTCGGTGCCGGTGGCGCATCAAGGGCGATTTCCTTTATTCTGGCCGAAAGGGGCGCCCATCTGGTTATCCTTAACCGGCAATTAGAGCTGGATTGGGCAGAAGAGCTGGCTCACCGAATTTCCCGGGTTTTTCAAAAGGAGGTTAAAGCCCTAAAGCTGGATGAGGAAAACCTGGCTACGGTACTGGACTGGGCGGATATTCTGGTCAACGCTACCAGTGTGGGTATGAGCCCCAATATTAATGAGACTCCGGTTCCGGCTAAACTGCTCAAACCCGGTCTGGTTGTTTTTGACATCGTGTATAATCCTATCAAGACGAGGTTACTGAGAGAGGTTGAGGCAGCCGGTGCCGAAACCATAAGCGGGGTTGATATGCTCGTCTGGCAGGGAGCTTTAGCTGTGGAGAAGTGGACTGGCCTGAAGGAGCCAATCGAGCTGATGAGGGAAGAGGCAATTAAGGGGCTACAAAAGAATGAAAACTAATATTGCCCTGATAGGTTTCATGGGAACCGGGAAAACGGCGGTGGGTAAGGTTCTGGCCGAAAAGCTAAATAAGGAGTTTGTTGAGACTGATGCTTTGATTGAGCAGAAGACAGGCAAGTCCATACCTGAGATATTCCAACAGGATGGTGAGGTGGCTTTTCGCGAGCTTGAGATTGAGGTCATCAAGAAGGTTGCCCAGGGGCAAAACCTGGTAATTGCCTGTGGCGGCGGGCTCGTCCTCAACAAGATAAACATCGACCGGCTGAGGCAAGAATCTATAATAGTTCACCTGACCGCTTCTCCACAGGTGATACTAAGGCGGACATCAGGCGACGGAGAAGAGAGGCCCCTCCTTAACGTAGCCGACAGGGCTGCGGAGATACGGGAGCTTTTGAGATTCAGGAAGCCCTTTTATGAGCGAGCCGCCGATATTAAAATCAATACTTCCAGGCTGAACATCGCTTCTGTTGTTGAACAAGTAATAAGCAGGCTGAAAGAGAATGAAAGCTTTAATTGATAAAAGCGAAATAAAAGGGAAGGTGAGAGCCCCTGCTTCCAAAAGCTATACCATCAGAGGACTCATGTGTGCCGCTCTAGCCAGGGGCGAAAGCGAAATATTAAGCCCCCTTACCTCGGATGATACCCAAGCCGCCATAAATGTATTGAGCCAGGTGGGAATTCGTGTCTACCAGCAGGAGGACTTATGGAAAGTGGTCGGGGGTAATTTCCATAAGCCAGATGCTGACCTATATTGTGGTGAATCGGCGGCGACCTTAAGATTTATGACCGCTATCGGCTCCCTAATCCCGGGGAGGTGCCGGTTAGTCCCCGGACTGTCTCTTGCCCGGAGACCGGTCAAACCATTAATCCAGGCCCTCAAACAACTGGGGGTGAATTGCTCAAGTTATGGTGAGGTCGCCCCGGTAACTGTTGACGGAGGCAGACTAAAGGGTGGCATAGCCGAATTGCCCGGCAATGTAAGTTCTCAATTTGTATCCGCCTTATTGCTCATATCTCCCCTGGCTGAGGAGAGTGTCACCATTAGACTGACCACCCCCCTAGAATCAAAACCCTTTGTCCTGATGACCCTAGACTGCCTGGAAAGGTTCGGGGTAAAAGTAGAATCCTCCACAGACCTCAGGCGATTTGAGGTATCAAAGCAAACCTATAAACCAGCCCAATACAAGGTGGAAGGGGACTGGTCCTCGGCTTCATACTTCCTGGCGCTGGGGGCTTTATCCGGCGAGGTGGAGGTAGAAAACCTGAATCCACAAAGTCGGCAAGGTGATAAGATGATGTTAGACTTCTTGAGGGATATGGGCGCTTCGGTTGAGATAACCAAAAACTCGGTCATAGTGAGAAGGTCGAGACTAAAGGCGATACGGGCTGACCTATCCGACTGCATTGACCTTTTGCCTACCATGGCAGTTCTGGCCGCTGCCGCCGACGGCATAAGCGAGTTCACCGGAATAGACCGGGCACGGCTCAAGGAATCAAACCGGGTGGCTGCGGTAAGAGAAGGATTAGAAAAGATGGGGGTAAAAGCTGTAGAGGAAAGAAGTAAATTAACCATCATCGGCTCAGCACCGAAAGGCTCAGTCATAGACTCCAGAGGCGACCACCGGCTAGCCATGGCCTTCAGCATACTTGGCTCAGCAGTTGGAGAAACAATAATAAATGACGCTGAATGTGTCGCCAAGACATATCCCCAGTTCTGGGAGGAGCTAAAAAGTATAGGAGGGGAGGTGAAGATAGATGGGAAATAGTTTGGGTAAGCTTTTCACCATAACCAGCTTTGGCGAAAGCCACGGGCGATGTATAGGCATCATTATAGATGGATGTCCCGCCGGTCTAGCTATCACTGAGGAGGCTCTTCAGAGAGAGTTAGATAAAAGAAAACCGGGAATAGGGGTGATGGTAACCAAGAGGGCTGAGGAGGATAAAGTAGAGGTTCTGTCCGGCATCTTTAACGGCGCCACTACCGGTGCCCCGGTTTGTCTGTTGATATGGAATAAGGATATTGATTCCAGTGAATATGAAAAGGCGAGGTTCCTGCCCCGACCCGGTCATGCTGATTATACCGCCTTTATGAAATACGGGGGGTTTAACGATTTCCGGGGTGGGGGCAGGTTCTCGGGAAGAATCACCGCTTCCTTGGTAATGGCGGGAGCCCTGGCTAAGAAACTACTCAACCTGGTCGGCATTGAGGTTCTGGCTCACACCATTGCCATAGGCGGCATAAACGCCACACCAAGGACATTTGAAGAAATAAGGGAAAAGGTGGACAGAAACCCGGTCAGGTGTGCTGACCCGGAAGCTGCCGAAGAGATGGTCAGAGTAATTGAGAAGGCTAAACAAGAGGGTGATAGTGTTGGCGGCATCATAGAAGGCGTAGCCCTCAATGTGCCGGTCGGCTTGGGGGAACCGGTCTTTGACAACTTAGACGGAGACTTAGCCAAAGCCCTTTTTGCCATCCCCGCCGTCAAGGGGGTTGAGTTTGGCTCAGGTTTCTCAGCGGCAGTGAAAAGGGGCTCAGAGAATAACGACCTGTTCATTATCAGAGATAACAAGATAGTTACCACCACCAATAATGCCGGCGGCATACTGGGCGGAATAAGTAATGGCATGCCCATCGTGGTCAGGGTAGCGGTTAAGCCAACCTCTTCTATAGCCAAAAGCCAGGAGACAGTAAATATGAGAAGTATGGAAGGCACCAGCCTGACCATCAAGGGAAGACATGACGCCTGCATCGTGCCCAGGGCGGTGGTGGTGGTAGAAGCTATGATAGCGGTAACCCTTTGTGACTTCGCCATGAGGGCGGGACTAATACCGAGGGTAGTAAAATGAGCTTAGAAGATTTAAGAAGGGAAATAGATGAAGCTGATACCAGGATAGTTCAGCTTATCGCGGAAAGGATAAGCATCGCCCAGGAAATAGGCAAGGAGAAAAAGAGGCAAGGGACACAACTTGAGGACAGAGAAAGAGAGAGGAAAGTCCTGGAGAATGTCAGGCGCATCGCCCGAGAGAAAAGCCTAAACCAGCAAGATATAGAGAACATTTATAAGCAAATAGTTACCGTCTCCAAAAGGAGACAGGGGATAGCGGTTGCTTTTCAAGGTGAAATCGGGGCATATAGTGAAGAGGCAGCCCTCCGCTTTTTCGGACCCTCAATTCAAGTCAAAGCTTGCCAAAGATTAGACGATGTCTTCAAAGCGGTGGAACGGGATGAGGCGCAGTTTGGCGTCGTTCCCATTGAGAATTCACTTGAGGGAAGCATAAGCCGGACATACGACCTTTTTCTAGACTCAAGCCTCAAGGTGTGCGGGGAGATAGAACTGAGAGTCAGCCATTGCCTGATAGCCAGCCAAGAGGCGCGGCTGGACTTGATAAAAAGGGTTTATTCCCATCCCCAGGCTCTGGGTCAGTGTCAGGCTTTCTTAAGACATTTAGACTGCGAATTAATTCCCACCTATGATACCGCTGGTAGCGTGAAAATGATAAAGGAGGAGAAAATAACCGATGGTGGCGCCATCGCCAGTGCCCGGGCTGCCGAAATCTACGGGATGAAGGTCATGGCTAAAGAAATAGAGGATAATCCCAACAATTTCACCAGATTCTTTATTTTGTCCCCACAGGATTCACCACCATCAGGGAACGACAAAACCTCTATAGTTTTTTCGGTAAAGCATAAGCCCGGAACACTGTATGAATTCCTTAAAGAATTTGCTACCAGAAATATCAGTTTAACCAAGATAGAATCTAGACCAACCAGGCAAAAACCCTGGGAATATAATTTTTACCTGGACTTTGAAGGTCACCGGGAGGATAAGGTGCCTCGAGAGGCTTTAGAAAATGTGGAGAGGATTTCGCTCTTTGTCAAAGTACTGGGTTCATACCCCAAAGCAAAGTGAAGAAAACTACGGAGTAACGAGGTGAAAATAGCCATAATTGGTGGCTCAGGGAAGATGGGGCGGTGGTTTGCCAACTTTTTGGTGAAAGATGGCAAGGAGGTGATAATAACCGGCAGGAACCGGGGGAAACTCCTGGAAGCCAAGCAGCAACTGGGTGTCGAGGTGGCTACTAATATGGAAGCAGTTAAGAGAGCTGACGTAATTTTGCTCTCCGTGCCCGTAGAGAGCTTTGAAGAGGTTATAAAGCAGATTTGCCCCTATATACGTCCTGAGCAAACCATCATAGACATTACATCTATCAAGGAGTCCCCGGTGGAAATAATGCACAAGCATATTAAACGGGGAATAACGCTCGGCGTGCATCCGATGTTTGGGCCCGGTGCCAGGGATATTACCCATCAGAACTTTGTGCTGACCCCTACTAATAAGGATGAGACAGCCCTGGCGCAAAAGGTCAGGGAATATTTAGAAACTAGAGGAGCTAGAGTCACTGTGATGACCCCTCACCAGCATGACGAAATGATGAGCGTTATTCTCGGCCTTTCTCATTTCATTGCTATAGTTTCCGCCGATACCTTGCTAAACCTGGGTAAATTAAAACTGATGAGAGCCATCAGCGGCAGCACTTATAAGGTATGGCTAACCCTGGTGGAAAGTGTTATCTCCGAAGACCCGGAGTTTTGTGCCTCGTTACAAATGAATTTACCAAGTGGAGTGAAGGTTAACCAGCTGTTCCAAAGCAGACTAGAAGCCTGGGCAGATTTAGTAAAGAATAAAGATAAACGGAAATTTATCCGGAGAATGAATACCCTGAGAAACAGGCTTGAGAAAGATGACCCTGATTTGCCGAGGGCTTACCAAAATATGTACAAGCTCATAGAAGAACTATAAGGAGTTATTTTAGAAAAGGTAAGACAACTATCCCTTGAAGGCAAGTAGCTATATTTTAATATAGATAACATTATACCATTGACATTATAATATAGTTGTGCTATATTATAGCAAGATACGACGAAGGGGAACGGCGTAAGGTTCTGTCCTTACGAGGTTCCTTTTCACTATTTACGGTATTCCAACTTGTTTCTGAGGTCATCAAGATAACAGATATAGGTTCCAGACGCTTGTTCTAGGAGATGTGAACATTTGTCTTTCTTTGATGCTATGACTGTACGCAATTTATTCTTCTGTATCAAATATTCAACCAGGCAAGCAAAATCCCCATCGCTTGTTACTACTATTGCTTCTCTATAAACTCTATACTGGGTCATAGATTTAAGAACCAATTCGGCATCAATGTTTCCCTTCAGCATACCGTTAACGGTTTGGGTCTGTTTATATACCATTTCGTAACCCTCAGATTTAAGCCTATCGTATAACCCTTGGTTAGAGTCAATAAAACCTATGCAATAATACGCTTTACTAACGCCATACATTTCTTCTAGATACCGCCTAAACTTCTTCGTATCCAATTTCCATCCTATATCTAATGCAGAACGATGCACGTTATTTCCATCAATAAAAGCGGCATTAAGTAACGGTTTTTTCATTCAATCTCTGCTGATTATAGCACTAAAGTAAGGGACGTCAAGGGATAATTACGTTAGAAAATTTTGAGGCAGCCAGGATTCACGCCCAATTATTGAACATCCTGACTGCCTCTCTCTGCTCAAAAGACCAACTAAAAACTACATCACTTTGTATTTTGGACCGTCTCCTCCTTCAGGAACCTCCCACTTGATATTCTGGAGGGGGCACTTTACCCGACACGTCTGACAATGCAGACAGTTTGACGGGCTTAACATCACCTTGTGGTCTTCAAATTTATATACTTCGCCGGGACAAAATAATTCACAGGGGTGGCACCCGTATTCCTCCCCACAGGGTATGCACTCC
>DAOWJS010000086.1 GCA_030640255.1 Dehalococcoidales bacterium | reverse complement strand
ATATCCAGGCTGTGCTCAGCGGCTAGCTCGGGGTTGCTATCACTACTCGCCAGCGACTCGTCAAGGGGAGTGGTAGCCGGCCTTTTTTTCTTTCTCAGATAGTCGACCACCTGGTTACGGGCAATACGGAATAGCCAGGCGGAGAAGGGGACCCCCTTCCACCTGAAGGAGGAAATAGACTGGAGGGCGTTGAGAAAGACCTGCTGAGTCATATCCTCTGCCTCGGTCTTACTTCCTATTCTGAGAACCACATAACGATAAATCTTATCGAAGTTCTCCTCATATAACTGGGCGAAAGCCTCTTGGTCTCGTTGTTGGGCTCGACGGACGAGGCTCTCCTCATCTTGCACCTGATAGCTCCCCACTGGCTGAACTTGGGCAGTATTTTGCCATGATTTAGCCGGTAATATGGCGTTACCCTGTGCATATAGTATAACGAAGGATGCAGTAAAAAGATAGGCTTTAATCTAAGTGGGATAGGAGAATATCGTTGATAGGTGGGATATGTTACAATGAAATCTGGATAGTATTCTGAAATTAAAACTTTCTTCAAGGGGATGAAAACTTGCCTTGCTATGTGCGTCTGATGGGTAAGGAGGACATTGCCCAGGTTACTGAGATTGACCGTGAAGCCTTCCCTACTCAATGGCCACCGGCTAATTATCAGCGCGAGCTAGAAAATCGGTTAGCCCACTACATCGTAGCCTGCGACGCCGGGAAAACGGTTGAGGAGCCAAGGGTGGAGGTTGCCTCAAGGAGGGGTCTCTCAGGATTGGTGTCCAGGGTGAGGCAGCTGTTTAACCATGAGCCTTTTTTTGGCAAGGAACCGCCTCCATCAAGACGAAGGTATATTCTCGGCTTTGCCGGCTTCTGGGTTATGGCTGATGAGGCTCATCTCACTAATATTGCCGTGTGGGAATCCCATCGCCGTCAGGGGATAGGCGAGCTGATGCTCATATCCATCATTGACATGGCAGCAGAGCTAAAGGCCAGTATCATTACCCTTGAGGTGCGTGCCTCTAATACCTCTGCCCGGAGTCTCTATGGCAAGTATGGCTTCACCCAGGTAGGTCTACGCCGTGGCTACTATATAAGTGATAGAGAAGATGGCGTATTAATGTCTACCGAAAATATCTCCTCGGCCTCATTTCAGGCACACCTTCAGCACTTAAAGCAAGCTCACGCCAGAAAGTGGGGCACAGCCCTCCGTCAAATTGCCCGATAGCCACCGCTTCACCCAAATAGACCGCGCTTTTTGGGAAGTAGTTCCTTTTTATCTTTGTTTTCCTGGAACCATTCCTCAAGCTCCTGTTTGCTCTTGGCCGTGGCGTCTTTTAACTTGTCTACCTCAATGCTGGCCAGGTAGCTGGAAGACTTGTACTTCTTAGCCTCATCTATCCTCTGGTTAAATTCCTCGGCCATACCAAAGGCATTGGCTAGGGTAGCTTGTAACCTCTCGCCTAGAAAATCAAGCCTGGTCTTATTCCTCTGCCAGCTATCTGTCTTAAATTTCTTGACCCCCAAGTGGAAGCTAAAGGCGTCTATAATCTTCAGATTCTGATTTATTTCCGACAGCAGGGTGACAATCTTTCCCAGCTCTGTCTTCTCCATAGTGCGTCTTCTAAGGAAAATACTGCCCAGCATGAAAAGAAGTATAACTACGACAAATATTATATTTCCTAGCCCATCCTCACCCATCGGTCACCCCTTATCTCATCTTGGAAGTTAAATTAAACCATACTGTTGACACGATGTCTATAAAGATGGCATATCAACCACTTGTGCCCTCCACGAGCTTTTTCTTCTGCTCAACGGTGCGCCCCTCCCACATCTCTACAGTAGCTATCGGCACGATAGCCTCCTTCTTTAATTAGTTATGCCGTTTGAATTTGTCTCTCAGGGCTTTCATTTCCTGTTGTTTATCAAATTCCTCCTGGCTGAGGGGTTCACAGGACTTTAGTTCGTTATTCTCTATCTTAATGGTGAAGGGCGCTCTACATTTCCAGCACCGGTATAGACCGTGATAGCTTGACTCAACCAGGGAGAAACTACCTTCAGTGTTACATTTAGGGCATTTGATTTTTAGCATCATAACTTGACCTTACTCCTTCTCGTTTTATCTGACCTTCTCGCCTCCTTTGGTGAAATCCTATTCCTGATTAATAGTTTTGTCAATGTAGCTATGAAGAGATGGTTAGTAACCTATCCCCCTGACCCCCTTCCCTTAATAAAAGATTGTTTAACAACCCCTCACCCCTTCTTTTGGTGAAATCACAAACTCTAATTTCTAATCCTTCACAGGTGAAGGACTAAACAAGTTCAAAATTCAAATCCCAAAAGTTTAGGATTTAGGGCTTAGGATTTAGGGTTTTACAAGAGGGGCTTCGCCCCTTTTAATTCCCTTACTAAACAACCTCTCAATAAGGGAAGGGGGAGTGTAGATTAGAGAGGGGCTTCGCCCCTCTCTAATCCTTCCATAGGAAGGACTTCCCCCTCTCCTTAAAAGTTAAAAGGAGAGTCAAAGGGAGGCAAAGCCTCCCTTATATAATTGATTCCCCTTCCCCTTGATAAGGGGAAGGGGATAAAGTCCTTGCCTGCTTTGGCAAGGATAAAGGGGATAGGGTTACCTAATAAAAATCTAAACGGGGTGAGGTTGATAAAGAAGCTGGAGACCTCATTTCGTTCTAATCAACCTTCCTTACCAATAAGCATATATTCCTTGAGAAGAGCTTTATCGGGAGGCGGTAGGAGCTTTCGGGGAATGATTTGAGCACCCCGAAACCAGCTTTCTTTACCAGTTTCTCCAGCTCGGGGTAGGAGAAGAGGTAGTAGTAGCGCTCCAGGGTCTGAGTCCGTTTTCGCCACGGCACGGCTATCTCTTTGGGCTTAAACCAGAACCGGGGTTGCCATCGGTTCCACACGGTAATAAAGGCTTCGCCGCCCGGTTTTAATACCCGCCTCAGCTCACTTAAGGCGGCTTGCTTCTCCTCCCTGCCCTTGATATGGTGGTAGGTAGCCACTGAGATTGCCCAGTCAAAGGTCTTATCAGCATAGGGGAGGTAGGTAACATCAGCCACCGATAGGCTCACGGCAAAATTGAATTTCTGGGCGTATTTTCGAGCCAATTTCAGCATCTCGGTAGAGAAGTCCACGCCATACAGGTCAAAGCTCTGGGCAAAGGGTAGGAAGTCGGGACCGTGGGCACAGCCAATATTAAGTAGTCTGCCCTTTTGCCACCGCTGTGCCAGCATCTCCAGTTCGCTGCGGAATATAGACCAGTGCCTGAAGCTATACCAGCCCGGGGCTATCTGATTAAATATATCTCTAGTCACCCTATCCCCTTTATCCTTGCCAAAGCAGGCAAGGACTTTATCCCCTTCCCCTCTGAGGGGAAGGGGAATTAGTTATATAAGGGAGGCTTCGCCTCCCTTTGACCCTCCTTTGAAGGAGAGGGGGAAGTCCTTCCTATGGAAGGATTAGAGAGGGGCTTTGCCCCTCTTCGACTCCTCATTAAATTACTTTATCGGGGAAGGGGAATTAGTTATATAAGGGAGGCTTCGCCTCCCTTTAACCCTCTTTTAGGGAGAGGGGGAGGGATTTTTTAAAGAGGGGGCGGAGCCCCCTCTTAGACTCCCCCTTGGTCGCTTTGCCTCTCTTAGACTCCTTCTTGGTCACTTCGCCCCTCTTGGACTCCCCATTGGTCACTTTGCCCCTCTTAGACTCTCCTTGGTGTATTATCCTTAAGGTTATTTTCGTTGTTACCATAAGCTAAAATCTGCTAAACTGTTTATGACTCTTGAGAGAAGTATATATGAAGAAGTTGACCAGGACGATATCCGGGGTTACCCCGGTAGCGGTGATGACCCAGCCGATGAAATGCCCGGGGCAGTGTATCTATTGCCCCACCTACCAGGCTACACCCCAGAGCTATACCCCTGAGTCGCCAGCGGTATTACGGGGCAAAAAGTGCGATTATGATGCCAGGAAGCAGATTAAGCTCAGGCTGAAGGTTCTATCCGAGATGGGACACCCCACCGATAAGGTTGAGTTGATAGTGATGGGAGGCACCTTCCTGGCCTATCCCCAGGATTATCAATACCAGTTTATCAAGGATTGCTATGATGCCCTAAATGGCGGGGAGTCGGCTACTCTGGAAGAGGCAAAGAGGCTTAATGAAACCGCTAACCACCGCTGCACCGGGCTATGCATAGAGACCAGACCCGATTGGTGTGGGCAGGAGGAGATAGACAGGATGCTTGAGTTTGGCACCACCCGGGTAGAGCTCGGGGTT
>DAOWJS010000100.1 GCA_030640255.1 Dehalococcoidales bacterium | reverse complement strand
GCCTCATTCTTGGCATCAACAGTATCGTCGCCGGAAGATGTTTCCTCTGTCTTGGAATCTTCCACCTCGGCGCCGCCCTCGGGAATGAAGAACACAGCAATAGCGTCTGTGACGCCGTTAGCTGTGGCGGTTACTGTAGCAATTATGGTTTCGGTGCTCGATTCTGAGGTTAATGTCGCCGTAGCCACACCATTTGCAGTTTGCTTGGTAACTGTGCTTGAACCCAGGGTACCGTGGTCGGTCTCAAATACCACATCGGTGCCATCAGCCACATTGTTCCCGTATTGGTCCTTCACTGTGGCGGTAAGGGTAGAGGTTGATGAGCCATCAGCCGTTATCTCAACGGGATTGGCGGTAAGCGTGACTGTATTTGGAGCACCTGCGGTGGCAGTAGCAGTGAAGGTTGCCGTTGACTCACCGGGAACATTGGCGGTCACAGTATATGTGCCGACTTTATTCCCCAGGGTGAGTGTTGATGACGCCCGACCGTTTGAGTCAGTTGTTGCGTTTGATATAGATTGTCCAGTTGCTCCAGCCGGCCCTGTTACGGCATAGGTCGCTGTTATACCGCTTATTGCTACATCGTCGCCATCGCTGTTCTTCAGTTGGGCTATGAATGGATTGGCGAGAGCAGTTCCAACCGTGCCCGATTGAGGAGTCCCAGAGTATGCCCGAAGCCCATTGGCCCAGGGGTCATAGTCAACATGGTCACCTTGTGTTTGCCACAAATGTGCATTGTAACTCCTTACCCTATTGCCTTCGCCCGCAGGATTGCTGTCGGGGTGGTATGGCCCAGAGACATGACCCCACCAGTTGTTTGTGGCATCAAAATCAACAAAATCACCATTACTATCACTACAAGTAAGCACGCCATCTATATAATTGTCGTATATTTTGTTATTGTGTGCGTAAGCCTTGTTAGGGCTGCAGTGGTTTGCATTAACTCCGACACTGTTATGGTGGATGTCATTATCGGTTATGTGAACCGTGCATTCTTCATAACTGGCAACGTAGAACTTATAAGCATTTATGACAATTCCATAACAACAAGAGCCAGTAGTATCTGTCGTGTTACGAACATTGTATATCTCATTGCCGGTGATAGTGGCAGTGCATGGAGCAAGAGGGTGGCCACAACCAGCATCTACATCTATGCCAGCTTGAAAAACACTCCAGTCGACCCTGGTAAACACCGTGCCTATTATCGTGCTGTCCTTAACAGTAGCTGTGGCTCCATTGTGGATGACCACACCACTGCAGCCAAACTTTTTAATAGCGCAGCTATCAACAGTTACATTAGAAATGATGGCGGCATTGTCGCCGTTCCATATGGCTATTCCGATGCCACCATGTGCCCATCCCCAGGCCTCCATAGTAGAAAATTGAGCAGTATTAGGCGATATGGTGCAATCCTTTACCTCACCCGTGGCATCTTCATAGATTACAGCGTAAGCATTAATCGGAGGGTCGTCTCCCTCCAAGCCTTCACCCTCTATATCTAAATCAGTTAGATTGATATCCGTAGAGTCTGTGATGACTATAATGGTGTTATTCGTACCATATGCCTGACTGCCCTTGACTATAGCAGGATTAGCAGCATCTTGAGACTTAATGGTTAGTGGCCCAGTAAAATTATCTACGGTAAATGGGTCATAAGTCCCCGCCGCCACATTGACCGTGCCGCTGCTAGCTACGGCATCGATACCCTTCTGGATAGTGGCAAAAGGCTCAGTTTCAGTTCCAGGATTGCTATCGTTGCCAATGGTAGCTACCCAGACCTCAGGTGGTGGTCCCAACTTCGCTACAAAGACATCATTAGTCCAATCCCCACAACGGGTTCCCTGATAAGGATTCTTGGTGGGAAAATCGGTAGAGTCTGTACATCCGGTGACATAGGCATTTCCATCTGAGTCAACGGCTATATCGCCACAGATGGAACAGCCTCCATTATCATTGAGCCAGCCGCCGAGGTAGGTGGAGTAGACCAGGCTGCTTCCATCGGCAGCAAGCTTGGTAACAAAGGCATCCGTCCCTCCCCCATAGACTTCTTGATAAGCATTCTGGGTGGGGAAATTGTTGGAGGTTGTAGCTCCGGTGACATAGGCACAGCCCGATGAGTCAACAGCTATACCACGCCCATGCTCCAACTCATCAGTACCAGGACCGCCTAGGTAGGTGGAGTATATCAGGCTAGCATCGCCCGACTTTGTGGTATCAATCTTGGTAACAAAGACATCCTCATCTCCAGCCTTTGCCGCCTGAAAAGGATTCTTGGTGGGAAAATCGGTAGAATATGTATATCCGGTGACATAGGCATTTCCTGAGTTGATAGCTATACTATACCCATGGTCATCCTCAAGGCCACCGAGGAAGGTGGAGTATATCAGGCTAGCATCGCCCGACTTTGTGGTATCAATCTTGGCGACAAAGACATCCTTCCGTGGCCAGTCCCCGAGTTTTGTCGCCTGGAAAGCATTCTTGGTGGGAAAGGGCGAACCACCTGGCTCACGGGGAGACCATGTCGTTCCGACGACATAGGCACAACCCAATGAGTCAACAGCTATATCCCACCCGTCCTCACCATGGTCGCCGCCGAGGTAAGTGGAGTAGACAAGGCTACCTCCATTGGCAGCAAGCTTGGTAACAAAGACGTCATTATATACGTTAAGGCTTGGTTGATAAGCACTAGCCGTGGTCGGGAAATCGCCAGACGGTGTACTTCCTATGACATAGGCATTTCCCTCTGAGTCAACGGCTATACCACCCCCGCTCTCAAGACCAGAGCCGCCGAGGTAGGTGGAGTATATCAGGCTGCTTCCATCGGCAGCAAGCTTAGTAACAAAGGCATCCTTAAATCCGTTAAGGCTTCCTTGATAAGGATTCTGGGTAGGGAAATCGGTAGAATATGTGTTTCCTGTGACATAGGCACAACCCGATGAGTCAACGGCTATACCATATCCGACCTCATCCTCGGTACTGCCGCCGAGGTAGGTGGAGTATATCAGGCTGCTCCCATCGGCAGCAAGCTTGGTAACAAAGACGTCATCTTCTCCAGCATTACTCCCTTGATACGGATTTTGGGTAGGGAAATTGGTAGAATCTGTCTTTCCGGTGACATAAGCATTGCCTGCACTATCCACAGCTATACCACACCCATAGTCGTTGCTAGAGCCGCCCAGGTAGGTGGAGTAGAGCAACGCAGGGTCGATGACCAGCGGGTAAGCCACATCATAGGCAGCAACCTCAAAACCATAGGTGTTACTGCTAACTAGCCTGAAACCGCCTTCAACCTCCACTACCTCATCGCCGAGCTGCTGATAAATATAAGGCTGGCTCTGCTTCATATCCCCGAATGTGGTGCCGAGCAATAGCTCCCCACCTTCAATAGCCAGGCTGTCCACCCCGGCATAAGCAAGGGCTATGTCGGCTACCCTTGCCCCTGGCTGGACCACAAAGTCATATCTAAGTGAGCCCTCTGTGCCATAAAGCCTGAGGTCTATACCCTGGTAAATACCACTGTATACCACCTCTCTGTAGGTGGGTATACCGCTGTGCCACTTTTCGGGGTCATTGCCGATAAAGTAATTTAACACTGCTTGAGCTTTGTTTCTGCCTTCAATAACCGGGCTTTTATTGGCACCGAGGAAATCGAGACTGAAAACAAGCCGGTCAGCTTTTCTATGGGCTAAATCGGTCTCCTCTGTCCCTTCATAGCGGACAGAGTCAAACACCATACCGTCAGCGGTAAAATATATTGTCTGTCCGGCTGCCTTGACATAGTATTCAACCTCGGCATCTAGCTGTCCCTGGTTTTCGGTAAAAAGCATCGGCAGCTTTGCGTAAGCTTCCATGACGCTTACCCTGGTAGCCTCATCTGTGCTATCGCCAACTGCGTATGGTGTTGCCGGCGCTGTAATAGAAGTACCGGCACATGCCGGCAACAGACTAAAGCTGAGCACCAGCACCAAGGCAAATAGGATTGATATAAACCTTCTCATTTTTTCTCCTTTTTTGATTATTCCCTGAGATTGCTTCGGGGCTAACGCCTCTCGCAATGACAGAACAGCAAAATCCTAATATCTAAGCACCAAATCCTAATTTCCAAATTTCAAAAGTCAAAACCGTTTTGGTCATTTGATATTGTTTAGAATTTCCTCAATGACTCCCTCTTTTCACCAAAGCCTTTATCCGGGCGGTAAGCTCCGCCTTCCGGAGGGGTTTGCCCAGATATCCGTCGGCCCCCCATTCCAACGCCTTAGCTATGTCAACGCCATCTTCTCTTGGTGCCAGGACGAGGATGGGCACTGTGGAGGAAAGGCGGATGCGTCTTAACACCTCCAAGCCGTCTTTATCAGGAAGCTCCAGACCAAGGATGACCAGGTCAGGAGATTCGTTATCGGCTAGCTTCACCCCATTATTTCCCAGGTGGGTAGCGAGCAATCTGGCTTGAGGCCAGTGCCTGTGCAAGACCTGGGAAACATCGTCCACGATTTCATCGTTGTCCTCAATAACAAGGACTTTCACGGTTTAGCTCTCTTTCTGCTGGCATTTGGGTTCAGTATAGGGGTGGGGGGCTAAACAAAGGCTAAAAAAATGCTGGAATTTCTAAAGGTTTTCTAAATGATTTCTATTAAATAAAAAAGGAACCCCTGGAGGGGTTCCTTCGGCTTATCTTTATTGGCTGCCGGGTTTTGCGCTACGGCGTATCTTTAAACATATAGCCTACGCCGGGCACAGTGATAATGTATTTGGGGTTCGTCGGGTCAGGTTCAAGCTTAGCCCGCAGGCGATTTATAAAGACATGCAGGTACTCTCTATCCTGTGCGTACTCGGGTCCCCAGACCCGGCTCAAAAGATGGGTATGAATAAGGACTTTGCCGGCATTAGACATTAATTCATGCAAAAGGACATATTCTGTTGGCGTCAATTTGAGTTCATTGCCAGCCACGGTTACTTTTCTTTGCTCGAAGTCAATGTTGATATCACCTATGGTAAGGGGAGACTGGGCAGATATGCCACGGGACATTTCGGTGCGTCGAAGTACTGACTTGACCCGAGCTACTAGTTCATCTGGCGCAAATGGCTTGGAGATAAAGTCATCGGCACCAAGATTCAGGCACTTTACCTTGTCTGAAGTCTCGTGCAGGACACTGAGCATGATAATCGGGATTTGTGACCACTCACGAAGTCGGCGGCAGACCTCAAAACCGTCCAACTTGGGCATTATTATATCCAAAATCACCAAGTCGGGGGCTTTTTCTTCAATAGTCTGGAGGGCTTCAGCGCCGTCCACTGCTGTAAGAACATCCCAATCTTCGGTTTTTAGAATGGTGCTGAGGTATTTCACTACCGGTGGTTCATCATCGACAACAAGGATACAAGGATGATACATTTTACCATTATCTCATTATGTATGCTTTTATTTAGCATATACCATCTTTGTCCAGTTTTCAACATATTTATGACCAGCCAGTCTCAATCCCTATGGCAGTAAAACCAGACTTCATCTGTTTGGGGCTCGATATAGCAAATATTATTGCCGATACAAGCCAGGTTTATCATGTGTGGCTTGCCTTGCTCCTCAATTATGGTAACTGACATTAGAAAGCCACTTTTAGCTGCTCTGAGCTGCAATTGAGCAGCATAATCATCACAATCATAGTTATCGCTCTGGCGACAAACGCCATCATTTCCAGCCACTAAGTGAATGTATTCGTCAGTATCATCCTCAGCTAGCCAAGCCCTAAGTTGCTCAAGCGAGGTAAATTCGCCAAACTCAATGTGTTTCTCAACTATAACTTCCTTAATGACTTCTCGGTCAACATAATGGATGGTACCCGGGGACTCTATGCGGCTAATCTGTTCCTGGTGGCAGCCATCTTTGAAACCCTGCTCGTAACCGAGGTCGAAGTTGTTTACAGGTAACTCAGCCTGCACAAATGAATGGTTATAGATGACCAGTCCAAAAACAGCCAGGGCTAAAATTATTGATATACATACATAAAGCCAGCTTGACCTAATATTCATCCTGCTTCGGCCTCGGCGCTAATTCTGTTCACCGCCGCCTCCTCCCTTTGTAAGCACTCCTCACATATACTGTGAGAAACTCCCCCTACACCGGCACCATCCTTCTCTCCCATATCCCTGCCACACCAGGCACATACAATCTTTATTTCCAGCCTCCTATGCTCTTTACTCGAGTTCTTCATCTTCACACTTCCATATTAAGAGGCTGACATTTATTGCTCATAAAATGGTTGTTAAGATTTCATTAAAAAAGAGGGGCAAAGCCCCTCTTAAACACCTTAGAAACACCCACCACCGAGATTGCCACGCTCCCTACGGTCGCTCGACCCGTTAGATAGTAAACATCTAACGGGGCTCGCAATGACTCCCCTCTTGCCATTGCGTGGGGGTGAATGGGCGCTCTGGGATTAGTCTTGTGTTTTATCGAGCTATGTGCTATAGATGCCTGGTGGGAATTGCCAATGGAACCACGGGAGGGATTCCCTTTTTATTTATGAAGCTTGTTTAGAAAATATTTAGAAATCCAGGTGTATTCTTTAGATGTTATTTAGCATTCCGCTCGTATACTTGAAAGTGGACGATAAGAGACGCTGATAGGCAATCTGTGTGAAAAGTTAGAGTGTCTTGATACCAGGGCAAAGGTAAAGATATATAAGAAGAATGCTGTCTATTGAATCAGACGGGGCATCTGACATAAATGAGAGAAAAGAGACTAATAAGTAACGGCGGGATACAAATGGATAATATCCACAATCACAGGCGTATAGCTGTATGGAGAAATCACCATCTATGGTATATCACCGCCATTATTATGGCCTGCTCAATATTCTACTATTTGAATACCATCATAGAGTTTATGGGATGGCCGAACCCGCGGTGGGGCATTTTCTATGGACCTCACGATTTGCAGAGGCTTTTGTTCTTAATCCCGGTGTTATATGCGGCTTATATATTCAGGGTAAGGGGTGTAATAGTAACTGCTTCGATTTCAATGCTAATCTTTCTTCCTCGTGCTATGTTCATATCCACTTACTTTGATGCATTATTCAGACCTATGGTCTTCTTTATTAGTATGGGTATCATGGGTATTTTACTAGCTGGCTTACTAGATAACATCACCGAGCGCAAGCGGACGGAGGAGGCGCTAAAATTATTTGAGCATGCTACTGAGAGTTCGGTTGACGGCATAGCTATGGGTGACCTCAATAACAAGATTACCTACGTGAACAAAGCGTTTACTAGAATGTTTGGCTATTCAAAAGAAGAGTTAATAGGGAAGGATATCGCCTTCATCTACTCCGAGGAGCAGATACCAAAGTTGAAAGAGGCAATTAAGACAACGATGGAGAGCAGTTGGGCAGGAGAGTTGATTGGCAAGAGAAAGGATGGCGAACTCTTTACGATAGCAGTGTCATCATCGAAAGTAGTTGATGATAGAGGGAATGTTATTGCAATCATGGCGAGTCACAGGGACATCACCGAGCGCAAGCGGGTGGAGGAGGAACTCTTATTTAAGACTACGCTTTTAGAAACACAAAAAGAAGTATCAATTGATGGCATATTAGTTATAGATTCCAAAAGTCAAGTCATCTCATATAATAAACGATTTGTTGAAATGTGGAATGTTCCCAAAGAGGTATTAGCTACAAAAGATGATGCGGAATTACTGGTAAATGCAAGTAGCCAATTAAAAGAACCTGATGAATTTATTAACAAAGTGAAATATCTATATGCTCATGAAAAAGAGGTAAGCAGTGATGAAATAGAATTAAAGGATGGAAGAGTCTTTGACAGGTACTCAGCCCCTTTAGAAACCTCAACTGGCGAATATTTGGGTAGAATATGGTTTTGCAGGGACATCACCGAGCGCAAGCAGGCGCAGGAAGAACTGAGGGAGGGCGAGAGGCGATACCGTCTGCTTGCCGAGAATGCGAAAGACGTCATTTGGACCGTGGATATGAACATGCGGCCCACCTACATGAGTCCCTCCATTACCCACCTGTTAGGCTACAGCGTTGAGGAAGCTATGGCTTTGCCTATGGAAGCAGTCTATACCCCTGCCTCGTTTGAGACTGCCATGAAGACTCTTTCAGAAGAATTAGCCATAGAAAACATGGAACAGAAGGACCTGTCCAGGTCACGGACGCTGGAGCTTGAGTTGAATCGTAAGGATGGCTCGATAATCCCGGTCGAGATCAAATTTAGTTTCATGCGTGAGCCTGATGGACGGCCCATTGCGATTTTGGCGATAGCCCGCGATACCACCGAGCGCAAGCAGGCGGAGCAGGACCTTCAGGAAAAAAACAGGGAGCTGGAAGCGGCTAGCCAGGCTAAGTCTGAGTTTCTAGCCAGTATGTCTCACGAGCTACGCACTCCACTGAATGTTGTTATTGGCTTTTCGGAGTTGATGCTAGATGGCGTTCCCGGCAAAATCAATGATGAGCAGAGGCAGTGTCTCAGCGATATCTTGAGCAGCGGACAACACCTGCTAAATCTTATTAATGATGTCCTTGACCTGTCTAAGGTGGAGGCGAGGAGGATGGAACTCAGGCTGGAAAATCTGAATCTGGCTGATGTTATAGACGATGTGGTACAAACTGTGAAACCCATGCTGGATGAGAACAGGCACAAGATGAGGATGAGCATAGTGGAGGAGCTACCGCAAGTTCGTGCTGATAGAAGCAAGCTAAGGCAGATACTTCTCAATCTGCTGAGTAACGCTATCAAATTTACCCCGCCTGGTGGTAAGCTGGCTATTGAAGTCAGTAGAGAGGGCGATTGGTGCCAGGTCAACGTGGTTGATAATGGCATCGGTATAAAAAAAGAAGACCGGGAGCGGATATTCGAAGCCTTTATCCAAGCGGATACCTTACCCGATAGAAAAAAGGAGGGCACCGGGCTGGGGCTGGCACTTACCAAGCAGTTCGTTGAGATAATGGGCGGCAGGATATGGGTAGGGAGTGAATATGGAAAGGGAAGCAAATTCACCTTTGCCCTTCCCCTAGCCAGAGAGGGCAAGCCGCATGTGGAGGAACTAGAGGAAGGGTTGCTTGAGGCACAGGAGCCACTCCTTATACCAGGACAGAAACAAATCCTGGTTGTGGATGATGACCGCAAGGCAAGAAGTTTGTTAAGGGCCTGGCTAAAAGCGGAAGGCTATGCCGTCGCTGAAGCATCAACCGGTGACGAGGGAATTAAGCAGGCCAAGGAGTTATTGCCAGCAGTGATTATCCTGGATATATTGATGCCCGGCAAAGATGGCTGGCAGGTACTGCAGGAGCTTAAGTCAATGCCAGAGACAAGGGATATCCCGGTGGTGATTGCTTCCGTAGTTGGGGAAAAGGAGCTGGGCTTCAGTCTAGGAGCTGTGGATTACTTTGTCAAGCCTGTTGACAAGAAAGGGTTCATGAAAAGGATAGCTGAGCTTAGTCTTGCTCGGGGAGAGAAAGTGCTGGTAGTGGATGATAACCCTGAGGATGTTCGGCTGGTGGCTTCTATCCTGGAGGCGGAGGGCATTGGGGTGCTCCGTGCTTATGGGGGTAAGGAGGGAGTGAGGATAGCAAAAGAGAATAAGCCGGCTCTAATAGTGCTAGACATCTTAATGCCCGATTTAAGCGGCTTTGAGGTAATAAAGAGGTTACGTGGCGATGTGAAAACCAGAAATATCCCGATAATCATATTAACTATCAAGGAGCTGACTGAAGAGGAATTTAAAATGTTGAGCAGGCAGACCAAAGCGATTATGATGAAGACAACCTTCAGGCGGGAAGACTTCTTATCGGAAGTAAAGAGGGCGGCAAATCTGGGCAATGAGTAGGGTGACTATTTCCGAGACGGGAGACAGGTAATGCCCAGGAAGATACTGATTGTAGAGGACGACCCGAAAAACATGAAGGTGCTGGCGATGGCACTTAGACCACACGGTTATACCCTAGTTGAAGCCACCGATGGGGAAGAGGCTCTAGAAATAGCTGTCAGGGACAAACCAGACCTCATCTTGATGGACGTACGATTGCCCAAGATAGACGGGGTTGAGGTAACCAGAAGACTGAGGCAGATGCCAGCCTTCAAACACATTCCCATTATTGCGGTTACTGCGTATGCTATGAAGGGAGACAAGGAGAAGGTTATTGAAGCCGGGTGCGATGCCTATTTATCAAAGCCGGTCAATACTCGTGAGTTACCTGGGCTGGTTGCGGAAATGCTCTCAGGAGGGCAATGGGAAAGAAAATCCTTGTAGTTGATGATGAGCCTACCTTCGTTAGACTGGTTAGCCAGACCCTTACCCACAAAGGGTATGAAGTGCTCACGGCAAGCGATGGACAGGAGGCTTTGCGGCTCGTGTTTGCCCATAAGCCAGACCTGGTGCTTCTGGATGTGATAATGCCCAAGATGGATGGATGGCAAACCTGGAGCCGCATCCGTGAGATTACTGATATACCTATCGTCATTCTCACTGGTAAGCAAAAATCCGAGGAGGACATAGTACAGGGGCTTGACTACGGGGCCGATGACTACCTTATTAAACCGGTAGGGAGCAGAGAGTTAGTAGCAAGGGTGCGGGCAATACTGCGACGCGCTGAGTTACCCTCTGCGCTAGATATTGAAAAGAAGGTTACTTATAGTGATGCTTTTCTCACCGTAGATATTGCTGAGCGGAAAGTTATTGTTGGTGGAGAACGGGTGAAACTGACCCCAACAGAGTTTCGGCTGTTTGCGCTCCTGCTGGAGAATGCTGGTCGTATTCTTACCCACAAACAATTACTGGAAAAGGTGTGGGGCTGGGAGTATATTGACGATATAGACCATGTGCGCATCTATATCTGGCACCTGCGCCGGAAGATAGAGCCAGACCCAACCCAACCCAGATATATTATAACTGAACCCGGAGTCGGCTATTACTTTCAGAAGTCTGGTTGATGCCGAATACCGCGCCTTGTCATTTGTCATTGCGAGGCACAAGGTGCATAAAGCCAGGTCGTTAGGAGGTAAACAATGCGTCGCCCACGTATTCTTATCGTTGACGATGACCCTCTGGTATTGAAATTCGTTCGAGCCAACCTGCAATCCAGGGATTATGAGATATTCGCCGATATGGATGGCGCTGAAGCCCTCCATATTGCAGAAAAGGAGCTGCCCGACCTCGTAATTCTGGATATAATGATGCCCAAGATGGACGGTTTTGAGGTCTGTAAGAGACTT
>DAOWJS010000076.1 GCA_030640255.1 Dehalococcoidales bacterium | reverse complement strand
CAAGTGGCAGCTTTTACACTCAACCAGGGGGTCAGCAAATCCCTCAAGGTGACCACTGGCGGCCCATGTCCGGGGGTGCATCAGGATGCTAGTGTCCACACCCACCATATCATCGCGCTGTTGAACCTCCGTTTGCCACCAGGCTTCCTTGATATTACGTTTTAGTTCTACTCCTAGAGGCCCATAGTCCCAGCAACTGGATAAGCCGCCGTAGATTTCACTGCTGGGAAAGATGAAACCCCGACGCTGGCAGAGGGAGACAATCTTTTCCATGCTAACCTTGGTTGGTGTCGGTTCGGTCACTACTATCACTCCTTAACGCTGTTATTCGGCGGTGCTCTCGGGTGGTTGCCCACGCCCGCCGGATGGTTTGAACAAAAAAGATGCCCAGAACAGTGCCCCCCAATACCATAATAATCAGGGCGAATACCCAGACGGGCATAAGGTGCATTTGATAGGAATTGTAGCTGAAAATATCAAGCATTGCAAAGAGGAGAACGATTTGGGGCAACGCAATTATATTACCCATGAGTGATAATACCCGTTCCGGTTTTATCAAAGCTCCCTCGGTCTGCCGGGACAGACTGAGTAGTTTGGTTATTCCCCAGGTAATGGCGCCAGCCAGCAGGGTAAGGAGCAGTTGTGGTGCTACTGCCCAGGCAATAGCGGCGCCACGGCTGAGCCACCTATCCGGTGAGCCATCAGGTTTAAAGTGATAGGCTACCTCATTGGGAAGCTGGTGGTAGAAGTAGGCAGTCAGGATTATAGACAGGATAAGAATGGCGAGCGGGGCTATGATGTAGCTCCAGTGAAAGGGTAGGGTGTCTCCCTTGGCCGTTTCTTTTATTGGTTCTTTACTTTTAACCGCCTGCCTGTGTCGAAAAAGAAACCAAGCGACGGCTCCACCGCCCAGACCAAGCAGGAAAATTGCAATTAAAATGAGAATGATTATGGTCATCTATATTTATTAGCTCGATTTTAACATATAAAAGCTACCAGCTTTGACCCCAGATGTCAAAGGGTTAGGTAGAGGTAAACGCCCTTAATCCTTGCGGTTAGCTTGGCTAAATGATAGAATATAGCTTCGTGTCAAATGAAAGGAGTGCATGGTGATTGTCAGGAAATTGACGCTAGGACCGTTTGCCACTAACTGCTATATTGTGGGCTCTGAGTCTAATAAAGAAGGGATGGTAATTGACCCGGCTGATGAAGCTCAGTTGATTTTAAGCAATGTTAAGGAATTAGGACTTGACATAAAGTCCGTTGCCCTCACTCATGGGCACCTGGACCACATTGGCGCCTTAAAGGAGGTCAAGGAGGCAACTGGCGCTGAGGTGGCGATTCATAGTGATGATGTCAATTTTCTCCACCACCATTCGTTGGGCGCATTATTTGGTCTTTCCTATCCGACTCCGCCTCTTCCCGACCGGTTGCTCAAGGACGGGGATAGCCTGGATGTTGGCGACCTGCATTTTTCGGTTCTGCATACGCCGGGTCATTCCGCTGGAGGTATCTGCCTGCTGGGGCATGGCGTGGTCTTCTCCGGGGATACCCTATTCAATTACGGCATAGGTAGAACGGATTTACCCGGTGGCAGCTACAGCCAGCTAATGGATAGCATCCACAACCAGCTTCTGGTATTACCTGATGACACAATTGTTTACCCCGGTCACGGTCCGGATAGCACCATCGGTGCCGAGCGTCGGGGTAATCCCTTCTTAGGCGATAAGCCTAGCCTCTAGAGCAGTCCGGGAAAGCCAATTAAGACTGGTGCCAGAACCAGTGATACTATTGACATCAGTTTTATCATAATATTTAGCGACGGTCCCGAGGTATCCTTCATCGGGTCACCAACCGTATCGCCAACCACGCCTGCCTTGTGGGCATCTGAGCCCTTACCACCGAGGTGACCCTTCTCTATCCATTTCTTGGCATTATCCCAGGAGCCACCAGCATTGGCAAAGGTTATGGCTATTATAAAGCCACAAGCAATAGCCCCAAGTAAGAATCCAGCCAGGGCCAGCGGCCCCAGTATGAGTCCGATGATAATCGGAGCGATTATGGTCATCAGGCTGGGGATAATCATTGCCTTTAATGCTGCCCCGGTGCAGATATCTACGCATTTCCCGTATTCAGGCCTGGCGGTACCCTCCATCAGCCCCTTTATCTCGCGGAACTGTCGGCGAACCTCGTTAATTATAGTGAAACTGGTTTTGCTGACAGCATTGAGGGTCATAGCGCAGAAGACAGCGGGTAGCATAGCTCCGATGAACACGCCAGCAAATACTCGGGAATCAAGCAGGCTGATTACATCAGGTTTAATGCCCACTGCCTGGCTGTAGGCTAACATTAACGCTAGAGCGGTAAGGGCGGCTGAGCCAATGGCGAAGCCTTTGCCGGTGGCGGCGGTGGTGTTACCCAGGGAGTCTAAGGCATCGGTTCGCTCCCTAATCTCGGGTGGCAGCCCCGACATCTCGACAATGCCGCCGGCATTATCAGCCACTGGACCATAAGCATCAGTGGCGTCGGTTATGCCCAGAGTGGACAGCATGCCAATACCGGCGATAGCTACCCCATACATACCAGCAAATTTATAGGCAACTAAAATGGCAATGGCTACCAGAATAACCGGGGGGAAAGTGCTCATGAGACCGTTAGCAAAGCCACTGACTATAGTGGTTGCTGCTCCGGTTTGGCTTGATTGTGAAATGCGGCGGGTCGGCGAATAGGCGTAGGAGGTAAAGTAATTGGTGCTTTCTCCAATTAAGACACCGGCAACTAGACCAGCCAGGATAGCCCAGAATATGCCAATATCGGCGTTAAGGAAATAGACGGCCAGGAAGGCGAAGATAGCCGCCAGGATTGAGGCTGAGAAGGTGCCCCGGCGCAGGGCATTGAGCAGGGCTCCCATCTCCGGTTTTTCACCAACCCTCACCAGAAACACCCCGATAATTGAGGCGATAATACCGCCAGCGGCTACCATCATCGGCAGGAAATAGGCGGTTTCAGTATTAGGGACTAAGGGATTTACCATAGTTGCCGTGTATGCCATCATGCATAATGCCATGGTGGCAATAATTGAGTCGACATATGATTCAAACAGGTCGGCGCCCATACCAGCCACATCACCAACATTATCCCCAACGAAATCAGCGATGACGGCGGCATTCCTGGGGTCGTCTTCAGGGATTCCCTTCTCCACCTTGCCTACCAGGTCAGCCCCGGTATCGGCGGCTTTAGTGTAGATGCCACCTCCGATTCTGGCGAATATAGCTACCGAGGAGGCACCGAAGCCAAAGCCGGGAATAATTTTCAGAAAGTCAAGACTGTTGTGGAAGGCGAAATACATGACACTCAGCCCAAGGATACCAATGCCAACTACGCACATTCCCATTACCGTTCCGCCACGGAAGGAGACCCTCAAGCCATCATTCAGGCTCTTTTGGGCGGCTGCAGCGGTTCGGCTATTAGACCTGATAGCCATGTTCATTCCGATAAAGCCGGCTAGTCCCGAGCAGACAGCACCAAAAACAAAAGACAGGGTTACCCACCAGCCAAGCATAGGTATTACGCCAAGAATAATACCCACTACCACCACGAAAATAGCCAGTATTCTATACTCCCGACCCAGAAAGGCTAAAGCCCCCTCCTTGATAGCTGCTGATATCTCCCTTATTTTCTCTGAGCCTTGGTCTTGCTTCAGTACATAGCGAGCCATAAAGCCAGCCAGAACCAACCCCAGCGCCCCGCATATTACGGCGACTATTATTGGATTCACTATTTAGTCTCCTTTCTGTTGAAGGTTCCCACCAAATTTCTCTAACCTATTCTCCAGGTCCTGCTGTCTTAGAACTAATGTCAGGTCACTCCGAGTCCTTTCTAGCACTCCACGAACCATATCGGTAGTGCGTCGTAGACCACCGGTTAGGGTGTCAGGGAAGTCCATAGTAACTAAAATATTATAAATGTCATCCATAGCTCTTAGTAGTTCTTCACCTCGGGATAGGTCTCCCTTCCTCATATTATCCAAAAGGTAACGCCTTAGCTCACCTACCGCTTCACCCATCCCGTTCAAGTAAGCTGCGGAATCAATGCCCAGTTCATCAGGGTGAGGGATTTGTTTTCCGGTTACCAGGGCGAGGGTGATACTGCCTTCGGCAAACTCCTTTTGAGCATCTCGGATAAAGCCAGCGTGGCTAAGCTCGGTATAGGCAGCCACCACTTGTTTCGCCTCGTTAAGAAGGTTGCGGGCTGACTCCAGTAGTTCTTTAGCCTGGTCGAACTCCTGGCGGTGCACCGCCCGGATAGCGCGGCCACAGTGGCGAATTACCTCACGGCATAGGGGCAGTGTCTTTTCTCTGGCGGCGTCTAAAGCTGACAAGTTCAGCCGGAGCTGGTCAGCAATTGAATCTAAATTATCGGTTAATCTACTCATTTTTGAGGTTCAAGTCTGGCTACTATTTGTCGGGCGGCTTCTTCCGGAGACTCGGCTTGTAGTATAGCCCTGATTACGGCTACCGCATCAGCGCCAGCCGCCATAACCTCGGCGGCATTATCCCTGGTGATGCCACCAATTGCCACCACAGGCAGGCTTACTGCCTGCTTTATTTGGCTCAGCCCGTCTAAGCCAATAACCCTGGCCGTTTCTTTAGACGGGGTGGGGTATATGGAGCCAGCGGCTATATAGTCAGCCCCTTCTGATTCAGCAGTAATCGCCTGGTCTACACTGGTTGTTGAGCCGCCCAGGATTTTACCTATCGGCAGCAACTGGCGAGCTACTTTAATAGGCAGGTCATTCTGTCCCAGGTGCAGTCCGTCAGCGTCAGTGGCTAGGGCTAAATCCAGGTAGTCGTTTACTATAAAGAGCACACCCTTATCAGCGCATAGATTTTTAAGCTGCTGGGCTATGGGTAGCAGTTCCTTTTTGTTCCCGAGTTTATGGCGTAATTGAATTGTCTTAGCGCCGCCTTGGATTGCCTGCTTGGCTACTTCAATATGACGGCGACCTTTCAGGGCTTGGGTATCTATAATAACATAAAGCCCGGGTAAGCTCTTTATCTTGTCCTGGCGTAGTAGCTTGGACAGCAGCTTTTGCTCTATGGTGTAGAGATTAAACCGGGCTTGCTTAAACCTCTCTGAGTCTAATTTAGTGTCGGGAAGCTTAGCCAGCTCTTCTATGGTTCTCAGCGACTCTTGAACCCTCCTGGCGTTAGCCGCTACCACTGCGGGTAGCTCCCTCGGCTTTTCCTGCCCCGGGGCTTTGAGATTAATGCCGACATCGCCCTCTGAGTTTCGGGCCTGAAGGAGCTGCTGGTAGGACGGCCAGTCGCTGGTTACCAGCTCGTGGCGCATAGTCTTTAGCTGTTGAGTTAGAGCGGTATCGTTAAGTAGCCAGCGAGCCAGGTCTTCCAGAAGGCGAAGTCCTTCACCAATGCGGTTCATATTGGCATCAATAATACGCAGCGTTTGTCTTGATATTGCTTCTGACGAGGTCATAACTAATTGGCTAATTCTAGCACAGCTGGATTGGGAGGTAAAGGGAGGTAGCTGAGGTGTTTATTAGGGGTAGTTTGAAGGGGCGAAGCCCCTTCAAGAAATTCCCTTCCCTCTCCCCTTATGAAGGGGAGAGGGATAAAGGGTGAGGGGTTGGTAAACAATCTCTAGGCTTCGCCTACGGCATTTTCAATGAGTTCAATTCGTGATAGTTTCCCCTTTTGGTCTAGCTCTATGGCCACGACATCAATTCGCCACTGTGGGGGCAAATCATTATGAGTTTGTCGGTAATGGGAGGCGGTAGTCCTCATCCTGGCTTGTTTGGCGGGCGTGATTGACTCTTCGGGACTACCAAACTCCAGGCTCTTTTTAGTTCTTACCTCAATAAAGACGAGGTAGTCTTTATGCCTGGCTACGATATCAATTTCACCTTCGGGGCAGCGGTAATTGGTTTCCCAGATGTGATAGCCCCGCTTTTTAAGGAAGTCCTTGGCTAGTTTTTCACCCCGGATACCGGTATCTCTACGTTTCATTTCTCTTGGCAGGTTATAAATTACTTATTAACCTCACCCCCTTAATCCCCCTCTCCTTGAGAAGGAGAGGGGGAAGAGACTTTAGAGAGGGGCTCCGCCCCTCTCTAACCTACACTCCCCCTTCCCTTAATAAGGGAAGGGGGTCAGGGGGATAGGTTACTAAATGACTCAATTATTTGCTTAACTGGCTTGAATGAATGGCGGTGGATGGGGGATGGTCCCAGTCGGCGGAGGCAGGCCATATGCTCCTTAGTGCCGTAGCCCTTGTGTTGCGCTAATCCGTAGCCGGGATAAATCTTATCAAGCTCTACCATCAGGCGGTCTCGAGCCACTTTAGCCATAATGGAGGCACAGGCAATTGAGAAGCATAGACTATCGCCATTTTTTATCCCTTTTTGAGGTAGGTTAACATCAGGCAGGAGCATATAGTCTATGAGGAGGGACTCAGGTGGTGATGAAAGCTGGTCTATGGCTAGTTTCATGGCCATTCGGGTTGCCTTAATTATACCCTGGTTATCTATTATATCGTTGGGAACTGTGCCGATACCTATGGAGATAGCTACTTCATGGATATTATGGAACAAAAGCTCGCGTCTGATTGGGCTTAAAAGCTTGCTGTCCTTTACCTGTTTGAGCCATGCAGTTTTTATCCGGCGCGGGAGTATAACTGCGGCAGCTACCACCGGACCAGCCAGGGCACCACGACCTGCCTCGTCAACGCCGGCGATATGCTGATAGCCCTGCGCCTCAAGCAGTTTTTCTTCAGTAAAGGTTGGTTTCTGAAGACTATTTATTAGCCCTACCTCCATTGAGTTTTGTCAAGTAACCCTATCCCCTTCCCCTTGTAAAGGAGATAGGGGAATTGGTTATATAAGAGAGGCTTCGCCTCTCTTTAATTCTCCTTTAGCCTTCTGCTCCTTCAATCTACCCTATCTTCTATTATTCCCCCGCCGAGAACAACATCACCCTGATAGAATACTACGGCTTGTCCCGGGGCAATCGCCCGCTGAGGCTGGTGAAACTGAACCCTTGCCATCTCATCATTAAGGTTGAGTTTAGCCATCGCCTCAGGCGACTGATATCGGACTTTAGCGGTTATACTAATCGGCTCTTGGGGAGCTTTGCCTGATACCCAGCTTAGCTTGCTGGCGGAGACGGCATTACTTAAAAGCTGGTCTTCAGTGCCAACCACTAATCTATTGCCAGTAGTATCCAGCTTGAGCACATATAGACGTTTATTCGAGGTAAGCCCCAAGCCTTGCCTTTGCCCCACCGTATATTGGGCTAAACCATCGTGTTTACCTAGAACCTTGCCCTCGGTGTCAACGATGTCCCCAGGCTGGAGGGGGACATACTGGGTGATAAATGCCCGATAGTCATTATCAGGGATAAAGCAGACATCCTGGCTATCACGTCGGCTGCCGGTGGACAAGCCCAGTTCGGTGGCTAGCCTCCTTACCTCCGCTTTGTGGAGGTTACCTAAAGGCAGCAGCAGGTATTGGAGCTCTCTTTGCCCCAGAGTATAGAGGAAATAGGATTGGTCTTTAGTCGGGTCAGCGGCTTTCAGCAGGCGATAGCCATTCGGTAGGCGTTCAATTCGGGCATAATGACCGGTAGCCAGGTAGTCTGCCCCCATTTCCCGCACCCTATTGAGGAGGAGCCCAAATTTGATACGCTGGTTGCAAACAGTGCACGGATTTGGTGTGCGCCCCAGGCTATATTCCTGGCAGAAGTAGTCAATAACCAGGTGCTTAAATTCCGTCTCAAGGTTAAGCTGCTCAAGGGGGATATTCAGGATTTGGCAGGTGTGCTCTAGGTCGGAGACGTCTGGTTCTGAGTTGTCGCCAGACCATAGCTTCAGGTAAACGCCGCTAACTTCATAGCCGGCTTTCTTAAGCAGGGCGGCGGCCAGTGATGAGTCCACCCCCCCACTCATAGCTACGGCAACTCGTTTTCGGGACATACTTTTACCTCAAGCCCTTCTCACTCAACAACCGACTGACTCTCTGCCAAATAATCTCGGCTATTTCCTCTTTACTTTTGCTACCATCTATTACTAGCCAGCGCTCCGGGTCATTGGCTGCCATCTTGTGGTAACCGTCTCGCACTCTTTGGTGGAAGGCTATATCTTCCTGCTCAAAGCGGTCTTGCCTTTTGGTGCTTTTACGGGCAAGCCCCTCCTCGGCTGGTATATCCAGTAGCACCGTCAGGTTGGGCTTTAGCCCCTGCGTGGCGGCATTGTTAATCGCCTTGACCATTTCTAAGTCCAGTCCCCGCCCGTAGCCCTGGTAGGCAGTGGTGGAGTCAGCATAGCGGTCGCAAATAACGGTTTTCCCCCTTTTTAGATTAGGACGGATGACCTCGTCTATTAGCTGGGCGCGGGAGGCATTAAACAGCAGTAGCTCGGTCAGCGGTGATAGATCGGTATTTTGTGCCCACTTTAGACAGCGAGCGAGTTTCTTACCCAGAGATGTTCCCCCGGGTTCATGAGTTAGGAGTGCCGGAATAGCTAATTTTGATAGCCTTCGGTATAGAGCCTTGGCCTGGACACTCTTGCCACACCCCTCCCCACCCTCAAAGGTGATAAATAGCGACAATGGTTACCTATCCTCTTCCTTCACCATCTCTAGGTAACTCCTCAAATCTAAGGGGTCAAGCATCTCTGACCAGTACCTGTTTGTATAAACTGCCACTGTTTTGAGGATTTCCTCCTCTCCTTCCTCAAGAGTTATTATCGGGGGCTTCTCAGTATTTTCATGGAGATTCCTATACATCCTTTCTGTTAATTCTGGAAAGGAAATACCAAAGGCTATGCCCTCTCTCCCGAAAATCCTTTCGACTATTTCCGAATCTTTTAACGAGATTTTCATCTCTAGTTTTTTCATTACTTTTTTCATTGCCTTTTTATCACTTGAGATATCTCCTATTAGTTTTTCTACTACTTTTTTACCACTCGAGGTGTCTCCGATTTCCAGCGAGTTCAAAGTTCCACGCCCAATAATACCTTCATGCTGAAGAGCATTCTCAAGTTGCTTAACTAGGATGAACTCAAGAAATGAATGAGGTTCCCTTCCCCTCTCTTTTTTGAATTCGTCAAGGTGTTCCTTAGCCCTTTTTTGGAGGTCTTTTATAGGTTCTGATCCATACCGAGGATATTGAGCTTCAATTATCTTTTCTATTATGCTTAGCTTATCACTTTTAGCCCGCCCTACTACTGCCGAAGACTCGTATACTGATGCAAGAACTCCGCAGTAATCAATGAAGGTTAGGTATGGTCCTCCAAAGAGTCTCTTCTTAACCATAGCCATTACAGGTCTATAACCCAAGAAGTCTATGAAGGTTAGTTGTCCTTCTTTGTACGGCATTTTATTCCCTCCCCACCCTCAAAGGTTATAAATAGAGACATAGTTCTTAATAACCCCTCACCCTTTATTTTTGGTAACCCTATCCCCTTTTTCCCCTTCCCCTTAACAAGGGGAAGGGGATTTAGTTATATAAGAGAGGCTTCGCCTCTCTTTGACTCTCCTTTGAAGGGGAGGGGGAAGAGAATTTCTTAAAGGGGCTTCGCCCCTTTTAATCCCCTTGCCGAGTAGCCTCTATTCCTTACTACT
>DAOWJS010000021.1 GCA_030640255.1 Dehalococcoidales bacterium | reverse complement strand
CTGCGCTACGCCCCGCCAGCATTATTATAGGCAGATTTAACCCCCGTTGTAAACTAGAGGTCATTTATCAGGGGTAGGTTGAAGGGGCAAAGCCCCTCTTTAATAAAATACTAAGTCCTAAATACTAAATCCTAGACTTTAGGGATTTGAATTTTGAATTTGTTTAGTCCTTCACCTGTGAAGGATTAGAAATTAGAGTTTGTGATTTCACGAAAGAAGGGGGGTGAGGTTGTTTATCGACCTCACCAAAAGGTAGAGATTGATGAAGTATTGTATTCTGATAATTGATGGTGCCTCGGGTTTGCCGCTGCCTGAGCGGGATGGTCAGACCTGCCTGGAGCTTGCCCACACGCCAAACCTGGATGCTATGGTGACGGAAGGCATTTTGGGGCTTGCCCGCACTGTGCCGCCGGGGATGGAACCGTCCAGTGCCTGCGCCTGTATGTCGGTGCTGGGTTACGACCCCAAGATTTACTATCGGGGTCGGGCGGCTATTGAAGCCAGGAGTATGGGCATTCCTATTGACAATGGAGAGGTCGTTTTCCGCTGCAATCTGGTGACGGTTAGAAATGGTAAGATGTGGGACTACAGCTCGGGGCATATCAGCACTGATGACGCCCGAAAGCTTATTTCGGCTTTAAACCAAAGTCTGGGTAATGATAATATCCACTTCTACCCCGGCGTCAGCTACCGGCATATCTGCAAGCTCAAAGGGCAAAAGGATGCTCTCTTGGCTACCTGTACCCCCCCGCATGATATTCCGGGCAATCCTATTGATGATTTCCTGCCCTATGGTCAGGGAAGCGAGCTGTTACGAGACCTGATGAGGCGCTCGGAGGCGGTTCTCCGGGACCATCCGGTGAACATAGCGCGGAGGGCTCGTGGCGATAGTCCGGCAACAATGATATGGCTTTTCTGGGGCAGTGGCCAGGTGCCGGAGATGCCCGCCTTCAAGCAGGTCTATGGTCTTGATGCCGCGCTCACCTCCGGGGTTGACCTTCTCCAGGGCTTAGCCCGAATGGTAGGGATGGAGGTATTGGATATACCCGGGGTAACCGATGGTCCAGACAATGATTACTCTGCCCAGGCTGCCGGAGCCCTAAAGGCACTTGGCGACCAGGCTCTGGTGGTCATCCATATTGAAGCGCCGGACGAGGCGGCTCATGCTGGCTTGATTGATGATAAGGTAGAGGCTATCCAGAAGGTGGACAGGGAGGTTATTAGCCGACTCCGCTCGTGGCGAGAAGACACCCTTCGGCTCCTGATTATGCCCGACCATCCAACACCGATTACGGTTCGGACTCATACTGATGACCCGGTGCCATTTCTGCTCTGGGGAGCGGGTTTTACCGCTAACGGAGCCAGGAGATTCACCGAGTCCGAGGCAAAAAGCACTGACTTTTTCATTGAGGAAGGGTATAATATTATGGGTAGATTGATAGGAAAGGCATAGCAATTAGGAAATCGGTGGTCTAAATGGCAAAGAAGAAAGACAAATATGTCGTCTCTAATAAGTATGATATGGTTCGTGAGCAGTTAGGTTTACCTATTTACTCTTACACAGAAGAGGCGCCAAGAACTGTAGAGCTACCAAGAACAGAGCACCCTGATGTTTCCTTCTTTAGTGACATTGATGTCAGCCAGTGGAAGGCGTATGACGAAGTAATAACAGATAGCCTGTGGCTTATCGGGAGTCGAGACAAAGCGGGTGCACATACAGCAGAACTGCATGGAAACTTTATCCCCCAGATACCTCACCAGGCAATGTTGCGATATACCAAGCGAGGGGAAATAGTACTAGATACCTTTTCAGGGAATGGGACAACACTAATAGAGTGCAAAAGATTAGGACGGAATGGCATTGGGATTGAGCTTTTGCCAACCTTAGTCAAAAGAAGTCGAGAGCTTATTGCTAAACAGGCAAACCCCTGGAATGTTAAAACAAGAGTGATAGAGGGAGATAGCTGTCTTTTGGAAACGATGCAAGATGTTCAAGATTTGTTGAAAAAAGAGTATGGGCGAGACAAGGTGCAGTTGATTATCATGCATCCGCCGTATCACGACATTATTAAATTCAGTGATGACCCACGCGATTTGTGTAATGCTCCAACCACTGGGGATTTCCTTGATAATTTTAGCTCGGTTGTTAAACAAAGTTACGAGTTGTTAGAAAAAAAGAGATTTTTAGTATTAGTTATTGGTGATAAATATAGCAAGGGTGAATGGGTTCCGTTAGGCTTTTATACAATGCAAAAGGTTTTAGAAAACGGATACAAACTAAAAAGCATAGTGGTGAAGAACATCGTTGGGAATAGAGCGAAGAGGAATTTAGAGCATTTTTGGCGTCGTCGAGCTTTAAAGTGGGGTTTTTATGTTTTCAAGCACGAGTATGTAATGTTCTTCCAAAAAGTGGAGGGAAAGACTCTGAAAAATGACAAAGCACCCATTTAGTGAGGGCACAAAACAAGCCCAAACTTTTACAATCCTTTCTGACGGAGAGTGGCACTGCGGAAAACACGAATTGCCAGGAACCCAGCCTGCAAAAGCCATTCAAGTAATGAGACAGCACGGTTTTCAAATTGAGAACAAGACATTATATTGTCCTGTTTGTGAATACAAAACTGTCCATAGGCGTCTAGTCTCTACTGAGCCAGTTGTGCCCTCTTTCGTACGACTGCAACTGTCTACCAAGTTGCGTAGGCGTGTCCTTCAACATTATAGGAACATAGAAGCGATTACCCTCCGCCAAATGTCACCGAGCCGACTTGAAGTTGACCATCGCTTTCCCCAAGTGCGTTGGTCTCAAGATGAAACCTATGATCCTGAGATGTCCGAGGAGCAAATCCATAGGAAATTTCAGCTTCTCACTCGTGAGCATAACTTGTGGAAAAGTAGGTATTGTGAGCGGTGTGAGCAAACTGGGGAAAGAGGGACTTTCATTGGGATAAACTACTTCTACAAAGGTGGTGAGATATGGGACCCCAATGTCGCAGACGATGACGAGCGAGGTTGCCTAGGTTGTTTCTGGTATGACACAGAAACTTGGAGAAATAGTTTGAATGCCGAGTTGAAGAGAAAGTGAGCAGGGTTTGGAAAGCATGGGGAGCACACAAAGCATCCTTCTCCAAGTAGAAAATAGGAAAGAAGGCGGGTTATTTGAGGCTCGTGGTTAATTAAATGGCGCTGATTGTTCAGAAATATGGTGGTTCATCGGTGGCGGATGCCGAGCGGATTAAGAGTGTAGCCCGGCGCATAGCTCAGGCTAAGGCTAAGGGTGAGCAGGTGGTGGTGGTGGCCTCGGCGATGGGGGATACCACCGACGAGCTAATTAAGCTGGCTTACCAGGTTACCCAGCAACCTAGCGAGCGGGAGCTTGATGTTCTGCTCTCCACCGGTGAGATTGTTTCCAGCACCTTGCTGGCAATGGCGCTCAAGAGTATGGGGTATGAGGCGCTCAGCCTCACCGGTGCCCAGGCAGGGATACAGACTGACGCTACTTATAGCCGGGCTCGAATTCTAAAGGTTGAATCCGAACGGGTGGTCATAGAGCTGGATAAGGGGAATATTGTCATTGTGGCTGGCTTTCAAGGTATTACTGATGAGATGGACATAACTACCCTGGGGCGGGGTGGTTCTGATGTTACCGCGGTGGCTCTGGCGGCTAGCCTGGGGGCTGAAGTGTGCCAGTTATACACTGATGTTGACGGCGTCTATACTGCCGACCCACACCTTGTCCCCGAAGCCCAGAAGCTTGCCGAGATTGGCTATGATGAGATGCTGGAGATGGCGAGCTACGGGGCCGGCGTAGTTCACCCTCGGGCGGTTGAGCTGGGAGAACTATTTAATATTCCCATTCTGGTAGCTTCTAGCTTTACTCAAAACCCGGGAACATTAATTCATGGAGGGGCGTCTATGGAAGTGCGAAATAAGGTGAGGGGTATAGCTCACGACCTTGATGTGGCTAAGATTATGGTGGTTGGTGTTCCTGACCGACCGGGCATTTCGGCGGCTATCTTCCAACCTTTAGCCAGAGCCGGTATCAGTATAGATACCATTGTTCAGAACGCCAGTATTAATAATATTACCGACCTGACCTTTACCGTGGCTAAGAGCAACCTGGCTAGGGCAATGGAGGTGGTGGAACCCATAGCCAAATCAATTGGTGCCCGAGAATGCGTTGGCAATTCCAGGATGGGTAAGGTTAGTATTATCGGCACCGGAATGCAGAATACCCCCGGCTATGCCGCCAGGATGTTTGGGGCGCTTAGTGAGCAGGGGATAAATATTCAGCTTATTACTACCTCAGAGATAAGGATAACCTGTATTATTAATGATACCGAGGTTAAGGACGCAGTTCATGCCTTGCACCGGGCGTTTGAACTGGAAACGCCAGAATAGGCTGATTGTGGAAGGGGTAGAGGATGGCATATCAGGAAGAGGAACAGGCAAGACTAATACGACAGCGCAGTAAACAGGCGATAGCCTTAGCTATGCAGGGGCGGTGGCGGGAGGCGGTAGCGGCTAATAAGAGTTTAATAGTGAATTTTCCCAACGATGTTGATGCTTATAATCGTTTGGGTAGAGCCTATATGGAGCTGGGAGAGTATGCTCAGGCCAGGGAAGCCTACACCCGAGCTGTAGAACTTGACCCCTATAACGTCATTGCCCAGAAGAATCTTCAGCGTTTATCCCATTTAGAGGGAGCGGTGGTTGGTTCAGAGGCTGATTCCCAGAAGGTTGGACCGCAGCATTTTATTGAGGAAACAGGCAAGGCTGGGGTAGTTAGTCTTTACCGCTTGGGTTCCCCGGTGGTGCTGGCCAGAATGGTGGCCGGTGACAAGGTATATTTGGAGATAGATGGGTCTAATTTAATAGCCAAGAATGGGCGTGGAGAGTATCTGGGGCAAGTCGAGCCCAAGCATGGGCAGCGACTGGTTAGATTAATGCAGGGGGGTAATCAGTATACCGCCGCTATCATCCGCTCAATAGAAGATATGATGACTATCATTATTAGAGAGATATATCAGGACCCCAGTCAGGCGGGGCAACTTTCCTTTCCTTCAAGGGGTTTAGAGGGTGTTCGTCCCTATGTTAGCGATAGAATATTTAGGCGGGAGCGGGAAGATGAGGAGGAAGCGGTGGAGGAGCTTGGCTATACCATAATAGGCGAAGACGGAGTGGAATTATTGCCTGAGGAGCCTACTGATAGTGATAATAAGCCTGATAGTGAGGAATAGGAGGTTCAGTTGAATATGGTTCTGGGAAAAACCAAGCCGGTAAACATAGAAGATGAGATGAGGAGCTCTTATCTTGACTACGCAATGAGTGTCATCGTTTCCCGTGCCTTGCCCGATGTGCGGGACGGGTTGAAGCCGGTGCACCGGCGTATTCTTTACGCTATGAATAGTATGGGTATAAATCATACCAGTCCTCATAAGAAGAGTGCTCGTATTGTCGGTGAGGTGTTAGGTAAGTACCATCCTCATGGCGACGCCCCGGTTTATGAGGCGATGGTGCGCATGGCACAGGATTTCTCTATGCGCTATGTTCTGGTTGATGGGCAGGGCAACTTTGGCAGCATAGATAATGACCCCCCGGCGGCGATGCGTTATACCGAGGCTCGTCTGGCTGCCATTTCTGAGCAGATGTTGGCTGACATTGATAAGGGTACTGTTGACTTTATGCCCAACTTTGATGACAGCCTTAAGGAGCCGGTAGTTCTGCCCACCCGGTTGCCCAATTTACTGGTTAATGGTAGCTCCGGGATTGCGGTGGGGATGGCGACCAATATTCCCCCTCATAATCTAGGCGAGGTCTGCGAGGCTATCTCTTATCTCATTGATAATCCTGAAGCCACCGTTGATGAGCTTACCCAGTTTATTAAAGGACCTGATTTCCCTACTGCGGGCATTATCCTGGGACAGGAGGGGATTAAGAGTGCCTATGCTACCGGACACGGCCGGGTGGTAGTTCGAGCTAAGGCTCTCCTGGGAGACGCGTCAGGAGATGGACACCGCCGAATTGTGATTACCGAGCTTCCTTATCAGACGAAT
>DAOWJS010000071.1 GCA_030640255.1 Dehalococcoidales bacterium | reverse complement strand
TGGTCAATAGGCAAAACCACACACACGGCAAGGGCAAAAAGAACTAATATTATTATAAGAGTCAGCGCATTTCTTTTAGCCATATCTATTTATCCGGTTTCCTTTGACAAGCGTTCACGAATGTAAGCCAGAGCCTCGTCTCGGGTAGCCAGTTCCCCTGAGGCCTGCGCCTCACGCACTGCCTCCAGAAGCTCCCCAATTTTAGGTCCCGGGCTCATACCAAAGATATTGATTAGGTCATGCCCGTCAACCAGCTTGGGCGGGGTAACCAAACTCTCCTCTTGAAAGCGCTGAGCCAACACATAGTTTACTATCTCAACATGCTCTTGCCAACCAGTTAGGCTTAGTTGTGGACCTCTGGTAGCTAAATGGTCAGCCAGGCTCAAAAACAGTATATCAATGCCCGCCTCTCCGGTATCACGAAAGTAGCGGTAAATAGCCCTACGTGACGGCAATCCTTCCTGACTCATCTGCATTGGTCGGAGGTGGTGCCTCACCATAATTTCCACCAGCTTTATTTCCTTAGCGCTAAACCTCAGCCTTTCCAGAATATTAACGACGATAGCTGCCCCCTCCTTGGCATGCCCTAGAAAACGCAACCGACCACTAGCCTCAATAGCTTTAGTTTGTGGTTTGGCAATATCATGGAGGAGTGCCGCCAACTTGAGCAGTAACCTTCTGGTGCTACCGCTACTAACCTCAAGGTCAAAGTGCCGAGCCAGCACTGCCGACCACGGAACAGCCGCCGAGACCTCTTCACCAGCATACTCCCACTTTCCCTGCCTGAGGACAAAGTCAACGGCAACTACCGTCTTAAGAGAATGGTCAAAGACATCCCAGAAGTGCTCTTTAGGCTGCTTGACCCCTTTGGTCTGAGCCAGCTCGGGAATTACCGCCGTCAATAAACCTAGTTCATCAAGGTAAGGTAAAAGGTCGGCTTGAGGAATAGCCAGCAGCCGAAGTAGCTCTTCCCTTACCCGCTCACCAGCCACCCCGGCGATAAGGTAAGAGTAGCGCCGAATCAAAAATTCGGTCTCCTGACTAATACTAAAACCCAGCTCAGCCGCCAGCCTCACCGCCCGTAGTAAGCGTGCCGCATCCGACTCAAAAGCCGTCTCGGCAACTGCCCGAATCACGCCCTGGTGAAGGTCAGCCCAGCCATTAAACGGGTCTATCAGTTGAACGGTGGCATGGCCCCTCTCTAACTTCAGGAGGTCAAGCGCCATAGCATCAATGGTGAAATCACGTCGTGCCAGGTCATGCTCAATACTACCTTCAAATGTGGAGAAATCAAGCACCCGCTGACCTCTAGTTGACGGTGCCCCCTCATTAACCAGAACTACCCTGCCCACCCTATTTACCTTATCCAGCAGGATATACTTACCACCGAGGGCAGTAGCTACCTTGGGAGCAATCTCCAGCGCATCGGCGGCTACGGCAATGTCAATATCAGCCGTATCTCTCCCCAGCAGCACATCACGCACAAAGCCACCAACAACATACCACTTAACATTCTGCTCGGTGAGAAAACTGCTTACCTTGGTCAATAGTAATGAGGCTCTGGGTTTAAGAACTAGCTTCAAATCCTTCTCGTCTGCGGCTACCATCTAGGACTAAACTATACTCCCCAGGCAAACTTTTATCAAGACGCTATTCAATAAAGTAAGTTCACTAATCAGGTAAAAAAGAACCAAGTGTTATAAAATCGGGGTGAGCATTACTCAAAGGCGCGGTTAGCGGCTTTCTTTGGTCATGCCCTTGGCAATACTCTTCAAAATGGAGAGGATGCTGATAACGGCTCGCTGCACATCAACCGGCTCCTGGGCTAACACCCGGGACACATAAGGGTCTAATCGTCCACCACCATAGCTTACCTCCGCCTCAGCTATAGTAGGCGGCTGGGGGGACAGGTAGCCGGCTAAAGTGAATAGCTCATTCTCATCAAAACCTAGAGGCCCAGCAATTTTTCGTAGGACATGGGCTGAGGGGAAACGCTCTCCCCTCTCGATACGACCCAGGTGTGATGGGGATATGCCGGTCATGGTAGCCAGCTCCTGTAATGTCAGCGGCACCATAACTCTCTGCTGCTTAATTATTGCGCCTAAATTGTTATTGGTCATCATCATACCATTAATTATAATTTGCCAAATGGCAAATTGTCAAGCCGAACTTTCACCTCTTTATAGACCGACCGGGTCAACGTCTACCGCCCAGCCAGGGGGAATCGGTATTTGAGAGATAAAAGCCGAAGGATTTGAGGCACGAAGAATGAGTTGCCACCGAAACCTACCCCGCAGTCGGTGAATAAACGCCGGGGCTGGTCCGATTAGACTGAGGTCGGCTATTCCCCTGGCGTCTGCTTCCTCAATAAGAAGACGCTTCATCCTTTCTGCCTCCCTTTGACAGAGAGCATCATTAGTATGACTATAGATAAGGCAGACCAGCCGGGTGAAGGGAGGATTATGAAGCTGACGCCGATAAGCAATTTCCTGGTCGTAGAAAAAGGCATAGTCATGCTTAGCTGCCGCCTGAATGGCATAGTGCTCCGGGGAATAGGTCTGAATGATAACCTGCCCCCCTAAAGTGCCCCGCCCCGCCCTGCCTGCCACCTGACTCAGGAGCTGAAAAGTCCTCTCCCCAGCCCGGAAGTCGGGCAGGTTTAAACTGGTATCAGCACTAACTACCCCCACCAGGGTAACCAGGGGTAAATCCAGTCCCTTGGCAACCATCTGGGTGCCAATAAGAATATCAGCCCCGTGGGTGCGAAATTTGGTTAGTATTTCCTCATGCGAATGCTTCCCTCTTTTGGTAACATCACTATCCCACCGCAACAGCCTAGCCTGGGGGAAGGCATATCCAGCTTCCTGCTCCAACTTCTGGGTGCCAATGCCTAAAAACTTGAGCCGACGACTCAGGCACCGAGGGCAAATCTGAGGAACTGACATTCGGTAGTTACACTGATGGCAGACTAAAACATCCTCGTCAGTATGATAGTTAAGGGTAACCTCACAGCGCCTACAGCGGAGCACTAAGCCACAACGACGACACTGAACAAAGGTGGCAGCTCCCCTTCGATTAAGAAATAGAATCACCTGCTCTCTATTGGCCAAGGCTCTGTCTGTAGCCTGAGACAAGGAGCGACTAAACAGGCTCCTATTCCCTGCCTTAAGCTCATCCCTTAAATCTACTACTTCAACCTGGGGCAGGGGCGAACCTTCACTGGGAGTAATCCGTTCCGGAAGCTGAAGGAGGTGATAGTCTCCCCTTTGAGCATGGTAAAAAGTCTCTACATCAGGGGTGGCACTGCCTAGAATGACTACCGCCCCGGTTAACTCAGCCCACTTTATGGCTACATAACGGGCGTGGTAACGGGGTGATTTATCATGCTGTTTATAGGTCCATTCCTGCTCCTCATCAATAACTATAAGCCCCAAATCAGGTTGAGGGGCAAAAATAGCACTCCTGGGACCAACAACTACATCAAATTCTCCATTTCTTATTCGCTGCCACTCGTCAAATTGTTCACCCAGGGAGAGCCTGGAATGAAGGACAGCCACCTTACGGGGAAAGCGTGAGGCAAACCTCTCTATAGTCTGAGGAGTAAGCGCAATCTCTGGAACCAAAACAATGCCCCGCTTACCCAGCTTCACCACCTCAGCCAGAGCCTGGAGATAGACCTCTGTCTTGCCGCTGCCGGTAACACCGTGAAGCAGGAAAACAGTTGGTGAAAGGTAACCCTTGGCTATGTGGTGCAGGCTTGACCTAATTGCTTCAAGGGCTAATTTTTGGGCAGCGCTAAGCGTCAATGGCTGTGATGGGGTGAGCCCCGGGTAGGAAATTGGCTCGCGTTTGACTTCAATCTCCTGAAGTTCGGCTAAACCCTTGCTTACTAAAGCGTCAATAACTGATGCCGAGCTGCCAGCCCTCCGCCTGGCTTCAGAGACAGGCACCGGCCCAGCCGCCTGAGACAGAAACTCAAGAAGGCTGGCTTGTCGGCTCTTTCCCTGCTCACGCCGCCTAGCTGCCTCCCGCTGGGCTTCACCTGCCCCAACTTTAAGGTGCAGGTAGCGCACCTTCTTTGGTTTTACCTTAATCCTCTCCAGCTCGTAGCTTCTAACCGCCAAGCCTCGTATCACCAACTGGGAAACGATAGCCTGAGCCTTCTTCTTGCCTAATGCCTTCTCCAGCTCCCTTAGACTAACCTTACCTTGCTTCTCGATTAAATAAAGAGACTG
>DAOWJS010000033.1 GCA_030640255.1 Dehalococcoidales bacterium | reverse complement strand
GTGCGTATTGTTAATCTGGCGGTGCGGATGCTAAGGGATAAGAAATTTGATGCTGAGGCATTTATCAAGCGACTGAGGGCACCGGTTTTTGGTATCGATTTGCACTGGTTGGTACATGCTCACGGGGCTATTGAGATAGCCCGGCTGGTGAAAAGATACCACCCCGAGGCAAGGGTGGTATTAGGCGGGTTTTCCGCCTCTTATTTCTATCAGGAGCTACTTAGGTACCCCGAGATAGATTATGTGCTGAGAGGCGATTCTACCGAAGAGCCACTCCGACAGCTGATGGACTGCGTAATAAATAAGAGAGAGCCTGAAGCCGTGCCCAATCTGGTTTGGCGAGATAGCCAGAGCGGAATACGGGAGAATCCCTTCAGTTACATCCCCACCGACCTCGGCAATGTCATGACCAATCATTACGGTAATATCATACACTCTGTCCTCAGGTACCGTGACCTTACCAGCTATATTCCGTTTAAGGACTGGCTTCGCTATCCCATCACGGCGGTGATTACCTGCCGTGGCTGCACCGAAAATTGTGTGGTCTGTGGCGGCTCAGCCGCCGCCTTCCGTCAATTTTATAATCGGGGGAAACCTGTTTTTCGCTCTCCGGAAGCGGTGGCTCAAGATGTGAAGCAGATTGGGCGTTTTAGCAATGGTCCTATCTTCATCCTGGGTGACCTGCGCCAGCCAGGGGACGGCTATGCCGGTGAGGTTTTGCGCTTGCTTCAGAAAGAGAGAGTGAAGAATCAAATAATTTTCGAGCTATTCTCTCCCGCCTCAAGAGACCTTTTGCAGCAGATGAGCTTTACCTGTCCCAACTTCTGTCTTGAGATTTCACCTGAATCTCACGACCCTGAGGTAAGGAGAGCCTCGGGCAAACACTATTCCGCCGAAGCCCTGGAGCAGACTCTAAGCGATGCCCTTGATGTCGGTTGCGGGCGACTGGATGTGTTCTTTATGATTGGGCTACCGAGGCAAACCCCGCAGTCGGTAATGGACACCATTGATTACTGTGACTCCTTATTACAGAGGTTTAGGGGGGATAAGCGGCTTGGCTTTTTTATTGCGCCTCTGTCGCCTTTCCTTGACCCGGGCAGCCTCGGCTTTGAGCAGCCGGGGCGCTACGGCTACCGCATCCGGTTTCGGACATTGGAAGAGCATCGTCAAGCCCTGGTGGCGCCATCCTGGAAGTATTCCCTGAACTATGAGACAGAGTGGATGACACGCCAGCAGATTGCTGACACTGCCTATGAAGCTATATTGCGGCTCAACCGATTGAAAGCAAAATACGGGGTTATTTCTAAACGAATGGCTGAGGCAGGGGAGCAGCGCATTTTGGCGGCTCGGGATATGATGCCCCGCATTGATGAGCTCCTGGCTAGGGGTGACTATGAGGCACTATCGGGCTTAAAAGCTGAGGTGGACAGGATAAACATGCTTCCAGTAAGTGAGAAGGCACAGTTAGAGCTACCGATTGGGCTCATTAAGCTGAAACCCTGGCACTCCCTCTGGTACTGGGTGACTGGGCGGTGGTGACTTCTGTGCCTCCCGGGGTCAAGGCACAATATAGCGGTTTGTGACGGTAACCCGAATATTCTTCCACTCAGTGACGCAAACTACATCTTGCGTACAGGGATTGGGTGTGTCTTGGCCCTATTGACACGCCTTAAGCATGGGTGTAGGATGCTGACTATATTGGGGATTTTGGTAGTGAGCTAGGTAGATTTATTGATATGAGGAGGTGATCTAAATGCGGTCTAAATGGTTGGCAATAGGACTGTCCTTGTTATTGGTGGCTCTCCTTGTCGGAGCCTGCGGACCAGCACCGACACCAGAGCTAAGACCACCGCCACCGTCAGAGCCAAAGGGACCTGGTAAAGATTTAGCCAGTATTAGTGTAGAAAAAATGGTGAGCATTGATGGCGGCGCAAACTGGGTGAACGCAGTAGATCAAGATGTCTGCCAGAATGTCGAATTTCAGATCATTGTCACTCACGATGCTGTTGTGCCTCTCTACGACATAGTTATTACCGACCATCTCCCTGATTGCCTTGAATATATAGACGGTAGCGCAACCCCTACTCCTGATAGCACCGCACCCTATATCTGGAGCTTTCCTGGACCGGTACAACCCGGTGATCCCATAGAGATAACCTTCTCTGCGCATGTGGTCGAGAGTGGGGAATGTAAAAATCAAGTCTCAGTTGATGGTGTGTATAACGGGGATATTCTCCATGACTTAGATGTTGCTTATGTTACGGGTATCACCGGTGAACTTGTTGAGCACAAGATGCACTACCCGCAACTTCCAGAGGGTGATGGTGGGTTTAGTGTGATGGCTACTCTTAATGATGCTGCTGAACCGTGCTATGTGGCAGATGACTGGCTATGTTCGCATCCAGGACTTGTTACCGATATTCACTTCTGGGGGCATTGGAACGGTTCCAGTACAATTATCAAGTTTGAGATAAAAATCGCAGAAAAAACAGGTACATGTGGTGTGGGGCAGATACTATGGGAGCAAGTTTTCCCCATCTCTGATGTCTCTGTTTCTAATCTTATACCTGCACTCCCCAGTGGATGGTATAACCCATTCGCCGGTCAATACTATGAGAATGTTAGCGACGGGTATTACCGATATGACATCGAGAATATAGATGCTCCGTTCTGCCAGGAAGTAGGAGAGGAGTACTGGTTAATTGTCGGTGCCTATGTTGTAGACCCTAACACAGCAGGGGTTTGGGGCTGGAGAAACACCGAGTCCGCTCATTTTGGTTGCAACGCCATATACAGTCATTACTTAGACCAGGGTTGGCAGCCGCTATATGACCCTTTTGACGTTTCTCAGCCAGTTCCTCAACCGATTGACATGGCCTTTATAATCACCGGAGGAGAGCCATGCGAGACGTGCCAATGTGGAGCAGCATGGAATGAGGTAGTAGTATCGTGGACAGATACATTTGGAACTAATCATAATTGGACTACTGGCAGTTGTGGAAACACTCTAGACCAGATATCCGACCTTTCAGGTCTGATTACCGTAAACTCCAGCATTGGCTGTATTCCTGATGGTTGCAGCCTAGACTATACCTGGGATGTTTCGACCCTTATAGGGTCCCTGCCATTCCCACCTTCCGGCTCGGTTCTTCCCGCCGAATTTACCCCTCAGGGAAGTAGTTTGAATAGCTATGTAGTGACCTTAAATGCATCCTGTGATGGTGATGAATGTCCATCCTGCACAATATACATCAAGAAGGTTTTTCCACCGGAAGCAAAACCCAGTATTCATATGGAAAAAGTGGTGAGCAACGATGGCGGAGTAAACTGGGCGGACGAAGTAGAGCAATTCGTTTGTAACGATGTACAGTTTCACATCACCATCACTAACAACGGTGGTGTATCTCTCATCAATATAAATGTATGGGACTCGCTGTCCGGTTACCTTTCGTATGTCCAGGGGAGCGCAAACTATATTCCTGATAGCACCGCACCCTATATCATCTGGAACTTTCCTGGACCGCTACCACCCGGTGGTACCATAGATATAACCTTCTCTGCGCACGTGGACGATGCTGGAAGACACACAAACTGTGTCAAGGTTTATGCTGAAACAGTTGATGGGGAAGAGGTCTATTATGAGGACTGTGCTTATGTTACGACGGGGACTCTCCTTTAGCATTAGGCTATCTCTTTCTCTTCCACACCGTGCCTTTAGGGGTATCCTCCAGGGCTATGCCCAGCTCATCAAGTTTAGCCCGGATGATATCGGCCTGCTGCCATTGTTTGTCTGCCCTGAGTTGATTGCGCAGCCAAATCAGGTGCTCAATATAGGACTCACCCTCGGCAGGCTGCCATTGTTTGGTCTCAGGGGGTAGAACACTAACAGCACCAACGATATCCGAGTAGGACTTGGCATCAAGAGTTGGCTTGTCTGGTTGTTTGAGGGTTAAGCCCAGTATATCGGCTAGCTCCAGTAGTGCCTGTCGTGCTCCTACCACCTCATATTCGGCTTCGTCAGCCCGGTTGATGTCTCTGGCTAATTCAAAAAGGGTCGCCACTGCTTGAGCAGAGTTAAAATCATCATCCATAGCCTTAATGAATCGGTTTCGGTAAGACTCAATATCTATCCCCTCACTAACTTTCTCACCTTCACCTTCGCCATGAGCTGCCTGGCGCAGTCTATCGGCTCCTCTCTCGGCGGCTTCCAGCCCCTCTCCAGAGTAGGTAAGGGGACTGCGGTAGTGAGAGCTAAGGATAAAGATGCGGATGGCATCAGCACTGTACCTCGCCAATGCTTCCTTGAGAGGTATGAGGTTGCCCAGGGATTTGCTCATCTTCTCTTCACCAAGCTGCACCAGCCCGTTATGCAGCCAGTATTTAACAAACGGTTTTACCCCGGTAAAGCTCTCCGACTGGGCTATCTCGTTCTCGTGATGGGGGAAGACAAGGTCCTGCCCCCCACCATGAATGTCAAGGGTATTACCCAGGTATTTCAGAGACATAGCACTGCACTCAATATGCCAGCCTGGCCTCCCCTTACCCCACGGGCTTTCCCAGAATGGCTCACCGGGCTTTGATGCCTTCCACAGGACAAAATCCATAGGGTGCTCCTTTGCCTCTCCAACCTCTATTCGTGCCCCGGCCATCATTGATTCCAGGCTGCGGTGAGCCAGCCTGCCATAGTCGGCAACATTCCTCACCCGGAAATAGACGCTACCCTGTGCCGGGTAGGCATATCCCTTATCTATTAAGCCCTGTATCACCTCAATAATCTTGGGTATCTCCTCGGTAGCCCGGGGGTAAATGTCAGCCCGACCAATATTCAGGGCATCCATATCCTCAAAATAGCTACTAGCGTATCTCTCCGCCAGCTCACGAGTAGAAATACCAAGCTTACCAGCCCGGTCTATAATCTTATCGTCAATATCAGTGATATTCTGCACATACTTTACCTTATAGCCGCGAAACTGAAGATAGCGTCGGATAACGTCAAAAATAACATAGCTCATGCCATGACCTATGTGGCAATCACTATAGGGAGTAACCCCACAGACATACATCTTGACTTCATCGCCCTGGGGTAAAAACTCCTCCTTTTTCCCGGAGAGGGTGTTAAATACCTTCATCTTGGCTTCCTTTCTCCTACAGCCAGACGCTTTTCCATCTCGGCTACTCGCTTTTCTATAGCCTCCAGCTTCTCCCATACCGGGTCAGGTAACCTCTCAATAGTGTCGGTATCGGGATTTCTAATGGCTACCACCCGTCCCGGCACCCCAACCACGGTGGCATTAGCTGGCACCGAATTTACCACCACCGAGCCGGCACCAACCTTGGTATTTTCCCCAATAGTAATGGCTCCAATAAGCTGGGCGCCAACTCCGACCACAACCTTGTTGCCTAGAGTAGGATGGCGCTTGGTCCGCTGGTGGCTGGTACCGCCCAGGGTTACCCCTTGATATAGAGTAACATTGTCGCCAATCTCTGAGGTCTCGCCAATCACCACTCCCATACCATGGTCAATAAAAAACCCTTCGCCAATCTTAGCCCCGGGGTGGATTTCTATGCCGGTAAAAAACCGGTTAAGGTGAGATATAAGCCGAGGTAGAACCGGAATATGCCACCGGAACAGGGTATGAGCCAGCCGGTGCCACTGGCGGGCATGAAACCCGGGATAAGCCAGCAGTATTTCTATGGTGCTGGTAGCGGCTGGGTCATGCTCAAAAACGGCTCTAATATCCTTTTTAATGCTGGTGATAAGTGACATGGAACTAATTCTCCCCCCAACTGAACTTTATTTCCCGGTTGCCCCAGAAAGCTGGGGCAGGGAACAGACGCAGTTCAGCGCCCTGGGAAAGCAGATTTCCTCACTTATCTGATTTACTAAATAATTTAACGGCATCAAACCCATACCTCAATAGGCTAATCGGAAACGCTTGCTATCATTGCCACCGCCCAAACGGCTATCCCCTCCCCCCGCCCCACAAAACCCAACTGGGCTGAGGTGCTTGCCTTCACACTCACCTGGCTGGGAGCAATACCCAGTATCTGGCTTAGTTGTTGCCGCATCCGGTCAATAAAATCACCAAGTTTAGGCTGCTCAGCGACAATGGTAGCATCAACATTTTCTATCTGCCAGCCACTTTCTGCCAGCTCTTCCCTTACCCGTTTAAGCAGAACCAGACTGGAAATATCCTTGTATTGTGGCTCGCCGGGGGGAAAATGGCTACCTATATCTCCCAGAGCCGCTGCCCCGAGCAGGGCATCAATTATGGCATGGGTCAGCACATCGGCATCGCTCCAGCCGCTAAGCCCCTTAGCAAAGGGTATGTCCACCCCTCCCAGCACCAGACGGCGTCCGGGAGTCAGGGAGTGGGCATCAAAGCCTATGCCAATACGCATCCTACTTACCTCGTTTTTGCCACAAAGTCTCAGCTAAAGCCAGGTCATCGGGCGTAGTTACCTTTATATTATCATAAGCGCCCATATATAGCTTAACCCGGTAGCCCAACTGCTCTACCAGAGAGGCATCATCGGTCACCTCACCCTTTGTCTGGCGGTAGGCTTCAGCTATTATATCAAAACGGAATACCTGGGGGGTCTGCACCGCCCACAGGCTATGCCGCGGCGGTGTCTGCTGGACGAGCCGGTCATCCCCAGCTACCTTAATGGTATCGGTAATTGGCACCGCCGCTGCCGCCGCACCGGTTTCCTGGGCTTCGGTCAGCCCCCGGCAGATTAGGTCTTCGGTCAGTAACGGTCTAGCCCCGTCGTGGATTACTACCCAGTGGCAGTGGTTAAGTCGGCTGAGTCCGGCCGCCACAGAATCCTGACGCCGCTTGCCGCCAAGACAAACATCGGTTACCTTTGACCACCCTTGCTCGGCTATCAACTGTCGGCACCGCTCCAGATTTTGCTTACTCAGGACAATAACAATCTGGTCAATAAGGTTACACCCCTGGAAGGTATCAACCACCCGGACTAAAATAGGCTTCCCGCCTAATAGGGACCACGCCTTATCTACCCCAGCCATCCGCTGGCTCTCACCAGCAGCCGCAATCACCGCGCCTACTTTCTGCTGACTATTTGTCTTCATATCTAGCTTGCTTCTGATTATAAAGCAAAACAGGCGCTATATCTACCACTAAATAGTGTCCGTAATTATATCGGGCAAGCTAATAGTTATTAAAAATGGATGCTTTTGTATTTATGCTGCAATGGTTACCTATGGAAGAATTACTATTTATTGGTTTTTAGCGGAGTGGATTTTGTCCAGAATAAACCACGTTCATATTTGTGGAAATTAACCCTAAGCATGAACTCAACCCTGCTTATGGCATAGCATAAGACCCACATCAGTCCACAGAGGGGATGACGAAGGAAGCAAGATATGATTGTCCGCCGTAGGCCGGGAGCGCTCATATTTCTATCTACGAGCTCTTCGCCGAAGTATTGACGCGATTTCTTGGTGTAGAAGAAGTACCGGCTCCACTGGTGACTGAAATCTGCTATCGACTCGGGCGGCCCATAATAGAAGATGGCGTCGTCTGCCCATACAAACTTACCACCCTGTTGAATGCAAGAGTAGAAGATGAACTGGTCATCGGCGAGAGAACAAGGCAACACAAGATGTCGGTAAAAGTCTCTTGATAGAGCCATTACCCGTCCATCTATACTCCACCATGAGAGGGCTTTTCGCCTTCTGCTCTTGTCTACCAGTATCCAGTCAAAATGGCCTGCCAGCTTCGCAGGATGGAGGGTAAAGCCGGGGTGGACACGGACGAGGCCACCCTGAACCAGCACAGTTTTACCATCACGGAAGTGGTGTAGCAGCTTGGCTAGGCTATGTTCACTGGCTGACCTCACATCAGCATCAATAAAAACAATAACGTCGGCGTCGGTGACCGAAAACGCCAGGTTTATTGAGTCCTGCTTACCTTTCCTCTCCTGTTTCCTGATTAGCCTCATTCTCGTGTCTCTCCGGGAAGCTTGTTGCACAACACTGTCCGTTTGATCCGTAGACGCATCCGAAATCACGTAGATATTTTGGATTTGAAACCAGTTGTGCTGCCTTGCCACCATCACATCATGCAGCGAGCCCTCAATACAGCTTCCCTCATTGAACGCAGGGATGACAACATCAATGGTCATCTCTGCCTGCAGAGGCTTCACACTAGTCGTATCCGAGAGGACAACCCCTGTGTCCCCTGATTTATTACCATATACCATGTAATTACACTCAATCCTCGTTAGCTTTACTTCTTGCCTTACCCCTGACCAGCCCGATGCTTATGGCTTCCCTCAGGGTGCTGACCGGGATAAGCTCAATGCTTTTAGGGGCTGGGCTGACCCTGGCGCTGGTTTTAGGCACCAGGCAGCGCTTGAAGCCCAGGCGGGTCGCCTCGCTTATCCGCCGGTCTAGCTGAGAAACGGCGCGTAGTTCTCCGCTCAACCCCACCTCCCCCACCGCCGCCAGTTGCGGGTCAACCCCCGTGTCACGGAAGCTGGAGGCAATAGACAGGGCAATGCCTAAATCAGCCGCTGGCTCGCCAATTTTAAGCCCGCCGGTAACATTAACTATAATATCCTGATTACCCAGCTTTAAGCCGACTCGCCTGGTCAGCACCGCCGTAATCAGCAACAACCGACCAAAATCAACGCCGTTGGCGGTGCGCCGGGGTAAGCCAAAGCTGGTAGGATTAGTCAGGGCTTGAATCTCCACCAGCAGGGGTCGGCTACCTTCAAGGGTGGGCACTACTGTTGAGCCTATAGCCTCACCCCACCGCTGGGATAGGAATGCCTGCGATGGATTGTCCACCTCCACCAAGCCCTGCGGCTTCATCTCAAAGACACCTACTTCATGGGTAGAGCCAAAGCGGTTTTTTACGCAACGCAGTAGTCGGTAAGCACTAAACGGCTCACCCTCAAGGTATAGCACCGCATCAACAATGTGCTCCAGCACCCGAGGTCCAGCAATAGCTCCTTCCTTGGTTACATGCCCGGTGATAAAAATAGGCACCCCGCTGAGCTTTGCCCAGCGCATAAGCCGTAGGGTGCACTCTCGCACCTGGGTTATGCTGCCCGGTGCTGCATCTAGCTCAGGGAAATAGACAGCTTGGATAGAATCAATAACCACCAGGCTAGGTTGTAACTGCTCAATCTGGTTCAGGATAACCTCAAGGTCGGTCTCAGCCAGGAGGTAGAGCTTTTCGCCGGTTACCCCCAGACGCTCAGACCTGAGCTTAACCTGATGCAGGGTTTCCTCACCGGAAACGTAGACCACCTTACCCCGAGTCGGCGCCACTGGAGCTGAGACCTGAAGCAGGAGGGTTGATTTGCCAATACCGGGTTCGCCGCCGATGAGCACCAGGGAGCCGGCTACCAGTCCTCCACCCAGCACCCGGTTAAACTCGCTCAGGTGAAGGGG
>DAOWJS010000032.1 GCA_030640255.1 Dehalococcoidales bacterium | reverse complement strand
TAAAGTCTAGGATTTAGTATTTAGGACTTAGTATTTTATTAAAGAGGGGCTTTGCCCCTTCAACCTACCCCTGATAAATGACCTCTAGTTTACAACGGGGGTTAAATCTGCCTATAATAATGCTGGCGGGGCGTAGCGCAGTCTGGTTAGCGCGCAGCGTTCGGGACGCTGAGGTCGGAGGTTCAAATCCTCTCGCCCCGACCATTACCTTACCCCTCTACCTTCTTCTTCGCCTCCTCCCACAGGGCGTTTTGCTCGTCAAAGGATAGCTCCCCCAGATTAATTCCACGCTGACGGCAGACCTCTTCCATATAGGTGAAGCGACGGTAAAATCGCCGGTTTGCCTGCCTCAGCGCTGCCTCTAAATCAATCCCCAGCCGGCGGGCAATGTTAGCCAGGGTAAATAGCAAATCGCCAAACTCCTGCTCTTTCTGCCTCTGGCTACCGGCTCGCCTAAATTCTCCAACCTCCTCAGCCAGCTTATCAATAACGCCGTCAATATCTTCCCAATCAAAGCCAATCTGCGCCACCCGACGCTGAATCTCCTGACTGTAACTCAAGGCTGGCATCTGCTTAGGCACACTCTCCAGCATAGAGCTATCAGCCCCTCTTTCTCTTTGTTTAAGAACCTCCCAGTTATGTGCCACCTCCTCGGCATCCTTTACCTTTAGCGAGCCGAAGACATGGGGGTGGCGGCGAATTAGCTTGGTATTGATGCTACTTATTACCTCCCCCAGCTCAAATTCACCGGCTTCAGTGGCAATCTGACTATGGAGAACAATCTGCATCAGCAAATCGCCTAACTCCTCGCCAAGCTTCCCTGAATCCCCTTCATCAAGAGCCTCTAGTACCTCATAGCACTCCTGCAGCAGGTTCTCCCGCAACGAGGTATGGGTCTGTTTTCTGTCCCAGGGGCAGCCATCAGGGGCTCTGAGCCTGGCGATAATCTCAACCAGTGTGGCAAACTGATTTAGCTTCCGGGGCAAAGGCAAAGCAACCTCCTTAACCTACCATAAAAGACTATTATACAGGAAAGGGGAAATGTAACATAAGCCCAGCTTTCAAGTCAATGGCAAGAGCGCCCCAATGAACTGCCTCTGCCCTCTTAAAAACTCAACGGCAGACATAGTTCGCTTCCCCTCCAGCTGGACCGTTAACACCCCCAAAATCCCGTCCCCGGTACCAATGCCAAATACAGCCTCTGCCCCCTCCATGGCTATTACCTGCCCAACCTCAACCGGTCTTTTCTCAGGCAGAGGCACCGCCTCAATAATTTTAAGCTGCCTCCCTTGCCACCGGGTAAAACACCCCGGCCAGGGGTGGAAGGCACGCACCCGCCGCCATATGTCTACTGCGGGCAGATGCCAGTCAATCTCACCCTCCTCCTTAGAGATGGGGGCAGAATAGGTAGCTTCGGTCTCATGCTGAGGTTGGGGGGTAAGCTCACCATTCACCCAACGAGGTAAAACCTCAACAAGCAACTGAGCCGCTATCAGGGACAGCTTGCCGGTAAGTGAGCCGGTAGTATCCTGAGGGGAGATTGGAATCTGTGCCCTGGCTAATATCGGTCCGGTATCTAAACCCTTGTCCATCAACATAATACTTACCCCGGTAAACTCATCGCCAGCCAGAATAGCGGCTGCCACTGGTGAGGCTCCGCGAAATCTGGGTAGCAGAGACGGATGAATATTAATGCACCCGTAGCCGGGGATGTCTAAAACCGACTGGGGCAGAATTTGACCAAAGGCAGCCACCACGATAACTTCGGGATGAAGGCCTGCCAGTTGCTCCACTACTTCCTTCCCCTTTAAATTAACTGGCTGCACCACGGGCAGCTTCCAAGCTAGAGCCGTCCTTTTTGCCGGTGAAGAAGCTAGGGAACGCCCCCTGCCGGCCGGTTTATCCGGCTGGGTATAAACCGCCACCACCTGGTATTGATTAAGAATAAGGTGCTCCAGAGGGGGAACGGAAAACTCAGGGGTACCCATAAAAACGACTCGCAATTTAAGCCTCCTGGGACTAGATTTTAACATTAGTAAAATTTTTTTTAAACCACCAGTCGTCTTATACCTATCAGTTAAATATTCGCCAAACGGACAAGTCTTAAAGACTTACTAAGGCAAGACAGGGGCTTAAAATGCCCAGCAACTAGCGACAAAAACCTTGCCATCAAAAACGCCTGGTATGATATTCTAGTGGCATCGCCCCTAGCCTTCTTCCCTCAAGCCTCGGCTAAGACCGCTACTGCCGCAGTCACCGGCGTAAAAATATTAGGAATAATATGAGGAATAGAGGGAAGGGAATTTAATGGGAGATAGGTCGGCACAAGAAATCTGGGAAACCGCCCTAGGTGAACTGCAAGTCCAATTCAGTAAGTCAAACTACCGGACCTGGCTGGAAAAAACTGTAGGTTTAAGCTATCAAGATAACCAGTTTATCGTCGGCGTACCCAGTACCTTCGTCGCTGAATATTTAACAAAGAACCAGCGTTGTTTAATTGAAAAAACGCTTATTGGACTTACCCACCGTGACATCAATGTCGTTTTCCAGGTAGATACCAACCACCAAAATCAACCAGCTAAGTATAGTACTCAAGAGGAAGTCCCTACCGCCAGACAAACCAGACCCCCAAGGTTCAACTCTAAATATACCTTTGACTCCTTCGTTGTCGGTAGCTGTAACCGTTTAGCCTATGCCGCCGCTCTAGAAGTAGCCGAAAACCCGGGTCATAGCTATAATCCGCTATTTATATATGGGGGGGTAGGCTTAGGTAAGACTCATTTACTGCAGGCCATCGGCCATATGGCTCTAGCCAGTAATCTTCACGTCCTTTATGTCAGCTCTGAGCAGTTTACTAACGACTTTATCACTGCTCTCCAAGAGAGGCAAACGGAGCAATTCAACCACAAATATAGAAGTGTTGATATATTGTTGATTGATGACATCTACTTTATCATCGGTAAGGAACAGACACAGGAAGCCTTCTTCCATACCTTTAACGAACTGCATAATGGTAATCGCCAGATTGCTGTTACCAGCGACCGCTCACCTAAATCAATGCCTTTGTTAGAAGACCGACTGCGCTCCCGTTTCGAATGGGGGTTAATTGCTGATATTCAACCACCTGACCTTGAAACACGCCTAGCCATTCTGCAAGCTAAAGCCGAACAGGAAGGAGCAAGCGTTTCTTCTGATGTTCTGGAGTTTCTGGCTCATCAGATTCAGCAAAACATGAGGGAACTAGAAGGTTGCCTGAACCGGGTTATCGCCCTCGCCAGGCTGACTGGAGCTTTACTCACCCCTGAGCTAGCTGCTCAAGCGCTTAAAGATATAACCGGTAAACAGGCTAAGGGGGGTTCTATCACCCCCGGTCAAGTGATAGACACCGTAGCTAACAGCTTTCAGCTTACCCCTTTAGACCTAAAAAGCCGGAAGAGAGATAAAGAAACTGCTTTAGCCCGACAGGCGGCAATTTACCTCATCAAGCAGGAAACTAATTGCTCGCTGGCTAGAATTGGTCAAGAACTGGGGGGAAGAACCCATTCAACTATTATCCACTCTTATGAAAAAATAGCCGGTGAAATTAATTCTAACTCCTATCTTCAGCGGAAAATCTCAGAAATTCAACAAAGTATGCACCGCAAACCAAAGAATGGGAAATATTAATACCTTAACCATTGTGGATAACCACCCCCGATTTGTCAATAAGCTCCCCAAAGTGTTGATAACTTGAAGAAGCCACTCAAGCTAAACTCCCCACTATCACCTCACTTACATTTAATAGGGCTACAAATAATGTTATATTATAATTAGTATTAACTTATACAAATATTAAGTATATATTTAATAACTGATAATTATACTAAAGGGTGTGTAATGTTTGATAGAGCGGAAATAACAGTAAGAGCCGGTGACGGGGGAGATGGAGTAGTAAGCTTCAGACGGGAGAAGTTTGTTCCCTTTGGTGGTCCTGACGGGGGTGATGGTGGTGATGGTGGTGGTGTAGTTATCAGGGCTGATTCTAGTGTTACCAGCCTGCGTATATTCAAACAAAAAAGACTTTATAGAGCGGCTGATGGCAAGGATGGCAAGGGTAAAAAGAAACACGGCAGGAAGGGGGAAGACCTGATATTAAGAGTTCCGGTAGGGACTGTGGTCTCATATAAGACGCAAATCGGTGGTGATGCCCTCATTGCTGATTTGGAGCAATCGGGTCAGCAGGCGGTGGTAGCTAAGGGTGGTAAGGGGGGGCTGGGCAATACTCATTTTACTTCGTCCACACATCAAGCCCCACTGATAGCTCAAAAGGGGGAGGTGGGCGAAGAGTATTCCCTAATATTAGAGTTGAAGCTTATTGCTGATGTTGGCATTATTGGTTAT
>DAOWJS010000080.1 GCA_030640255.1 Dehalococcoidales bacterium | reverse complement strand
GGGGAGATATGGCTCAGGGGAAACGAGGTAACCCGACTCAGTCCAGAAAGGAGAGGTATTAGTATTGTCTATCAAGACCATGTCCTCTTCCCCCACCTGTCAGTAGCCGAAAACATCACTTTTGGTTTGAAGCTTCACCGGCAGCCCCAGTCAGAACTGACCAGGGTTCTAAACTGGCTTGCCGACTTACTGAATATAGCTCACCTGCTGGACAGGCGCCCTGACACCCTGAGTGGCGGTGAGAAGCAGAAGGTGGCTTTGGCTAGAGCCCTCAGCGTTAAACCTGAGGTACTCCTCCTTGATGAACCGCTCAGTGCCCTTGACCCTGAAACTCGGGAGGGTGTGCAACGGGAGCTTCGTCAGCTTCACCACCAGCTAAAGATAACCACCATCCATGTTACCCACGATTTTGAGGAGGCAGTAGCCCTAGCCGACCGGATTGCTGTTCTGGGCGGTGGCTGCATCCACCAGATAGGCACCCCGGATGAGATATTCCGTCGACCTAACTCTGAGTTTGTGGCTCGCTTCGCTATGGTCAGGAACATATTCACTGGAGAGGTAATGGATACCGGCGATGAGAATCCTGTTTTTCGCACCGAGGGAGCTGACCTGATAGTCAATACTGACCTTAGAGGCAAGCTCCGTGCCTCTATCCGACCTGAAGAGATTATTATTTCCCCCCAGCCCCTCCACTCCAGCGCCCGTAACTCGTTCTATGGCACTATCACCAGTATCACCGATAAGGGGTCAACACTGTATCTGACGGTTACGGTGCCCCCCGACTTTATCTGTCTGGTTACCCGCCGCTCCCTTGACGACATGGGGCTAGCCGAAGGTCAGAAGGCTTACCTGACCTTCAAAGCTTCCGCCGTCCATATCTTTTAGTAAAAATAAGGAGGTGTTTAGAAAGGGATTAAAAGGGTGAGGGGTTGGTAAACAATCTCAAAATAAGGAGGTTTAAATGAAACAATTATCTATGAGGAAGCGACTGTCCATTACTAGCCTGTTTTTGTCCCTGATTCTAGCCTTGACCTTAGTCATCGGCTGCACCAATGAACTGGCACCCACATCTGAATTATCTGGCAAACTGCCCATATTCCACGCCGGAAGCCTGACCATACCTTTCAAGCAAATGAGCCAGGAGTTTAACCAGCTCTACCCCAATGTTGAAATACTACATGAGGGAGCCGGTAGCCAGACTACTATCCGCAAGGTTACCGAACTTCACAAAGAGTGTGGCGTCATTGGCTCAGCCGATTACACCGTTATTCCCCAACTTATGTTTCCCGAATATGCTGACTGGTACATAATATTTGCTACCAACCAAATGTGTATCGCTTATACTGACCAGTCACAATTCGCTGATGAGATAAACAGGGACAACTGGTATGAAATCCTCCAGCGAGACGAGGTGAAATACGGACGGAGCGACCCTGACCAGGACCCCTGCGGCTATAGAACGCTGATGGTATGGCAGCTAGCTGAAGCCCATTATAGTAGTTCCGGACTATACGATAAGCTCTACGAAGCTGATGGAGATTTGGAGCGACCCAAATCAGTAGACCTTATCGCCCTCCTGGAATCAGGCGACCTGGACTATGCCTTTGAGTATTCATCGGTAGCCGCCCAGCATAATCTGAACTATGTGACACTACCCCCTGAGATTAACCTCGCTAACGAAGAGTTCAAGGATTTCTATGCCACGGCACAGGTGGAGATTTCAGGTAAGAAACCAGGGGAAACAATTATTAAAAAGGGTAAGCCCATAGTTTATGGAGTAACCATACCCTCTAATTTCCTCCATCAGGAGTTAGCCATTGCCTGGGTCGATTTTCTGTTGAGCGATGAGGGGAAAGCTATTATGGAGGCTAATGGTCAACCGCCAGTTATACCAGCCGTAACCAACGATAAGAGCAGATTACCTGACGAGTTAAAGAAATATATCACCGATTGACTAGATTTTTGGGGAGCCAGACGGCAATTGACAGCCTAATTTGAGGCGTGCTATATTTTAATTCGTGGCAGCGTAGCTCAGTGGTAGAGCAGAGGACTCATAAGCCTTTGGTCGCTGGTTCGAACCCAGCCGCTGCCACTAAAGTTGAGACTACGGCGGATGACAAACAGCCAGCTTTTTGAGGCTTACGATGCCGAGCTTGTATGTCGGCACCGGTCGGCAAAAGGACTTTATGAGGAAAAGCAGGATACTAAAGCACTTCGCTGACTTTTTAGGCCAATTCCACTATATATACTGTTATGAGAGGCTAAGAACCGTCGCCTCAAGTAACCTTTTTTGCTCTCTCCGTCTAAACCGTCTTAAATAGCAATCGTCTTTGTTGTCTAGCGGTATGCCCTTAACCCTCTTTAGCCCATCCCCAAGTATGATAGCATTGAACCTTCCCAGTACTCTGAGCAGATCTTTGAAAAATCCCTAAAAAAGAGCACGGGGGGCTTGACACAATTGCAAGTAGTATTATAAAATTACAAATCTTGTTAGAGCTCTCTAATTAGATGTCTCTAATAAAGGAGTCATATTAAGCAAAAATGGTAGTAAAACAAACCCCGACCATGGAAGATTATCTTGAACGTCTACTCATGCTTCAGGCAGAGAATAAGCCGGCAACAGTGACCGAGATCAGCCGCATGATGTGTGTGAAGATGCCCACTGTCGTCTATGCTATGAAGAAACTTTCGGAGCAGAATCTGGTGGAATATAACAAACGCAGCCCAATAAAGCTTACTCGCAAAGGAAAGAGATGGGGTGCGAATGTATTTCGCCGCCATGAGGCATTGCGTCATTTCCTGGTTGAGATATTAAATGTTGACCCTGACATTGCTGCCGAAGATGCCTGCAAGATGGAGCATTTCCTCAGCCCGGTCAGCCTGGAAAGGCTAAGTAAATTTCTTGATTTTGTGTTGAAATGTCCTCGTGGCAAGCCGGAGTGGTTAGAGGGTTTAGCTTATTACTTTGAGAAGGGCGAGCGTTCTGAAGAATTGTTAGCAAGATGCCAACGAGGTGGGTGAAAGAGTTTTAAAAATTTTTACCTTCAAGCGATTTTGGCAAGGAGTCAAAAAACGAGGAAAAGAAATTGGTGAAAAATGCTAGCCTAACTACAAGAGCAAAAGCAGGCAATATGGCTGTTCAGTAGACGGCCAGGATGCAGGATTATCTTAAGATGCTAGCCTTACTCAGTGAGGAAGGCAGAGCAGTCAGGGTAACCGAAATTAGCCAGGCATTGGGAGTGAAGAAACCTAGTGTCACCTCAGCATTAAAGAAGCTTTCGGAACAGGGACTGGTAGAGCATGAGAGGTATAGGCGGGCGGCGCTTGGGCAACGGTTGACGCCACAGAGATTACTGCTTCTCGACCTGCTGCGCCAAGGGGGCCATTTAGACGCTGATGAACTCTACTCAGTCTGTCTATGTCTACCACAATTTACAGTTATTCATAAAGCTGGGGCTAGTAGAGGAGCATCACTTTAATAAGGCTCACTTATCCTATGAGGCAAGAACGAAGTCAGAGCATCACCACCTGATGTGTCTTGGTTGTGGCAAAATCAAACAACCTATAGAACCTAAAGGAGGTAATGTCAGTGCAGGCGTATTGTTTTAAGTGCAGGACGAAAAGGGAGATAGAGAGCCCCGAGCGGGTTACCCTGAAGAATGGCAGGCCGGCAACTCAGGGTGTTTGCCCGGTATGTGGGACTAAACTGTTTAGAATTGGTCAAGGTTAATTGGGCAGATTTCAGCAAAATAACACACGAGCTTTATCTGATATGGCGAAGCGGGGGGTAGATGCTAATGGTGTTAGCTCAACTTAGAATTGGTGAGACAGCCAGAATTATGGCAATTGAAGGGGGACGGGGCTTAAGACAGAAGCTATTCTTGAGAGGTCTCATTGAAGGCAAGGTGGTGCGGGTAATATCCAATTACGGACCGGTGACAGTCGAGGTTGACAGGAGCATTGTTGCCATCGGTCGCGGAATGGCACAAAAAATTATAGTGACCCGGAATTGACAACATCAGTGGAAAAACAGCAGAGGTGAACAATTAGAAGTATCAAGCGACTCAAGGATGACATAGAAAATCAGAGTAAAGGGGGGTTAAATGGAGAAGAAACTATCCCAAATGAAGTATGAGGAGGAGGGCATAGTTAAGAGGATTAGTGAAGGTTTAAAGGATAAAATAGCCGGCATGGGCATCAGGGAGGGCAAAGAAATCAAGATGATGACCAAGCAACCGATAAAAGGCCCGGTAGTAGTTGCTGTAGATAGGGCTAACACCTCTATCGGCTTGGGTCTAGCCGATAAAATCATAGTGGAGGTGGGGAAATGAACAAGGTATTGCTAATGGGCCAGGCCAATGTCGGCAAATCAGTATTTTTCAACCGTTTGGCAGGAGCCAATGTTACCGTATCG
>DAOWJS010000084.1 GCA_030640255.1 Dehalococcoidales bacterium | reverse complement strand
CAACAAAGGTCTTTCATCAAGGGGAGCTTTAGAGGGGCTTCACCCTTTTAACAACTATTCTTTCCTCTCTCCCTTAAAGCCTAATTTATTAACCTCACCCCCTTAATCCCCCTCTCCTTGTTAAGGAGAGGGGGAAACCATTATGTAAGAGAGGCTTCGCCTCTCTTTGACTCTCCCTACTCTAAAATAGTAATCAGGGAGCTTTAGAGGGGCTAAAGCTCCCCTTTACTAAATTTCTTCCCCTCTTTGAAATCTCTAAACCCATATCTGGGGTGTTTAAGAGGGGCGACAGCCCCTCTTTACTAAATTCCCTCCCCTTCCCCTTTGAAGGGGAAGGGGATAAAGGGGATAGGGTAGATAACCATCTCAAAATAAGTCTTTCCTTTTCAGGCTCAAGTGTTCGTTATCGCCGATGATGATGTGGTCTAGGACATCTATGCCCATAATCTCACCAGCCTCGGCTAACCTTTTGGTTAGCTTTATGTCATCTTCCGAGGGGGTAGGGTCGCCGGAGGGGTGATTATGGACAAAGATTACTGAGGCGGCACTGGCTGATATTGCCTCTTTGAATACCTCCCTGGGGTGAACGATGCTACCATCCAGGCTACCCACCGAAATCTCGGAGACCTTTATTAGCCGACCTCTGGTATCCAATAAAAGTGCCAGAAAATGCTCCTTCTTCTTACTCTTCAACCTGCCCCTCACCAAGCCGACGACATCATCAGGGGTCTTGACTAATGGCTTCTTACCCGCCTCGGCGTAACCCTCCAGCCGGTTAGCCAGTTCAAAAGCCGCCTTAATCTGAGCCGCCTTGGCCAGTCCAATCCCTTTCACCTGAGATAGCTCCTCCACCGAGGCGCCAGCCATTCCCTTAAGATTGCCAAACTGAGATAACAGCCTCTGGACAGTCACCGTCACCGACTCGCCGGCGATACCACGACCCAGAATCAGAGCTAAAATCTCCGGCGCCGATAGGGCTTCTACCCCAAATTTTTGCAGCCTCTCCCTGGGTCGCTCAGAAATAGGCAAGTCGTGAATAGTAAATGACTTCTTCACCAGCCCTGCCCCCATACCCAACCTTCCGAGGCACCAATCAGTGCTGGCTGCAACCCGGCTTCCTCAGCTGACGGGGCTGGCGCGGTAACATAATCCCGCCACAAGGCATCCAGACCGTCCATATCAAAACCATAAACCTTCTCCAAGGCTCCATCGTAGGTACTACCCCACTTGAAGGTATTCAGTAGCTCAAGCATCTTACCCTGCCCATAATTGCTAATAAGAAATTCAACCAAACTGTAACTCTGAGCATAGGCAAGGATAGCCTCCTCAGTATAAGCTGAAAAGGGAGACGATAAGCTGCGCACTGAGATAAGACTGTTTTCAGCTATTGCCCTATTGAGATAAGCTACATATTCCAGACCCAGCACCCCCTCAGTATTCATGGCTAGACCCTCATCAAGCCAGATAGGCAGGTTACTATAAGGGTTAAGGGTCATCTGATGGATAACTAAATGGGTCAGCTCATGGGCAATCGCCCTCTTACCCCAGTAGAGCTTATCCGGAGCTATGCCAATAGCGATAATGCCAAACCTGGTAAAGGCTACTCCTCCCGTCCATTCCTGGGGATAAATCATAGCCCCCTGTAAATCCTGGGGATTAGTGTAGATATAGAGCCTAGCTGGCTTCTCCAGATAAGCACCCGTATCCTCAGCCAGCCGAATCAGGGCTTGCTGAGCCGAGGTCATTATCTCCTGAGCAAAAGACTGCCCGCCTTCATACCAGTATATAGTTACCTTACCCTCGGTTAAACTGTGCCAGGAATAGCGATTATCATCAAACTTGACCCCAACCGGAGTCGTTCTAATCTCGTTACCCTGGGCATCCTTCACTGTCCACCAATAGTCCACACCAGACCCCGGGGGTAATCCGCCTATTCTCACCATTTCCAAAGCCCAGCTAGCATCAACCGTAGTATTGGGCACAAATTCAATATAAACCTCGCTGGTCACCCGGGCGAAGCCCGCCCGGTCAACGGCATAATGCAGGCGAATATCAGTTATATTGACATCACTCCGGGCTGACAAATTAAAACTGAGTCCGAGAGGAAACTCTGCTTCAGCCGAGCTATCTAATATGGTTAGCCCACCCCGGGCTTGAACCAAGCCCGGGCTCAATAAAACGAGGCACAGGCAAACAACCAGGGCTAATATACTAACCTTCTTAATCATCCTTCTTTACCTAGACTATTTATTAGGGGTAGATTGAAGGGGCTTCGCCCCTTCAAAAATAATTCCTTCCCCCTCTCCTTTCAAGGAGAGGGGGATAAAGGGGGTGAGGTTAATAAACAATCTCTTTATCATCCGGCTTCACCTACTATACTACGGAGGTAAGCGGTTATAAAACCATCCAATTCCCCATCTAATACCGCAGCAGGCTCGCTGGTCTGGTAATCAGTTCGGTGGTCCTTTACCATCTTATAGGGGTGAAGGACATAACTTCTAATCTGGTTACCCCAGCCGGCGGCGATACGCTTGCCCTTAAGCCTGGCTCTTTCTTCTGCCCGCTTGGCTAACTCCAGCTCCAACAGGCGAGCCTGAAGTATTTTTAAGGCGGTTTCCTTGTTCTGATGCTGGGAACGCTGACTCTGACAGGTAACCACCAGCCCGGTGGGAAGGTGAGTCAACCTAACCGCACTGCTTGTCTTCTGCATATGCTGTCCTCCTGGTCCGCTTGACCTAAAGGTGTCAATCTTCAAATCACCCGGCTCCATCTTGGTATCAACTCCGGCTTCAGCTTCAGGCATAACCTCAACCAAGGCAAAAGAGGTATGCCGGGCATGGTCAGCATCAAAAGGAGAGAGGCGAACCAAACGATGGACACCGTGTTCTGATTGTAAATAGCCATAGGCATAATCACCATTAACCCCGATGACCGCACTCTT
>DAOWJS010000011.1 GCA_030640255.1 Dehalococcoidales bacterium | reverse complement strand
TATTAATGGCTCCCTCATAGCACTGGTCTATGACACAATTTGAGATGGTGCACCCGGTAGGGTCACTCGTGGCAAAGTTGAACCCGTATCTGCCGTTTACCACCTTGATTCCCTGCACGGTTATATCATTTGCCTGCATATCAAAGCAATCCAGGGTTGTACTGGGTGCGCTGTATGTTACCGCCACATTCGCCGGGGTACTGGTGTTACCGGTAATGATAACCCCTTTATCCACTGTGATAGCTCCGGTAATGGTGTAGGTGCCATCAGCCACATTGATGGTGTCGCCGGCGGTAGCAGCATCAATGGCATCTTGGATGGTAGTGAACTGTTGTCCTGTACTGACATAGAGAGTGTCAGCACTGAGGCTGAAGCTATCCGTGGCGGTAGCAAGAATGACATCGGGCTCTGGAGTAAGGTCAACCAGCTCCACGGTCACATCATAATTGCCCACAGGAGCCGTGATAACGTCGCACATCTGGACGGTGAAGGTAGAGGGGGCGTCATAGGGGTCAGTCAAGGGAAATCCATCCGCAGGCCCCCAGTAACCGACAAAGTCCCCACCCACCAGCACAAAGGTATCGTTTATACCCTGCGTATCTGTGCTTCCGTTGACTTCGGTAATAGTGAAGATACTAGCTCTGGGGGTACTATCAGGAAACGCACTAGGACCGCTGACGGTGATATTGAACCGGACATTGGTATATGCCGTTCCCGAATTTGTGGTCGTAGAGCTGGCCACAAACTCCGCAGGGCGATACACATTGTCCGGCACGGTTAGAGTAGTCGTAGTTCCATTTGCTGCCGCTGGCAGCGCCATCATCAGGCTGAAGCTGAGCACCAGCACCAGGGCAAACAAGACACTAACGATTTTCCTTTTCACTTTCTATTCCTCCCCTCTTTTTTGAGAGCATTTTTTTTCTGACAGTCTCTTCTATTTTCTATTGGCACCACTTTCTATTGGCACCACCCCCCTTTCTGTCAGTCTGGTTAATTCGCCACCACAAATGTCCAATACTCGTATGGAGTTTTTGACCATTTTCCACTTGCATCCGCCCAAGTCCCAGCCCCTGAACCATCGGCATTTGTTGAGTTAGTTAATGTCAGGTTGGGAGCCGAATTACTTCCTGACCATAAACTTTCCGTACCTGGCGCAGCATAAACTGTAGCTGGTTGCCCCAGGGGAAAGACACCAAAAACCAGGGAAGCCAGTAGAGTTAATAATAATGGAAAGTAAAGCTGCTTCTTCATTTTCATAACTTACCTGCTTATTTTTTGGTCATACTCCGGGCAATACTCTTCAATATGGTAAGGATTCCGATAACAGCCCGCTGCACCTCAACCGGCTCCTGGGCTAACACCTTGGCGACATAAGGGTCAACTCGGCTGCCACTGTAGCCCGGAATCCCCTCGGCTAGGCTGGGAGGCTGGGGAGACAGGTAGCCAGCCAGGGTAAATAGCTCATGTTCCTCAAAGTCTAAAGGCTTGGCGATTTTGCGCAGGATACGGGCTGAGGGGAAACGCTCACCCCTCTCTATGCGACCCAGGTGTGATGGAGATATGCCTGACATTGTAGTAAGCTCCTGCAGTGTCATTGGTATCGCCAGTCTTTGCCGCTTGATTAATTTGCCTAGAGTATTCGTGCTGTCATCATTCACAGCCATAATAACCAATTAACTTACAATAGTAAAAGTGTTTACCATATCTTAACATTATCCTTGTCAAATGGCAATAATACAACAGTATAATTGTCATAGTAGTACTATTGTCGTAGTACTTAAGTATATTATAATACAACAGTATATTATAATACAACAATACTTTGCCGAAGGACAAGAGTCAACCCTTACTTAAATTTGTATCTACTTTCATCGCCTTCGGCTGGCAATGAGGGGTGGTTTGTCATTGCGAGGAGCTTCACGACGAAGCAATCTGGGGGGTTGGGATTGCCACGCCTTCGGCTGGCAATGGCACAGAAAGAGGCCATGTGTCACTAATCATATGAACGAGTACAGCTCCCTTGACGGCTGAAGCTGGGGATTATACAATAGCACTGCTGAGTAAGATGGCCAGGAAATACGATGTTATCATTGTTGGTGGCGGTCCGGCAGGTATTTTCGCCGCTTTGGAGCTCTCCCAGGTAGCTGACCTAAATATCTTGCTGATAGAGAAGGGTAAGGATATTGATGAGCGCAGTAATCTGGTTTGTGGTCTGGGTGGAGCCGGTGCCTTTAGCGATGGTAAGCTGACGCTAACCGCAGAGATAGGAGGTCGGCTCAAGGATTACCTTGGGGAAAGTGATACCGAAGCCCTGATTAAGTATGTTGACGGCATATACCTCAAGTTTGGCGCTTCAGATAAGCTCTACGGGGTCGGGGACGAGGTTGATGAGTTGCGCCGCAAGGCTTGTCGGGCGGGATTGCGTCTGGTGTCAATGCCGCTACGACACTTAGGCACTGAGCGTTGCCGCCTGGTGCTTAAGGCGATGCGGGATTACCTCATTTCACGCCTGGAACTTCAGCTTGGGGTAAAGGCGGCTACCATCATTGTTAATAATGGTGAGGTTAGGGGGATTGAAACTGAAGCTGGGGACAGGCTTGACTGTCGTTATCTGATTCTGGCTCCAGGCAGGGAAGGGGTGGATTGGTTAGCTAAAGAAGCTACCCAACTTAACCTGACCCTGCATGGTAACCCTATTGATGTCGGGGTTAGGGTTGAGGTGCCAGAGGAAGTGATGGCGGAATTGACCGATGTATTATATGAGGCAAAATTGGAGTTCGTGTCCCAGAGTTTTGATGACCGGATTAGGACCTTCTGTATGTGTCCGGCGGGCGAGGTCATTATGGAATCTACCGGGGGTAGTGACCCGGTAATCACGGTTAACGGACATAGCTATGCCGAGCTTAAGAGTGACAACACCAATTTTGCTCTGTTGGTAACTACAACCTTTACCGAGCCATTTCGGGAGCCTATTGCCTATGGTAAGTATCTGGCTAGGCTAGCTAATATCCTTAGTGGTGGAGTTCTGGTGCAGCGCCTGGGTGACCTGATGCAGGGTCAGCGTTCTACCCCAACCCGGATTGAGCAGGGCTTAGTCCAGCCTACCTTGAAGGAGGCTACCCCTGGCGACCTTAGTTTTGCCCTTCCCTATCGTTACCTTACCGGGCTTATGGAGATGATTCAGGCAATGGATAAGCTGGCTCCAGGCGTGGCTTCACCCCATACCTTGCTTTATGGGATTGAGGTCAAATTCTATTCCTGGCGACCTCAGCTTACCCCCAGCCTGGAGACTGAGGTGAGCAACCTGTTTGCTGTTGGTGATGGGGCTGGTGTTAGTCGTGGTTTAATTCAGGCATCAGCTTCGGGGGTAGTGGCGGCTCGTGAGATATTAAGGAGAAACGGACGTTAGGATGGTGATAAACAACCAAAATAAAAATATTGTAGGCAAGGTTTCAAGAGGGAGGATGATGCTATGTGACTGATGTAAAAGCCGGAGATAGGGAGAGCTTTGAGAGTTTGCTCAGGCGGTTTAGCAAAAGGGTGCAGCAGGACGGCATCCTGTCTGAGGTACGCCGTCGGGGATACTACGAGAAGCCCAGCGTTAAGCGTAAGCGAAAGGCGGCGACTAAGCGACGCAAGACAGCTAGAGCAGCGAGAATGACCAGAAGTTAGCCAACATTACCTCAAAATGGTGGGTTAAAAATGGAAGCAGTTTTAAAGCAAAAACTGGTGGATGACCTTAAGCAGGCGATGAGGGAGAGGGATAAGGTAAGGGCTTTGGTTATCAGATTGGTGATGGCAGCCATTAAAAATGCTGAAATTGCTCGGCAGACGGATTTAGATGATGGAGATATCCTGGGCATTATCGCCAAGGAGGTCAGGCAGCGTGGTGAGAGCATTGACGCCTTCAGGCAGGGAAATCGCCAGGACCTGGTGGCTCAGGAAGAAGCGGAGCTAGCTATCCTTCAGGGGTACCTACCTCGGCAGATGACACGTGAGGAGATTATAACTGAAGCTCGCCGAGTTATCGAGGAAGTGGGGGCACAAGGACCGGCCGATAAGGGAAAAGTTATGCCCCAGCTTATCGCTCATCTTAAAGGGAGAGCCGATGGGCGGGAGATAAACGCCGTAGTAACTGAACTGCTGGCTTCATAATCACCCGTTTAGAACCGGCAACCCAAATTTTTCCTCTTTCTGCGGTAAGCAGATATTGATTACCTATCCCCTTCTCCTTGAAAAGAGAGGGGATTGTTTGGGGAGGGGCTTGGCTCCGGCAAACTCTCCTTGAAATAGATGGCTTGAATATGATGCCTTATTCGTCTCAGTATAAGGGTGGAGGCAATGTATAGGGTAGAAGTTGGCCTTAAGAGCCACCTGCCGGATGCCAGAGGACGAGGTCTAGTTAGGGATATACACGACCTGGGCATAACCACGGTCTCCAATGTCCAGGTGGTGGACATATACTGGCTGGATGCGGATTTGACGCCCGATAAGCTGGCTCTGGTTGGTCGGAGCCTCCTGGCTGACCCGGTAACTCAGGAATATCAGCTTTTTACCTCTCCCCCCGATATTAAGGGAACTTCGACGGGTGATATTAGGGGAGGTTTGGAGGGGCGAAGCCCCTCCAATAAGGTTGCTAAGCCATTTCATACCATTGAGGTCACCTATAATGCTGGTGTTACCGACCCGGTTGAGGGCACGGTCATAAAGGCGCTCCAGGATTTGGGGGTGGAGGGGGTAAGGGCGGTTAAAACCGCCCGACGATACCTTATTGAAGGGCAGCTGGATGAGCCTCAGCTAGAAGCCATATGCAGTAAGTTACTGGTAAACCCGATTATCCAGCATGTAGTTACACCGGAAGAAGTCTGGTTTCCGGAAAATCCCCAGTATAGTTTTAGGCTGAAACGGGTAGCTCTTCTGGAGTTGGACGATGCCGGGCTTGGGGAAGTGAGGCAACAATTCGGCTTTACTGATGATGAGCTTCAAGCCATTAGAGCCTACTTTCGGGGGCAAGGGCAAAACCCCACCGATGCCGAGCTTGAGACACTGGCGCAAACCTGGTCTGAGCATTGTGTCCACAAAACATTTAAAGGCAAAATCTCTCTGGGCGGGGCAACCATTAATAACCTGCTCAAAAGCACTATTATGAAGGTAACTGAGGAGCTGGGGAAGCCGTGGTGTCTTTCCGTCTTTGAGGATAATGCCGGGGTGATTGATTTTGATGGTCATTGCGCCCTGTGTTTTAAGGTTGAGACCCACAATCATCCGTCGGCAGTTGAGCCCTATGGGGGAGCGTCAACCGGGATAGGTGGGGTGGTTCGTGACCCGCTGGGCACCGGGTTAGGTAGCAAGCCAATATTGAATACCGATGTATTCTGTTTTGGTCCCCCTGATTACCCCTATGAAAAGCTGCCCAAGGGGGTGTTACACCCGCGTCGTATTTTTAAGGGGGTTAGGGCTGGTGTGGCTGACTACGCCAATCGTCTGGGGATACCTACCCTTAACGGCGCCGTACTCTTTGATGAACGATATATGGCTAATCCCCTTGTCTTCTGTGGGACATTGGGTCTATTGCCTAAGGAACTTTCCCGCCGAGGCAAGCAGCAGGCTGGCGATTTGGTGGTGTTGGTGGGGGGTAGGACCGGGCGTGATGGCATACACGGGGTAACCTTCGCCTCGGAACAGCTTACCGAGGAATCAGCTCAGGCTTCTTATAGCTCGGTGCAGATTGGCAATCCCATCGTGGAGAAGAAGCTTATTGATGTTCTGCTTCAAGCCAGAGACCGCGGGCTATACTGTCGGATAACTGACTGCGGAGGCGGGGGTCTTTCCTCAGCCGTGGGCGAAATGGCTGCCGAGACCGGGGTGCGGGTTGACCTGGATAGAGTTCCTCTAAAATATACTGGTCTTGCCTATACCGAGATATGGGTATCTGAATCTCAAGAGCGGATGGTGCTGGCTACCCCGCCGGACTGTGTTGACGAACTACTGAGCCTTTTTGCCAGCGAAGATGTGGAGGCGGCAGTCATTGGCGAGTTTACCAGCGACCAGCGACTTCAGCTTCGTTATCACGGGAACTTGGTCTGTGACCTGGATATGGAATTTTTACACCAGGGTCGACCGCAGGTAGAGAGGGAGGCAGTATGGAAGCCGCCACGGCATAAGGAGCCTGACTTTGCCCCGCCTCAGGATTTAGGGACAGCTTTACATAAAATTCTTGGCTCATGGAATGTATGCAGCAAGGAGTGGGTAATACGCCAGTATGACCATGAAGTGCAGGGGGCTAGTGTTCTCAAGCCTCTGGTGGGGAGGAATAACGATGGACCGGGTGATGCGGCTATTATCCGACCGGTTTTAGACTCGGATAGGGGGGTAATTGTCGCCAACGGCATCAATTCTAAATATGGGGAAATAGACCCCTACTGGATGGCGGCGTCAGCCATTGATGAGGCGCTGAGACAGATTATAGCCGTGGGGGGTAGTCTACAAAGGGTAGCTTTACTGGATAATTTTAGCTGGGGTGATGTCCAGCAGCCAGAGATACTGGGGGCGTTAGTCCGGGCTGCCCAAGCCTGCTATGATATGGCAACTGTCTATGAGACCCCGTTTATTTCGGGTAAGGATAGCCTCTACAATGAGTTTGAATATAAGGGTAAGATTATCTCTATCCCCCATACCCTGCTTATCTCGGCTATCAGTGTTATGGAAGACGTGAACCGCGCCGTATCCATGGATTTCAAGGTGGTCAGCGACCTGATTTACATTGTGGGCACGACCCAGAATGAGCTGGGAGGGTCGGAATATTTTAGGATTAGTGGTTTTACCGGGAATAATGTGCCTAAGGTTGACCCCTACCAGGGGAAAAAGCTGATGGATAGGTTGAGCCTGGCTACAGAAAGGCGCCTGGTTAGAGCCTGTCATGACTGTAGTGAGGGTGGCATCGGCGTTGCCCTTGCCGAGATGGCGTTTGCTGGGGGATTGGGGGCAACCATTTCCTTGCCGAATGTTCCTCTGGGTGAACCTATAGACAGGGATGATTTTATCCTCTTCTCGGAATCAAATACTCGGTTCCTGGTTGAAGTAGCGCCAGAGCACAAAGACGAATTTGAAGGGATAATGGGTGGCATTAGCCTGGCTAATATTGGACGAGTTACCGATTCTGAAATACTTGAGGTATATGGATTGGACAACAGGAGGTTAATAGCTGCCCCTCTTGGTGAACTGAAAGAGTCATGGCAGAGACCAATTCGGTGGTAGGATAAAAGCTGATGAGCCAGGTGAGAGCGGTAATAATGCGGGCTCCGGGGACAAATTGTGATGCCGAGACTGTCTTCGCTTTCCAGCAGGCTGGAGCCGTAGTGGATTCAGCTCACATTAACCAGCTAATCCGCCATGAAAAGAGGCTCTCCGACTACCAGATAATGGTTATCCCCGGCGGATTTACCTACGGCGATGATATTGCCGCCGGCAAGGTGCTAGCCAATGAGCTTAGATTAAAGCTTGGTGAGGATATATTGAGGTTCATTGAAGATGGGGGGCTAATTTTAGGCATTTGTAACGGCTTTCAGGTGCTGGTGAAAGCCGGCATTCTGCCCGGGTCATCACCGGCTAGCCAGCCACTAATAACCTTGTCCAGCAATGATTCGGGTAAATTTGAGTGTCGGTGGGTACATCTGGGGGTAAATAGCCAGAGCCCCTGCATATTTACCCGAGGAATAAACCGCCTGTATCTCCCGGTGGCTCATGGCGAGGGAAAGGTGGTAGCTGACCCCGAGACCCTGTCGGATTTAAATGTAGTCCTGTATTACACTGACGAGCATGGAAGCAGTAACGCCGGCTATCCCGATAACCCCAACGGTTCGGTGGGGAATATCGCTGGCATTTGTGATGCCTCGGGGCGTGTTTTTGCCCTGATGCCCCACCCTGAGCGCTACATTCGCCATACCCAGCACCCCCAATGGACTAGGCTGAAAAAAGAAGAGTATGGGGACGGCTTTCAGATTTTCCAAAACGCAGTCAAATGGGCGCAGGGTCTTTAAGCAAATATTACTTTCCTCCTCTAAGATTGTAACTACATTCCACACGTGTAAGAGCGTTTAAGAGGGGCGTAGCCCCTCTTTTTAGATTCCTTCCCCCTCTCCCTTGAGGGAGAGGGGGATAAAGGGGGTGAGGGTGATAACGAATATCAATCTCCTCAGCCCTACAAAAAACTGCTTTTCCGGCAGTCTTTTAATGCAGGGCTCTATTTAGCTCGCGTTTTAGGTGAGCCGGCTTGGTGCCCGAGTCCAGTATTGCCCAGGGTAGTTTTTCATCAATATTCCACCTCTGGTGAGCATAGTAATCAATATCCAGGTGGCATTTCTCGGCGGCTTTGCGCCAGCCAGAGAGTGATACCTCATCTATATTAGCCAAAACCTCAGCCAATTTAACGTCGCCTCGGGCTAAGACTCCCTGAACCTGACTCCAGGCCGGGCTTTCACATTTAAGCTTAATTCCCTTGGGCGGCAGGCTGTTTTTGAGCCGGGACAGGCGGCGATTCAGGGTAGGGAGGGGCGCCATAGGTAGCCACTGAAAGGGGGTGCCTGCCTTAGGGACAAAGGGGGCAATATTGAGGGTGAGGCGACAGCCACTCTGCTGCCTATCAAGGATATTCTTACCCTTCAGGGTCAGGTTTATGATTTCCTCTATATCCTCATCAGTCTCCGAAGGCAAGCCAATCATGAAGTAGAGTTTGAGCTGTTTTATCTTCTGCTCAGCAACCTTGCCTATCGCTTCCAGGATATCATCCTCGGAGATGCCCTTTCTTATCACCTGGCGCAGGCGCTGGGAGCCAGCCTCAGGGGCAAGGGCAATGGTTCGGGCTCCCCCTTTAGCCATCTCGGTCAATACTGTGGAGGGGAGGGGCTTTATTCGCAGCGAGCTGATGGAGAGTCCAGCTCCCATTTGGCGCAGCTTGACCAGTAGCTCCTCTATTTGAGGGTGGTCGGAAACGGACGGACCTACCAGTCCCAGGCGCTTTCGGTATCTCAGCCCTAGCTTAGCCTGTTCTATCAGCTTGCCTATGGAGCGGAAGCGCATGGGGGAAAAGGCATTGCTGACCAGGCAAAAACGGCAGCCCCAGTGGCAGCCCCGTTCAACTTCAATGAGGTATAGGTTACCAAGCTCGGTGTCCGGGGTGAGTATGGTTGAGGTGGTGGGAAAGTCATCCAGATTTGCTGCCCACTGGCGAGCCACCGGGGTTCCGGAGTGATATTGGGGCACATAAACGCCAGGTAGTGAGGCTAGCGCCTTTAGTAGCTCGTCGCGATTGCCAGAAATGCCCTCAGACAACACGGGGAGCATTTCGGGGAGTATCGGCTCGGCTTCACCGATACCCAGGCAATCAAAGAAGGGGGACAGGGGCAGGGGATTAGCCGTGACGCAGGCACCACCGGCGATAACCAGCGGGTGCCGGTCATCGCGCTCGGTAGCATATAGGGGTATGCCACTGGCGTTAAGAATTTGGACTACATTGAAGTAGTCAAGCTCATAGGTGATAGAAAAAGCCAGGACAGCGAAATCGGAGAGCGGTCGTTGAGATTCCAGGCTTAAGATGGGTAGTTTCTGAGCTTGGTTCTCCCTTTCCCAGAAGGCTCGTTCGCTGACTACCTCACGATAGCTATTTAACAGGCGGTAGATGGCGTGAACCCCCAGGTTGGACATGCCTACATAGTAGGAGTTCGGGTAGATAAGGGCAATGGGGATTCTACCTCCCCAATCTTTGGTAATGGTGCCTTGCTCTTGGGAAAGCCGCCGTCTGGCTTGTTTAACTTCATCCCAGCCCATAGGTTTGTCTACTTTACCATTGGCTTATTTCCAGCAGCCTCTGAGGAGCCGACCGTTCATCGTTATTACTCTATCGGCCACTTCCCTTAGCTGCATGGAAGTTCGCTCCTTACCAAATAGTGCCACCTCTACGTTCTTGCCGTTGTCCTTGACCGCCTGCAGGGCGCCTACATAGTCATTATCACCAGCCACCAGTATAGCCACATCATAATTGTTCTTGAAACTATGGGTTATCATATCGGTGGCTAATTGTATATCAACCCCCTTTTCATAGGGAGGGCTGTTGGGCCAATTGTTGTAGACGAGTCGTCCCAGGCGTAGTTCGGTGTAAGGTATGGCACCTACACCATCAAGGAAGACCTGCTGGTTCTTGTAGCGCTCTGGTTCTTCCTTACGTCCCACCCTAGCGTTATAGTAATAGACTCTTATTAATCGGCGCTTCTCCAGGAGCTTTTGGCCAAACTTGCCCATGTCTATGTCAGTTCTTTTGAAAAAACTCTTGAGAGAATGGTATAGATTGCTGCCATCAATGAATATCATTACCCTGTCTTCCATAAATCACCTCCTTTCTGGGTTATATTTTGTCACCATTATATAGCCTATCGGGGGAAATTGCGACTAGAGGGAGTGGGAACGATGTAAACGGTAGGGAAAGTTACTAAAACAGGAGCATAACTAGCTGGGAAGACGATAGCTATTTAGGTTTAATGGTGGCTTTAGGGGCTTTCTCTTCACTGACAAACCGCACCAGCTTTTCCCAGTCTATGCTCCCATCTGGAAAGCAAAAATCCTTGATGAATTCTGCGGTGAATCTATTTATGGCAGCATCCCAAGCCGGGGTATATTCCCTTCTATGTTTGGCTGGTACATCTTTCATAAGTCTTACCAGCTTGAGATAGAAGTCAGGGTCGCCTGTGATCTCAGTCCAGAATGCTTGCCCGGAGCGGTCCCTGTAGATACGATCTTTAGTTGGTTCAGTTTTCAGTCGACCATAGGCATGTCCTAAGATAGGGTCAAATTGCTTGTGAAGCTTATAAAGGCGACTACGAACGGCAAGAAATTCTTGGGACTGGCGCTTTTTCTGACTAGCATTGTAAATATTGGGTCCTGACTTTAGCGCAACAGCAGTGATGTGTGCCTCTGACTCGACCACGAAATCTACACCTTCAGCATCTGAAGCCTTGTTCCCGGAAGCAATCCGGGCAATAGGCTCAAAGAAAGCATCACCGAATATGGTTTCATCTGAGGCACTTATGTAGTCGGTGAGCACCCGCTCAACGATTTCTGAAGCTTTTTGAATGCCTAGCGCTCTGAACAAGTAGGGATTCTTCCTGCGGAGAAAAGCTTGGAGCTTCAGTTCTCTCACTTTTTGCAGACGCCGCTCATAGAAGTCTCGGAGACACTTCTTTATTAAGGCTTCCAGCTTGTCTATGTCCATTGTTTACCTTCTCTATTGCTTCAATTGCCAAATTACAATATTTTTCCATCATTTCAATGCCTATATAATGCCTACCTAGCTTGATGCAGGCTAGGGCCGTTGTTCCGGAACCTATGAACGGATCGAGAACCAAGTCCCCTTCCTTCGTAAAGAGCTTAATAAACCACATTGGCAGGGAGAGGGGGAATGAGGCACTGTGTCCACGGTTAGAGCACTCTGTGCTGAGATGCAAGACATTTGTTGGGTAAACGTATTTCTTACCCAACCAGTGTGAAATATTTTTACCAAAGCCGCTTCCCACTTGAGATTCATCACGAATTCGGTCCCTATTATTCAGTTTTATGAGTCGTTTCTCTGCCCAATCGCCCATTGGCACCATCACGGAGTCCTGAAACATTTTGAACTGTTTACGCTTGGTGAAGTGCAAACAGCGTTCCCAAGCATCTCTAAATCGGTTTGGCCATTTGCCAGGATAACAGTTCTTCTTGTGCCATATATATTCCTCAGTCCATAGCCATCCCTGCTTCTTCATGGCAAGAATTAGCTCCAGCACATAGGTCTGGCGTTCACTATCTACGGCTCGTTCCTTGATGTTCAGGACAAAAGAGCCTTCAGGCTTTAGGACACGCTTGAGTTCGCAGGAGATAGGAAGAAACCACTCCACGTAGTGCTTAATGGGGACCCCCTTATAAGTCTTTCTTCGATTATCAGCGTAGGGCGGAGATGTGAAAATTAGGTTGAAACAAGTATCAGGTAGCTCTTTCAAAACGGTAAGAGAATCTCCACAGATAATTTTGTCAATCTCCAGCGCGCCTTTAGAGGTAGTTCCTTTGTTAATCAGCTCCACTGTATTAACCATTTGCTCTCCGCCTTTCCATTATGGCAATCAGTTTCTTCTCTTACTATACACGCTTCCGTGTATTTTGTCAAGTGATTTTATTAGCACTTGGTATACCCGCAGGTGGGGCAGATGAAGCAGCCTTCTTGATAGACGAGGAGGTTGCCGCAGTCAGGGCACTGCCCGGCCAGGTTTTTAGCCAGACCATAGTCTTCCAGCGTAGGCTTACTCTCGCCGCCAATATGTTTTTCCAGTACGCTGGCAATGGCATCAGCACAGGAGAGGACAGATTTACCTTCTTCCCAGGCGATAGATGGGCAACGGATACCACGAAGCTGCCTCACCACCGAGGCGACATCTACCCCTGACCTTAACGCCAGAGAAATGAGTCGGCAGATGGCTTCCAGTTGGGCTGAGGCACAGCCGCCGGCTTTGCCCAGGGTGGAGAAGACCTCGCATATTCCTCGTTCATCAGAGTTCACGGTTACATACATATAGCCACAACCGGTGGTTACCCTCTCGGTAATCCCGGTGGTTATCTTTGACCTCTTCCTCGGGGTAAGCCTGACGCCTTCAACTCTCTCTTCCTTCTTGCCTGTGGTCAATACTTGGGCGTCACGGCTTCTATCCCGGTAAATGGTTATCCCCTTTAATCCCTCCTGATAAGCCATCATATATACCTTAGCTATGTCTTCTCTGGTAGCCTGTTGGGGGAAGTTGACTGTTTTGGAAACAGCATTGTGGGTAGACTTCTGGAAGGCGGCCTGCATCCTGATATGCCATTCGGGACTTATCTCATGGGCGGTGACAAATAGCCGTTTGATTCCATCAGGAACCTCTTCTCTATCGTGAAGTTTAGCCCCTGAGGCTAGCTGTTGCATAAGCTCTTCGGAGTAAAAGCCCCCCTGCTTGGCTACTTCCTCAAAATAGGGATTTACCTCTATTAGCTGGTCACCATCCAGGATGTTTCTGGTATAGCTCAGGGCGAAAAGGGGCTCAATGCCGCTGGAGCAACCAGCGATTATGCTCAGGGTGCCGGTGGGGGCAATGGTAGTGCATGATGCGTTTCTTACCCGGGGACGATTAGGAGCATCATAGATGCTGCCCTCAAAAGTGGGGAAGACATCCCGCTCCCGGGCTAATTCTACCGAGACATTTTCTGCCTCTTCATTAATGAAACGCATAATATCGGAGGCAATCTGTAGCGCCTTCTCTGAGTCGTAGGCGATGTCTAGCTTGATTAACATATCGGCAAAACCCATCACCCCCAGCCCAATCTTCCTCGTTTTCCTGGTCATTTCGGCGATTTCAGGTAATGGGAACTTGTTGACATCAATGACATTATCTAAGAACCTGACGGTAACCTTTACTGTCTCAGCTAGCTTGGGGTAATCAATCTCGGAAGCTCCATTTTTGGTTCGTAGCATCTTAACTAGATTAATCGAGCCTAGATTACACGACTCATAAGGGAGTAGCGGTTGCTCACCGCAAGGATTGGTGCTTTCGATTTTACCCAGATGTGGGGTAGGATTATCCTGATTTATTCGGTTAAGGAAGACAACACCCGGGTCTCCTGTTTTCCAGGCCATGTCCACTATCTTATCAAATACCTCTTTGGCATTGAGCTTACCTGCCACCTCTTTGGTGTGTGGATTTATTAGTTTATAGTCAGTACCAGCCTTGACCGCCTCCATAAATTCAGTGGTTACGGCTACGGAAAGATTGAAGTTGGTAAAGGCGGTAGGGTCATCTTTAGCCATTATAAATTTCATGATATCGGGGTGGTCAACGTTGAGGATAGCCATGTTTGCCCCCCGGCGCATTCCCCCCTGTTTAATAACATCAGTGGCAACATCAAAGGCTCGCATAAAGGAAACCGGACCACTGGCTACACCCCCGGTAGAGCCGACCCTATCTTTTTCTGGCCTCAGTCTGGAGAAGGAAAATCCCGTCCCCCCACCGCTTTTGTGGATAAGGGCGGTATTCTTTACCCCATTAAATATGGACTCCATTGAATCCTCAATGGGAAGGACAAAGCAGGCTGACAGTTGACCTAATTCCCTGCCGGCGTTCATCAGGGTAGGCGAGTTAGGCAGAAACTCAAGATTAGCCATCAACCGGTAGAATTTCTCTTCCCAAGCCGTGACATCTGCCTTAGGGTCATAGATAAGCTCGGCAGAAGCAATAGCCTGTGCCACGCGACGGAACATTTCCTCTGCGGTCTCGACTACTTGCCCCTGTTTATCTTTCTTTAGGTATCTTCTTTCCAGAACACGAAGGGCATTTTCGGTAAGATTGATACCAGGTACGGGCTTAACTTTTGGCTTGACTATGGTAGTTTTCATTTTAGGTTTAGTCTCCTTCCGCTTAGCCGGCTCTTCAGTGGCTAAGAACTCTTTGACTATAGATAGGATTTCAAAATCAGTAGGCAGGTATTTCCTCGGGCGAGGTTGGGGCACCAGGTGTTCCATTCCGGGTAGGGGTTGTCCGGGTGGGGGTTGCTGCTGTTCAAGGCGCTCAATCGCCTGGCTGGTGAGCCGTTCTATTTGATGTCTATCCGATATGCCCATAGACTCAGCGGCAGCAAAGATGGCTCGGGCAATCTGGGTGCGATTGACTGAGGCTAATTGTTTATTTTCTGACTGATTAGCCGTGTTCATTTCCGACTCCTGTTCTAGCCTTAATGTAAATCAACCTTACCTCTTCACTCTTGCCTTCATCCGTCCTCTTCTATGTCCCTTAGTTAGCGGCTCTAATCTGTCATCGGGGAGTAAGGGTAGCTGGCTGGTAGGGTGAGATACTTTAGCTTCAGCACTGAGTAGGGTGTCTAATTCTTGCTTTAGGGTTGTGATGTCAGTAAAGTCACGGTAGACGCTGGCAAAGCGGATGTAGGCAATATGGTCTAGGCTCTTTAACCTTTCCATGACCATATCACCGATGACAGCACTGGGTATCTCTGCCTTGCCCTGGTGGTAAAGCTCGGCTTCTATATCATCGGCGAGCTTATCAACAGTGCCGGTAGGCAGTGGTCGTTTTTCACAAGCCTTGCGAATACCGGTTAGCAGCTTATCCCGGCTAAATTCCTCACGCCTCCGGTCCTTCTTAACCACGAAAAGAGTGGCTGATTGCAGTCGCTCGTAGGTAGTGAAACGAGAGCCACAACCTAAGCACTGCCGACGGCGGCGTATGCCCTCATTTACATCTCGCGAATCTATAACCTTGGAATCATGGTGACCACAATAGGGACAGTTCATAACTTCCTCTACATTATATAGTATAGCAAAACTAAAATACCACAATATGTAGTGTTTGTCAAGGCTTAAGCGGGTGATTTTTATAAAGTAAATGCCAGCTTCAGGTAGCTATGATAAGTTACTTAACTAAAGCTGGCAAAATAGCTATTTATTAGGGGTAATATGAGGGGTGAGGTTGGTTAATACCCCTCAAAAATAGGCTTGGATTGGCTAATTATAATAGTGAGGGTATATTCTTTGACGCCTCTTCAAATTCTCTTTGTTTGCTTTCTATGTCTACCTGTCGGCTTTTAAGGTCGTGGATAAATTCGGCGGCTTTACTATAGTAGTTCTTTATCTTTTCCACATCGCTAAGTTCAGACAGGATTACGGTGACATCCAAGCTGCCCCCTCCCCTGGGGTAATCGCCATTCCTTATTATAGCCTCTGAGGCTATATCTTTCAGGTAATCGCCGAGTTCCTTAGCCAGGGCCATATTCATTTCCCTGGCCGGGGCTGAGATGAGGTACAGGGCTCGGCCGGTATCCACCGGCTTGCACCTGATTGACAGCTCACTTATGGCTTCATCCATGGCCATGATTCCCTTGTGGGTTTCGGTGCTCTTCTTCCTGAAGTTACGTGTCCGTTCAAAGGGAAACCTGATTAGTGGTAATGGCGATTTACCAAAGCCTATTGTTGTCCACCCTACCAGTGTCTGTATTATATCTCCGGCATCAAGCACCTTTGACCCAACGAATTTTGCCTTTTTCTCTTCGCCGGCGCAGAGCAGGTTATAGAACGGCTCAACTATCAGGGCATTAATTTGAGCCAGGTTATTTCTAATTGAGAAGTCCTTTCTGACATACCTTTGGTTGTCAATGAGAAATACGGCATCGGCTACTGAGCTGACCGATTTAAGGCAGGTGGCAGTGTTGTAAACGGTTCTTTCCTCGGTTTGCTCTTCATGCTCAAAGGGGAGGACGACAAGGGCATATACTGGTTTATCCATATAGCGGTCTTTTAGCATTTGGGTCATTATTGGTAGTGAACCTGAGCCGGTGCCGCCGGCGGAACTGGCGACTATTAAAAAGGCGTCGGTCTCAAAGAAATGCCGGGCGGTTCTTATGGCATCGATGACCTTATCGCCGTCTTCTCTAGCTACCTCGGCACCCAGCTCGTTTATCTTGCCAACTCCGTGACCGCTGGTCTTGCGGCCTCCGATGAGGATTCTATGCTGGTAATCAGATTTTATGCTGGC
>DAOWJS010000019.1 GCA_030640255.1 Dehalococcoidales bacterium | reverse complement strand
TTAGGGATTTGAATTTTGAACTTGTTTAGTCCTTCACCTGTGAAGGATTAGAAATTAGAGTTTGTGATTTCACCAAAAGAAGGGGTGAGGGGTTGTTAAACAATCTTTTATTAAGGGAAGGGGGTCAGGGGGATAGGTTGCTAAACAACCTGTATTTTTAGCCTTGACTCAACAAATTATTAGTTGTATATTGGGAATTGTATCACATAGCTTAATCCAGTCAAGTTTAGGAATTAGACAACAGCTCCATCTCCGCATTGCGTTACCAATATTTCCGGGTAGCGTTGCTGGTAACTCAAGCTTGATTTATCTGGTTACTGGCAACCATATATGTTATGAATGTCGGCGTATGTAAGATTAGGCTTCGCTTACCTGAAAATGTATCCCTCAAGGGTAAGCGGCAGGTTTTGAAATCTATTATTACCCGGGTCGAGAATAAATTTAATGTTTCTGTGGCTGAGGTTGACGACCACGACTTATGGCAACTGGCTACACTGGGGATTGGCTGCGTCAGCAATGACAAGCGGCACACCAATGAAGTCCTGTCAAAGGTAGTGGACTTCATAGTTAATGGTCGGTTTGAGGTAGAGATGCTTGACTATGAAATTGAAATTATGTCGGTGTTTTAACATATTTGAACGAGAGCCATAATGAACACCTCAGCCTTCCTCCATCATCTTACCGCTCAACCCACTTATAATGGTCAGATTGCTCACATGGAGCATATTCCACCCCGTGACGCCAGCTATGCCGAGCTGGACCAACCTCTGGCTAACGAGCTTCAAGATTGCCTTAATGAGCACAGGCTATTACCCCTTTATACTCACCAAGCTGAAGCGGTAAATAAGGCTCGGCAGGGTAGGAATGTGATGGTGGCAACCTCAAGCGCCAGTGGTAAGACCCTGTGCTACAATATTCCCGTACTGGAGGCAGTTCTAACTGAGAAGGGTAGTCGTGCCCTCTACCTTTTTCCCACTAAAGCCCTGGCGCAGGACCAGCTGCGGGGCTTACACGAGTTATTCTGCCCTCGTTTGTTCCAAGTAGAGGAATTTGCCACCTTTGATGGCGATACCCCCCAGGCGGAGCGGGCGGAAATAAGGAAAAAAGCCAGGATAATACTTACCAATCCAGATATGCTCCACATTGGCATATTGCCCAATCACCAGTCCTGGTCAAGATTACTGCGCCACCTGAAGTATGTGGTAGTAGATGAAGCCCACATCTATCGGGGTGTTTTTGGTTCCCACGTCGCCGGGGTGTTGCGCCGCCTGCGCCGTCTGTGCCAGCTTTATGGCTCAAACCCCCGGTTCATCTGCTGTTCAGCCACTATAGCCAACCCGGGTGAGCATGCGGAAAGACTGGCAGGTTTACCCTTTGAGGTAGTTGACAACGATGGCTCCCCCTATGGAGGCAAGGACTTCGTCTTCTGGAATCCGCCAATTATAGACGAGGCTAAGAGCGTTCGGCGCAGTGCCAATAGTGAAGCTACCAACCTGTTTACTGAGCTGGTGAGCCATAAAATCCGCAGTCTAACCTTTGCTCGCAGTCGCCGGCTGACCGAGCTTATTTACGCCTACTCCTCGCGGCGGTTAGCCGAAGTTAACCCACCCCTAGCTCAGCAAATCAAGGCTTATCGGGCTGGTTATCTCCCCCAGGAGCGGCGTCAAATAGAGCAGGAGCTCTTCACCGGTCAACTTCTAGGAGTGGTGGCTACTACTGCTTTAGAATTAGGCATAGATATCGGCGACCTTGAGGCAACGGTGCTTACCGGCTATCCGGGGAGTATTGCCAGCACCTGGCAGCAGGCGGGGAGGAGTGGACGGGGTAAAGGTGAGTCGCTAAGTTTTCTTATCGGTCTGGATAACCCTCTTGACCAGTATTTTATGCATCACCCCGATTCCTTCTTTCAGCAAAGCTTTGAGAATGCCCTGGTTAACCCCGGTAACCCCTACATTTTGAGAGCCCATCTGTTGTGTGCCGCCTGGGAAATGCCGCTAAATGAGGATGACGAGAAAATCTTTGGTTCTACCTTAAACCAGGAAAGAGCCGAGCTTGAGAGACAGGGCATGCTCAAGGAGCGGAACCGGAAGTGGTATCTCTCACCTGCCATCGCTTACCCGGCTCAATCCATCAATATTCGTTCCACCTCAGGGGAAAACTTCGCCCTTATTGATACCTCAACCGACTCCCTGCTGGAAACTATAGAGGCTAGCGTGGCTTTTTTTCAAGTGCATCCCGGGGCTATCTATCTCCATCAGGGGGAATCCTATTTGGTCACCGAGCTTGACCTGGCTAATCGCACCGCCTATGCTACGCCGACCACAGCTGCTTACTATACCCAGGCTAAGGACATCACTGATTTGCGTATTGTCAAGGTAGCCCGCAGTAAAGACTGTAGACAGACAAAAGTATACCTGGGCGAGGTAGAGGTTACCACTACCGTGGTTGGCTTCAGGAAAAAGGCACAATTCACCGAGGAGGTAATTGGTGAAGAGCCCCTCAACCTGCCCCCCCAGCATTTTTTTACCGTCGCCCTATGGTTTGACCTGCCTACTGACGCCGTTACCCGACTGGTCAAAGAGGAGCTGGACTTTGCCGGGGGACTACACGCTGCCGAGCACGCCGCCATCGCCATCTTACCCCTATTTGCCCTTTGCGACCGCAATGATATCGGGGGCGTATCCACCCCCCTCCACCCCGATACCGGGAGAGCCCAAATATTTATCTATGATGCCCATCCCGGAGGCGTCGGCATTGCTGAGAAGGGCTTTGACCTGATAGAAGAACTATGGCAAACTACACTAAAGGCGATTACCGAGTGCCCGTGCCTGGAGGGCTGCCCCAGCTGTATCCAGTCGCCCAAGTGTGGCAACAATAATAAACCCCTGGATAAAAAAGCCGCCCAGATATTGTTGGAAGGCTTGCTAGGCAGCTGAATAGTCTGGGCGGTGGAGCTATGCTGCCAGTCAGAGGTTGGAAAGCTGGGAAACCAGAACAAACTAATAATCTTGTAAGGAGGAGACAATGCCACTCATCAAAGGGATTCAACGTAGAGAACCTTATAGCCATTCAGCCTCCGAATACTCCGACTATGACCGTTGTGTAAACTGTGCCGAGTTCGTCGTCAAGAGGCAGAGCCGTGGCGATGAGGTTGAGGTCAACATTTTCTTCCCTCGCTTGGCAACACCGAGTCAGGGGGTTGGCTTATCAATCCCGTCCCCAGACATTGCCATTGCAGTGGGAAGAGCGTTACCGACAGTTGCAGAAGGCTACTCCAGTGAAATGAGAGGCCGGTTTTAGTCACGCAAAGGCATCATAATCAGCCCCTCTTTTAGAAGAGAGTTCAAGTATTGAAGGGGAGTTTTAGAGGGGCGAAGCCCCTCTTGAAATAATTTCCCCTTCCCCTTACTAAGGGGAAGGGGATAAAGTCCTTGCCTGCTTTGGCAAGGATAAAGGGGATAGGGTTGCTAAGTATACTTAATTTGATGGAGGAATAATGATTACCATAGACATAAACCCGGTAGCCTTCGCTATAGGCTCAATTGAAGTCAGATGGTACGGCATTATGGTTGCCCTGGCGGTACTAACCGTAACCTTGTGGATGATACGAGAGGTAAGAAAGGGGGCTAATCTTTCTCTTGATAGCACGCTTACCGCTGCTCTGGTGGCAATTCCATCGGGGGTAATAATATCAAGACTGCTCCACGTGGTTGACAAATGGGGTTACTATAGCCAGAACCCGGGGCAGATAATCGGTGCCTCGGGTCTAACTATCTACGGGGCTGTTTTGGGCGCCGCCCTGGGTATCTGGATTTGCAGCAAGTTCAGCAACTTCCGGTTTGGTTACCTTGCTGATTTGATAGCACCGGGTATCATACTGGCTCAGGCTGTAGGCAGGGTAGGCTGCACTCTAAATGGTTGCTGCTATGGGATACCGACCTCTTTGCCTTGGGGCGTAATTTATACTCACCCTAATAGCTTTGCTCCTATTGGAGTTGCCGTTCACCCTACGCAGGTTTATGAGATTATATATTGTTTAATAGCTTTTGGGGTGTTGCTCAAACTGAGGGGGCGATTCAAGCCTGATGGCTCATTATTCCTTATCTACCTCAGCCTATACTCAGTATGGCGCTTTAGCATCAGTTTCCTGCGAGAAGGAACACCCTTCCTATTCGGTTTGCATCAGGCTCAGGTGATAGCCATAATCGTATTAGCCATCACTATTTCCATCATGGCTTACCGAACACGGTGGATAAAGGCAGAGGCCTAATATCTCAATTTCTAAAGGAGGTTAGGTAACTAATGGACTGGGCAAGTATTCTTGGTGGCACCATAGCTGCGCTTATGGCTGCTATTGGATTGCCGCTGGCACTCAGAAAGAGAAAGAAGGGTGGCCTTCAAAATATGGATCAGTTCCTTCATCACCTCCATGAGATGGGAGTCAAAGCATCTCGGTTAGAAAGAGGTGCGGAAGAGGCAAAGGTAGGAGTGGGTCGTGCCTCAGGGCAAAGGTCTGAGGGTGTTATTAAGATAGAGGGAAGGAATATAGATTATATAAATGTTATCAATGTCGCCAGTCAGTATGGGGTCAGTTACTTTCTTGATTATTTGGTTAAGATTTCTAACTGGACAGGTAGAAAGAACAGGAAGAAAACTAGAATGGTAAGAGGGAAAAGTTCAGGTATGTGGGGTAAGGTGACCAATATTGAGTGGAAGGGGGATGATTACCTTGCCCGAGAGCTCAACTATAATTATCAGCTGAAAGATACTCTACTGCAATCCGAACTTGGGCAGCTTAGGGGTAGTATTTGGATTTTCCCTGAGCCAAAGTATGAATATGCCAGGGTTAGGACTGGTTACTTATTGCCCTCGCCTGATTTATTTGAGGCAATAGACATTATTGCAAGGTATATCAAGTCGGGATGGTAAAGACCGAACACGCTGGGTAAAGGTAGAGAGTGATGGTGAATGATAGATAGAATTCCTAGTGTGGATTAGCAGGCACTCTTTAGACCAATCCAGTATTACCTCGCAAGTCGTTTTCGTCTCGCGTTCCTTTTCGATTTTAGGCGGGCGGCGTCTCTCTTGGATATAAAATAGCGATGGGCCTTTGCCTGGCGCAGGATTCCATCCATCTGCACCGCTCTCTGGAAGCGTTTCAATAAAGAGTCTTGAGTTTCACCTTCTCGCACAGAGACTTTCAATGCCATAATACAACACCACATTCTAAAACACGCATAGGCCAGGTACCCCCAGCCTACGCATGTTCTTAAAGTTAAACTAGCGTTACCTACTCTGTCTTACTTTAGCGTAACATTCGCTACAGTATACTGGTCTACCTTCGCGAGGCTCAAACGGAACTTCGGTTTCCTTACCACACTCGGCGCATACTGCCGGGAACATTTGACGCCGGGACCTGTAGCCGTAACTATCATTCCCGTAACGCTGTGCTCTCCTGGCTTCGCGGCACGCAGGACAGCGCTTAGGCTCATTAGTATAACCTTTAGATTCGAAGAACTCTTGCTCCTCAGCACTGAAGGTGAAGGTAGCCCCACAATCAGAACATTGGAGTGACTTGTCCTTAAATCCCATTGGATGCCCTCCTCTCTTCTAAATAGTTGGTTAGAGTTGGGTCATCCAGCACTTGAGTAAACCTGAATTAGCTTGACTAAGTATATGATAACCTAAACTGTAAACCACCATAGATATTATACACTAAAGAAATCCCATTTGCAAAAGTCAACACAATTTCCCAGTATGTTTCAACCTCACCCCCTTTATCCCCCTCTCCTTCAAAGGATAGGGGGAAGTCCTTCCTATGGAAGGATTAGAGAGGGGCGAAGCCTCTCTTAAACTTTCCTTATCCCCCGAAACACTGAGGGAGTTTAGAGGGGCGAAGCCCCTCTCTTATTCAATTCCCCCTTCCCTTGTAAGGGAAGGGGGTCAGGGGGATAGGTTGCTAAATAATCCCTTGAGCAATATTAGCTAGCTAGAGCAAAGTCAAGGATATTTAGCCTGAGCCTCTCCTCCCCACCCCAGCGGTCTATTTCCAGGTTATAGACAATGTCAAGAGATGAGGCTACCTCAGCCAGATAGCTACCCAATCTGAAACCTACCCCATCCCACACCACACCACCCTGCCTTAGTTTCAACTTCAGGTGCTCGCCACTAATGCCCATAGTGCGGCAATCAATAACCTCTACTCCCCGGCTGAGGAAGGTAGGCACGGGATTACCATAACCAAAGGGGGCTAGCTGTTGAGTTGTCTGGAAGGTATCGCCACCAATGTCGGTTAGCCCAACCTCAGCATCAATGTCAAGGCAAGGGCGCAGGTCAACCCCCTCCAGCTGCATAGCTGCCAGTTGAGACAGACGCTGCTCCAAGCGATTCAAATTCTTCGTCGGCAGCGTAAAACCGGCTGCCTGGGCATGTCCACCAAACTGGGATAAAAGGCGGCTACACTGGTTCAGGGCAAGGGTAATATTAAACTCAGGGATACTGCGACAACTCCCGCTACTTACCTTCTCGCCAATTTTAACCACCACCGCCGGACGATAAAATTCTTCGCATAGTCTACCGGCTACCAACCCGACGATGCCCGCCGGATAGTCCTTGTCGCCAGCCATTAGTAACGGTGAAATCCCAGCGGCTAATATCTGCTCTCTGGCTTTAGCTAAAGCACTGGTGGTTAGCTTTTGCCGCTCGGCATTTTTCTGCTCCAGCCACACCGCTAACCCCTGCGCTTCCGGCAGCGAGTCTGCCATCAGCAATTTATAGCTGGTCATGGCATGTTCCAGCCTGCCAGCAGCATTTAAGCGGGGGGCTATGACCCAAGAGATTCTTTCTGAGTCAAGGCTGCCGATGTCTAATCCCGCCTGGGTTACCAGTTCCCTGACGCCAAGACGGGGAGCAGAGTTAATTAGTTCCAGTCCCTGCTTGACCAGGTATCGGTTTTCTCCCCGCAGAGGCATCATATCGGCTACAGTTCCCAGAGCTACCAGGTCTAACAGTTCATCCAGTTGCTGCTCTTTGCCAACACCCTGGAACAGAGCCTGAAGTAACTTGAAGGCGACCCCGACACCAGCTAATTCGGAGAAGGGGTAAGCCGAATCAGGCAACTTGGGGTCAACAATGGCCACAGCAGGCGGGATTTCAGGTAGAGGGATATGATGGTCAGTGATAATTATATCCAGCCCCAGTCTTCTTGCCCGCTTAACCTGGGACAAGGCCGTAATCCCGCAATCAACGGTGATAACCAGGCTAATGCCTTGATGGTAAAGATTCTCTAAAGCGGCGGTTCTAAGCCCATAGCCTTCCGTCAGGCGATGGGGTATGTAAGGGGTAACCTTGCCACCAAGGGCGGTTAGACCCCGGACAAGTAAGGCAGTAGCCGTGATGCCATCAACATCAAAGTCTCCGTAGACAGCAATGTTTTCCCCGGAAAGCAACGACTGGTAAATCCTGGCTACCGCCCGGTGCATATCAGGCAGCAAGAAAGGATTACCCGCCATACGTCTATCAGCGGCGATGAACGCTTCTAACTGGGATGGTTCGGTGAGACCACGATTATATAGGAGCTGAACCATTAGCGGAGAAAAACCAGAGGTGTTGTTAGCCAAAAGTTTGTCGGGAACAGGAGGTAGAAGATTCCAACGACTACGGCTCAAGCTTACGCCTCACCATATTGCCGGAAGACTAAGACTGAATTGTGCCCACCAAAGCCCAAGGAATTAGACAGGGCAGTGGCAACCTTGGCTCGGCGGGCGACATTAGGCACATAATCCAAATCACACTCAGGGTCAGGGTGAGTAAGGTTTATAGTGGGTGGTATGAGCCCGTGCTGGATAACCATAACACATATCGCTGCCTCAACAGCACCGGCACCTCCCAGAAGGTGACCCATCATTGATTTAGTGGAGCTTATCGGAATGCGATAGGCACGGTCACCGAATGCCGACTTTATCGCCGCCGTCTCTGCCTTGTCGTTTAAGGACGTAGATGTGCCATGAGCATTAATATAATCAACCTCAGTAGTGCCAAGTCCAGTCTTATTAAGCGCCATTTGTATCGCCCTAGCCGCACCTTCTCCTCCCTCATCTGGCTGGGTAGTATGGTAGGCATCAGCACTAACTCCATAGCCTATGATTTCAGCCAGGATTTGAGCCCCACGCCTTTGGGCAAAAGAGAGGTTCTCCAGAATGAGTATGGCAGCGCCCTCACCGAGGACAAAGCCATCGCGCTCAGCATCAAAGGGTCGTGAAGCTAGTTGTGGCTGGCTATTCCGTGTAGACAGGGCTTTACAGGCATTGAAAGCAGCCACACCTATCGGGCTTATTACTGCCTCGCTGCCACCAGCAATCATTGCCTGAGCATCACCACGCCTTATAATCTCACCAGCCACCCCTATAGCATCTGAGCTACTAGCGCAAGATGAAGTAGTGCAGAAGTTTGGCCCCTTAACCCCGAGTAAGATTGATACCTGGGCCGAAGCCATATCAGCCGCCATCATTGGTGCCAGGAAGGGACTTACCCTACCCGGTCCCTCTTCTGCCAGTACTCTAAGCTGTTCAGATAGGGTAATTAGACCCCCACACCCGCTGCCAATTATGACACCGATATTATCATAATTACTGGAATTAATCTTTATTCCGGCTTGCTCCACCGCCTGCAGACTAGCCGCCACAGCTAGTTGACCATAGCGGTCTATGCGGCGGACACTCTTGCGGCTAATATAATCAGCGGGCTCAAATCCCTTTACCTCGCCGGCAAACTTGGTGTCAAAGGGCTCAGGGTCAAATAGGGTAATATAGTCAATACCGGACTTACCGGCAATAAGACCTTCCCAAGTAGTGGTGGCATTCAGCCCAAGCGGACACAGAATACCTATCCCGGTGACCACAACCCTATTATTTGCTATTGACATCCCCACCAAAATCTGAGGCTGCTATCCTATCGCAGCCCTAGAGAGCCATCTTGATTCAGTGTATTATACTGTATCCCACCGGGCTACTGTCAAGCACGCACCGTCTCTTCAATTTGACCGGCTGAGAATATGAAGGATATAATGCCAGTGTAGAAGGGGTTGGTTAAGACGGGTAAAAGGTCGGAAACAATGAAGATTGCCCTGGATAGCTTAGGCTGTAAGCTCAATCAAGCCGAGACCGAGCTTTTAGCCCGACAATTTGCCGAGGCAGGGTATAGGCTGGTAGCTCCAACCGACGGGGCTGATGTTTATATACTAAATACCTGCACGGTTACCCATATTGCCGACAGCAAATCTCGTCACCGACTCCGGCTGGCGCACCGCCGAAATCCTGGCGCCCTGGTAGTGGCTACCGGCTGCTATGCGGAACGAGCCCGCCACGAGCTGGCTCAGATTGAAGGTGTTGACCTTGTCGTGGGCAATGAGGAAAAGCCGCATCTACTGCGGCTGCTGAGGGAGTCGGGTCGCCTGGGTAATTCCGCCCACATTCCGGGAGATTCAACCGGTCACCTTTATGATGGCTTCCGAACCCGTGCCTTCATCAAGGTTCAGGATGGTTGCCGCAATTTTTGTTCCTACTGCATTGTGCCCCTGGTGCGGGGCAGGGAGAAAAGCCTGCCCGCCGCCCAGGTGATAGCTGAGGTCAAGCACCGGCTGGCTCAAGGCTATAAAGAGGTGGTATTAACCGGGGTCAAGATTGGCGCCTATAATTATAACGGAGTTAAACTGAAGCAATTGCTGGAGCATATCTTAAATGAGACTGATGTAACCAGATTAAGGCTGTCGTCTCTCCAACCCCAGGAAATCTCCCCCGAGCTTGTCGGACTATGGCGTGATAAGAGGCTATGCCCCCACTTCCACCTCTCCCTCCAGAGCGGCTGTAACCGGGTGCTCGGTAGGATGAAACGGCGCTATTCAGCCAATGATTATCAGCAGTCAGTATCTTTAATTCGGGGGCTAGTGCCTGAGGTGGCTATCACCACCGATATTATAGTTGGCTTCCCCGGCGAGACTGATGAGGAATTTGAGGAGAGCTATAATCTTTGCCGGCAGATGGCATTCGCCCGGATTCATGTCTTCCCCTACTCGCCCCGCCAGGGAACTCAAGCCGCCCAGTTCCCCCAACAAGTAGCGGCTCAGGTTAAAAAGCAGCGAAGCCAGAAGATGCTGGCTCTAGCCCAAGAGAGCGCCCAAAACTTCCGCCGTCAATTCATAGGTAAAGTTATGCCGGTATTATGGGAGAAGCAGTCCGATGGCGTCTGGTCCGGCCTCACCCCTAACTACATAAAGGTATATACCAAAAGCGATGAGAGTTTAACCAATAAACTAGTACCGGTAAAGCTGGTAGAAGCTAGAGGGGATGGGGTGTGGGGGGGGGAGGTAGTTAGCAGCAAAACCATAACTTTCCCCCCACCCAGCTCTCACTCTGTCGTTGAGGGCTCTCTCAGCACATCTTTAATAGATTCCGTCGGCATGAGGAAGTCTTCCTCGGAGACACCAGACTTAATAACCCCCAGATTCTCCAGTAGAGTGTAGAAGTTAATTGCCCAGCCAATGCCGAATACCTCGGGAGTAAACACTCGCCTCTCGTAGGGATTCCAGTAAGATTCCAGGAACTTCTCAATGGTAGGCATCCGAAAATCATAGGGTACAATACCAGCTACCCTCCCGTGCCACTTCCTTTCTTCCTTGGGCTTTTCCAGCTCCTGGCATACCGCCGCCATGGCGAGAGCAACCACCGCAGCCTGAAGTATTCTGTTAAACCATTTTCTATCCATGTCTACTCCTTTATATCCTGCCTAATTCTACACCCAAGACCACCGAGGTTTCAATCTGTCGCCGGGGGATATCCCAGTAGGTCTTTAGTAGCTCATCCTTATTCGGCAATAAGCTGAAGCCGTGCTTTTGATAGAAGTCAATCGCCCAGTGGGCACCCGCCCATGTCCCCACCAGCAGGCGGGGGGTAGTAACCAAACCCCTGAGGTAACTTAACATTTTACTGCCTATTCCCTGTCTCTGCCACCGGGGTAACATATAGGCGTGGCGGATGAGGGTAACATCCTTAATCGGTTCAAACCCCATTACCCCGATAAGCTCTCCATTTACCTCCCAGCCAAAGAAGGTCATGCGCTTCATTTCCCGCTCAAGCTCGCTCCTGGGCATATAGGGCTGATAATAGCAGTCAGCCGGGATAACGCCTTCATAGGCTTTAGCCGCCTCGTTGACGATAAAATATATCCTATCTATATCCTCTGGCTGGCATTGGCAAATCATAAGCCTATCAGCTTATTATATTAATTGATAACCGGAGCCGAATACAAACTATAGGCTATTATATGCTACAATTAGGAACTAGACCAATTTGGGGAGAGGTGACATGCAAGACATTCTTGCCCGGGAGTTTCAGCCAAAAAGGATAATTGATAATCCCTCCGAGGAGAAACTCAGGGAGTGGTCTCTGGAGCAGGGAGGAATTATCACCGAGTTTGGTAATCTTTCGGTGATTACCGCGGTGCGGAATAGAATTGCCAAGTTTACCGAGGTGGTGATGGGTGAGCTTGATGAGGAAGACAGCCAGCTGGTGCACGAGGTTTTGGATTATTTAAGGGGCAAGGAAATGATAAAACTCGACCGGGTAATGTGTCATAATCCGGACTTTAAGACCAACTGCCGCCTGTATGTTACTGCCGACTATCCCCGGTTACCATTAATGTGGGGTAATACCCTATTCCCCTCAGAGGGTGGTGAGCCTGACTTCACCGTCATTGATGTCCCCGAGTGGCCGGAAAAGAAGACCCTCGTCTTTCCCGAGTCAGGTCTGACGCTGATTATGGGCAGTGACTACAAGGGTGAGGTTAAAAAGGCGATGCTTCGCCAGGTAATGTATTGGGCTAAGAAAAGAGGCAATCTTGGGCTCCACGCCGCCAGCAAGATTATACGAGTGCTCAGAGACGGGCAATTGAGAGATTTTGGTGTTCTCCTCTTTGGTCTCAGTGGCACCGGAAAGACGACACTATCCTGCCATTCTCACTGGTTACGTCCCCCAGAGAGGGTGGTGATTCGCCAGGATGATGTGGTAATACTGAGGTCTAATGGCAGTGCCATAGGCACTGAGGAATCCTTCTATCTGAAGACGGATGGTCTGGAACCCGGCATGCAACCTCTTCTCTATGCTGCGGCGATAAGCCCCCGGTCTATACTGGAGAATGTCGCCGTTGACCCGGAAACAGGCAAGGTGGATTTCTTTGATACTACGCTAACCTCCAACGGTCGGGCAATGGTAAAAAGACGTGACATCGCCTTTACCGACAGCGAGATTGACCTAGGGAGGATTGACTTTGTCTTCTTTATTACCCGGCGCCAGGATATCCTGCCCCCGGTAGCGCGCCTTACTCCAGAATGGGGAGCGGCTGCCTTTATGCTGGGCGAGTCGGTGGAGACCTCGGCTGGTGACCCGGCAGAGGCAGGCAAGCTGCGGCGAGTCGTTGGTACCAATCCCTTCATAGTGGGTTCAGAAGAGGATGAGGGAAATATCTTTCTCAGCATCCTGAGGAATAATCCTGGCATCCAGTGCTTCATTCTGAACACGGGAAAGGTAGGTGGAATGGATAGAGGGCAAAAGATAACGGTTCGAGACTCGGTGAAGATAATAGAAATGATAGCCCGGGATAAGATTATATGGAAGAAGGACGAGTTCTGGGGCTATGAGGTGCCCATTCAAATCCCCGATGTAAAGCCACAACGGTTTGCCCTGAGCAATTACTACC
>DAOWJS010000023.1 GCA_030640255.1 Dehalococcoidales bacterium | reverse complement strand
TGGTAGGGGGAAGATGGCGGAAGCATCAGCCAGTAAGCCGTCTATATCCCGGTCAATGCCGCGCTCATCAGGAATATGAGTTGCCACCATACCCTGGAGCTCTTCTCTAACCATTGACAGGATGTTTGCCTTAAGGTCGGCACCGCTTAGTATCTTCTTTCGCTCGGCATAGATAAGCTCACGCTGCTGATTAATTACATCGTCATACTCCACCAGGTGTTTACGCATGTCAAAGTGGTAGCCCTCAACCCTGACCTGGGCACCCTCAATAGAGCGGTTAACCAATTTATTCTCAATCGGGGTATCCTCATCCAGACCTGCCCACTCCATAAAGCCCTTAATCCGGTCGCCGCCAAAGCGTTTGACAATGTCATCCTCCAGAGACACATAGAAGCGGGAGCTTCCCGGGTCGCCCTGCCGCCCGGCTCTACCCCTAAGCTGATTATCAATTCGCCGTGCCTCATGGCGCTCAGTGCCAATAATATGAAGCCCACCAAGCTCAACTATTTTATTGTGTTTCTCCTGCCAGTCTGGCTCATCTTGCCCGTTGGGACTTCCTCCCAGGACAATGTCAACGCCGCGACCAGCCATATTGGTGGCCACAGTTACCGCCCCCGACTGCCCGGCCTGGGCAATGATATAAGCCTCCTTCTCGTGGTACTTGGCATTAAGCACCTGATAGGGAATCCCTTTCCGCTTTAAGCGGTCGCTCAGGTATTCCGACTTCTCAATAGACACGGTGCCAATTAGCACCGGTTGCCCCTGTTGGTGAAGCTGCTCAATCTCACGCACCACCGCCCGGAATTTAGTCTCCTCATCCTTGTAAATCTGGTCAGGGTAGTCCTGACGAATCATCGGCTCATTAGTTGGGATTTGCACTACCTCAAGCTGGTATATCTTATGAAACTCCTCAGCCTCGGTGGCGGCGGTACCGGTCATCCCGGCTAATTTGTCATACATTCGGAAGTAGTTCTGGATGGTAATGGTGGCAAAGGTTCGGCTTTCCTGCTGAACCCTGACATGCTCCTTGGCTTCTATTGCCTGGTGCAGCCCCTCAGAATAACGACGACCGAACATTAACCGGCCGGTGAACTCATCAACAATAATAACCTGACCATCCTTCACCACATAGTCGCGGTCTCGCTTAAATAGCACCTGGGCTTTAAGGGCACTCTCAAGGTAGCGGGTGAGGGAGTAGTTTGACGGGTCGTAGAGATTAGGCGCTTTTAACAGCCCCTCCCTCTTTAGTATCCTTTCCATACTGCTGATGCCGGCATCGGTCAGGTTCACGGTTCGTGTTTTTTCGTCTATGGTGTAGTCCTCATCCCGACGCAGGCGAGGAACCAGCCGGGCAAATATCTGATACCTCTGCCCCGCTTCCTCAGCCGGACCACTGATAATAAGCGGGGTGCGGGCTTCATCAATAAGGAGATTATCCACCTCGTCAACAATGGCGTAGCTTAGCTGACGCTGGACACATTGGGACGGGTCTATAACCATATTGTCCCGGAGGTAGTCAAAGCCAAGCTCGCTGCTGGTGCCGTAGGTAATATCAGCTTTATAAGCCTCACGGCGGGGGATGGGGCGGAAATGGGGCCACCGTTTGTCCCCGGAATCAAAGGTGGGGTCATAAAGGCGGGCGGGGGCATGTTCGTCTGGGGTCTGTTGAGGATAAATGCTGGCTACGCTTACCCCCAGGGCGTGGTAGATAGGTCCCATCCAGTAGGGGTCTCGCCGAGCCAGGTAGTCGTTGACGGTAGCCAGATGGCAGCCCTGACCGGTAAGGGAGTTGAGATAGAGGGGAAGGGTAGCCACCAGGGTTTTGCCCTCACCAGTTTTCATCTCGGCGATTTTGCCCTGGTGCAGGACAATGCCGCCCATCAACTGCACGTCAAAGTGACGCTGACCTATAGTCCGCTTGGCGGCTTCACGAACGGCGGCAAAGGCTTCAGGCAGAAGCTCATCAAGTGAGCTACCCGCTTGGTATCGAGCCTTGAACTCGTCAGTCTGGGCACGAAGTTCGGCATCACTGAGTCGTTCAAACTCAGGCTCCAGCTCATTTATCCTGTTTACTGCTGGCTGTAAGCGCTTCAGCTCCTTCTCATTAGAATCAACCAGACTACCCAGCCACTTAAACATAGCCACTCACTCCTCAAACATAGCTCCTATAGATAGTCCAGTATGAATGCGGTGAATGGCTTCACCCAGCAATGGAGCTATGGGCAAAACGGTAATCTTATCTAATTTCTTATTATCGGTGACGGGAATGGTGTCGGTAACTACCACTTCCTTCACCGGACATGAGGCTATCCTCTGAATAGCCATATCAGAGAATACCGGGTGAGTGCAGCAGGCGTATATTTCCTCTACCCCCCGCTTCTCCAGGGCAGAGACGACACCTATCAGGGAGCCAGCGGTGTCTATTTCATCGTCTACAGTAAGCGCCACCCTGCCCTCCACTTCACCAATAACATTCAGTGACTCCGCCTGGTCGACGTTGCCTATCCGTCTCTTCTCCATAATAGCTAATGGGGCATTAAGCTTAGCTGCCAGGTCACGCGCCCGCTTGGTAATGCCAATATCAGTAGCCACTACTACTAGGTCGTCAAACTTCGTCTTTTTGAAATAATCCCTTAACAGGTAAAGGGCGGTTAGTTCGTCAACCGGTATGTTAAAAAAGCCCTGAATCTGCGCGGCGTGTAAGTCTACGGTCAACAGTCGGTTAGCCCCAGCCACAGTGAGCAGGTCAGCTACTAACCTGGCGGTTATCGGCACCCGGGGTTGGTCTTTCTTATCGGTGCGACCATAGCCATAATAGGGAACTACGGCGGTAATACGTCCGGCTGATGCCCTCTTCAAGGCATCAAGCATAATCAGTAGCTCAACCAGGTTCTTATTGACCGGGGAGGCGAGAGGCTGAATAACAAAGGTATCCCGCTGGCGGACATTCTCCAGGATACGAACAAAAATATTCTCGTTGCTGAACTCAAAAACCTCGGCTTTACCCAATTCCATTCCCAGATATTCAGCTACTGCCCGGGCTAGGGCAGGATGGGCATTGCCGGTAAATACTTTTAATTCATCCATCAATTTTTACTCCTTCTAAAGGCAGCCTTTAACTCATATTATATACCATTATAGCACTATTGTTTACCTACCTCACCCCCTTAGCTTTTTATTTGGTAACCCCATCCCCCTTTATCCTTGCCAAAGCAGGCAAGGACTTTATCCCCCTTCCCCTTATTAAGGGGAAGGGGGACTGATTATATAAGAGAGGCTTCGCCTCTCTTCAACTCTCCTTCCTTCAAAGGAGAGGGGGAAGATATTAAAAAGAGGGACGACAGCCCCTCTTAGATACCCTCAATAAGCGCCTTTATTTCGTAATAGGGAGTTTTAGAGAGCGTAGCCCTCTAAGGAAACTAACTACCCCTTATCAAGGGGAAGGGGATAAAGGGAATAGGGTTGTTAAACAATCTCAGTCATCAATGCCGGGTACCGGGAAACGGTGGCAAATTTGGGCGACTTCCTGGCTTACCTGATTTTGAACATTCGGGTTACCAATATTAGTAATTACTTTTACAATTAGTGAGGCGATATGCTTCATTTCTTCCCTACCAAAGCCGCGTGTGGTCACTGCTGGCGTGCCCAGTCTGATGCCCCCGGCTATTCTAGGTGGGTGGGTGTTATCAAAAGGAATAGCATTCCGATTAACCACAATACCTGCCACCCCTAAAGCCTCCTCAGCCTCCTTGCCGGTGACCCCTACCTTGGTGAGGTCGACTAAGACTAGGTGGGTGTCGGTTCCGCCTGATACCAGGCGCAGTCCCAGTCTTTGGAGCTCGCTGGCTAGAACCAGGGCATTATCCAATATAGCCCGTTGATAAACGGTGAAGCCGGGTTGCATAGCTTCATAAAAAGCCACCGCTTTGGCAGCAATAACATGCATCAGAGGACCACCTTGCATGGCGGGGAAAACCGCGGCATCTATTGAGGAAGCTAGCTGACGCCGACACAAAATGAACCCTCCTCGTGGACCGCGCAGTGTCTTATGTGTGGTTGAGGTTATCACCTCAGCATAGGGCACCGGGGTAGGATGTAGTCCCACAGCTACCATACCAGCTATGTGGGCGATATCAGCCATAAGCCTTGCCCCCACCAGGTTGGCAATATGTTGAAGGCGCTCAAAATCAATAATTCTGGGGTAAGAGCTAGCTCCAGCCACAATCAGCTTGGGCTTGTGCTCTAAGACAAGCCTCTCTAGCTCTTGATAGTCAATCCTTTCTGTTTCTCGATTAACCCCGTAGGGTATGAAATTATATGCCTTACCCGAGAAGCTCACCTTGCTACCATGAGTAAGGTGACCACCGTGAGCCAGGTTCATACCCATAACGGTATCACCATAGTTAAGCAGGGCATAATAGACAGCCATATTGGCTTGAGCCCCACTGTGCGGCTGGACATTAGCATGCTCAGCGTGAAATAGTTCTTTAGCCCGCCGGATAGCTAAATTTTCCACTACATCCACGTTTTCGCAGCCGCCATAGTAGCGCTGTTGGGGGTAACCCTCAGCATATTTGTTGGTCAGAGACGAGCCCTCAGCCTCAAGCACCGCCCGGCTGGTGTAGTTCTCGGAGGCGATAAGGTTTATTGTTTCCTTGTGCCGCTTTCCTTCCATATGAAGGACGCGGTTAATCTCGGGGTCAGTTTGACTTAAAAAGCTCATTCTTAAGTAGTCTACAACTGCACCCCTATACTGTCAACAATCTTCTACCTAAATAGATTATTTACTAACCCCTCACCCTTTATCCCTCTCCCCTTCATAAGGGGAGAGGGAAGGGAATTTGTTAAAGGGGCTTCGCCCCTTTCAATCCCTTTATTATCCCATTTTTCTCCTTTAATCCGAGTGTCTAAGAGGGGCAAAGCCCCTCTTCTAAAACCATTCCCCCCTCTCCTTTGAAGGAGAGGGGGATTAAGGGGGTGAGGTAGATAACATTCTCCTAAATTGACCTGACATATTGTTCGTGTTATCATAATTCAAAGGTTAATTAAACCTTTCTATTTGGGTTAACCAGATGAGATGTCAGCGCTGAGCGAGCTTTGTCAGGAAATTGCACTCTGTCAGCAGTGTGAAGTGTTAGCTAAAAACCGAACCCGAGTGGTGCCCGGTGACGGGTCGGAGGATGCTGATATAATGTTCATTGGTGAGGCACCGGGCTGGCACGAAGACCAGCAAGGGCGTCCCTTTGTTGGTCCGGCGGGATTATTCCTGGAGCAATTGCTGGCTTCTATCAACTTGAAGCGTGGGCAGGTCTATATTTCTAATGTGATTAAGTGCCGACCAGTAGGAAACCGCGACCCGTTACCCTCAGAAATACATAACTGCCGTAAGTGGCTGGACCGCCAGATTGAGCTAATTCGCCCCAAAATAATTGTAACCCTGGGGCGCTATTCTATGGCATTGTTCTTCCCGGGTAAGAGCATAAGCAAAATTCATGGCACCGCTCAAAAGCGGGATAATATCATCTACTATGCTATGTACCACCCGGCGGCGGCTCTTCACCAGCAGAGCCTGCGCCGCGCCATAGAGGAGGATATGCTTAAGATTCCCTCACTTCTCGCCCAGGCGGAAAGTATGACCGAAGTTAAACAGTCGCCACAGCAACTGAATATGTTTGAGCTCTAAAATTATGATTAAATCAAGATTAAAAGTAATCCCACTCGGTGGGCTAAATGAAATCGGCAAGAACATGATGGTGATGGAATATGAAAACGACATCATCATTATTGATGCCGGGCTCATGTTCCCCGAGGAAGAAATGTTGGGTATTGACCTGGTAATCCCTGATATCAGCTATCTGCTGGAGAAGCGGGAGAAAATAAGGGGCATACTTATTACTCACGGTCATGAAGACCATATTGGTGCCTTGCCCTATTTGCTGCCTCAGCTTAATGTCCCGGTTTATTCAACGAAGCTTACCCGGGGTCTTATTTCGGTTAAGCTTAAAGAGCGAAAGGTACTCTCAGGGGCTAAGCTTAAAATGATACCACCCGGTGGGGCAGTCACCCTGGGAAAATTCAAAGTTGAGTTCTTCCCCGTTTGCCACAGCATACCTGACGCAGTAGGTCTAATCATATCTACGCCGATTGGCACCATAGTTCATAGCGGGGATTTTAAGCTTGACTATACCCCGGTCAGTGGTAAACCAACCGACCTGTCTCGGCTGGCTCAGCTTGGAGCCCAAGGGGTCTTGCTCCTTCTCGCCGACTCCACCTATGCTGAACTACCAGGCTACACTCCATCAGAAAGAGTGGTTGGTGAGACCCTAGACCATGTTATGGCTGACGCCCCGGGAAGGGTGATTGTAACTACCTTTTCCTCGTTGGTCTCCCGTATTCAGCAGGTTATTGATGCCGCCGCTAAGCACCAGCGTCGTGTCTTTATTGTGGGACGTAGTATGACTGATATAGTCCGCATGGCACTGGGTTTGGGCTATCTCAATGCTCCAGATGGGATACTGGCTCGGCTTGATGAACTTAGGGGTATGCCTCATAATAAAATTGTTCTGCTTACTACCGGAAGCCAGGGGGAGCCTACCTCAGCCCTGGTTCGTATCGCCAACCGAGACCATCGCCAGGTCCATATAGTTCGTGGCGATACGGTAGTTCTTTCAGCAACACCTATCCCGGGCAACGAAGCGGTAGTTAACCGAACCGTGGACGCCCTTTTTAAACAGGGGGCGCGAGTACTCTATGGTAAGGTGGCCCAGGTTCACGTCCACGGGCATGCCAGTCAGGAAGAGCTGAAACTGCTACTAAATTTGGTTAAGCCGAGGTTCTTTGTGCCTATCCATGGCGAATATCGCCACCTGAGCCTGCATGCTGAGTTAGCCCAATCGGTAGGTATCTCAAGAGATAATACCTTCGTGCTGGAAGACGGTGATATCCTAGAGATTGGTCCCCATGCTGGCAAGATAACCGGCAAGGTTAGTTCAGGCAATGTGTATGTAGATGGTCTGAGTGTGGGTGATATCGGTAGTGTTGTTCTCCGTGATAGAAAGATGCTGTCGCGGGATGGAATAGTAGTGGTGATTATCGCCGTTAACCGGCAAACCGGCAAGTTAATCGGTCGTCCTGACATTATATCACGAGGTTTTGTCGATACCAGGGAGTCCAAGGATATGATAGAGGAGAGTCGTGACCTGATAGCCCGGGCTTTAGACCATGGTCGTGACCGACCTGCTGAGTGGGGCTTCATTTACACTAAGGTTAGAGATATATTGTACAAGTTTTATTATGAGCAGACCAAGCGCCGACCCATGATTCTGCCCTTTATGGTAAAGGTGTAGCTTCAAAGCATGCTCACCGAGAGGTCATATGGCGGGAAGAAAAGTTAAAGCTAGTAGTGTTGGGGGTAAATCCAGAAGAAAGCCCACGGGGAAGTCGGGGGGAAGCTGGTTACCTTATCTTATTCTATTTGCTGTCATTCTAGCGCTCTTATTCTGGCAGTGGTCAACAATTACTTCGTGGGCTGGTAGTATTGGTGGTAAGACCTATGGGCTGTTTGGCTGGGGGTTACTGGTTATAGCTGCGGCTATTGGAACTCTGGTCTGGTTAATGTGGCGGCGGAAGTTATCCTCGCTTATCTATCATTGGAACCAGTGGCTGGGTGGTATTGCCTTCGTTTTAGCTGTGTGGGGAATAGCCGCCTTCTTTAATTTGGGGGGTAGCTTCGGGCGGAGTATTATTGACTTCCTAGCCCCTGACTATGTTGGTATCCTCCGGATAATAGGTTTGGTCATTATAGGCGTTATTCTGGTAGCTCCCGGGGCTTGCCTTCGCTTCTTAAAAGGTGCTGCTGCATGGCTGGGCAAAGAGTTCAAAAGGCAAGCGGCGCCCAGACCAACCAGTGAGAGGTATCAGCCGCCCTTTTATCCCCCGACTTATCCTCCACCTACTCCTACCGAAAAAGTAGCCCCGCCTCCAGTTATGGTGCCCCCCGAGCCCCCGAAGCCAGAATTAGAGGCTAAAGCGGCTACCCTGGCGCTTACCCCTACTCAGGCTCAGCAGGAACTGAAGCAGGTGGCTCAGGAAGTGTGGAAGAAATACGGCGAGTCGTCAGCAGTGATTATTGTTGATGGCTGGCGGTTGCCGCCTATTGATATTCTGGATAGGTCGCCTGAGGTTGAGTTTAGTCAGGCTGACAATATGCAGAGAGCCAAGCTTATTGAGGAGGCTCTAGCCAGTTATGGCGTTGAGGCCAAAGTGGTGCAGATAAATGCCGGCCCAACCGTTACCCAGTTTGGTGTGGAACCGGGCTGGGACAGAAAAATGAAGGAGATAAAGGAAAAGGATAAGGACGGCAATGTCAGGGTAAGGTTGGAGGAGATATCTAAGACAAGGGTTAAGGTGGAGAGGATTACCTCACTAGCTAATGACCTGGCTCTGGCTTTGGCGGCATCCAGCATCAGGATTGAAGCCCCGGTGCCCGGCAAATCGGTAGTGGGTATTGAAGTGCCTAATACAGTTTCAAGTATGGTTAGCCTGCGTGGGGTAATAGAGACCAGTTCCTTTCAGAAAATAGAGGCCAGGTCTAAATTGAGCATAGCCCTGGGTAAGGGGGCGGGTGGTGAGGCGGTAGCCGCTGACCTGTCTAGAATGCCTCACTTGCTTATTGCCGGGGCTACCGGAAGCGGCAAGACGGTTTGCCTAAATTCTATTATCTGCTGCCTGCTATTACACAATACCCCCAACGATGTCAGGTTCATTATGGTTGACCCCAAGAGGGTAGAGTTGACCCCGTTCAATAGCATACCTCAACTGGCGGTCCCGGTTATAGTTGATGTCAATAAAGCCTTGGGCACGTTGCGCTGGCTCAACCAGGAGATGGACAAGCGGTATCAAAAATTGGCTGCCACCGGGGCTCGTAACATTGAGGGTTATAATCGGAGTCGACGTGGAGAGGAGAAGCTGCCTTATCTGATACTAGTCGTTGATGAGCTGGCTGATTTAATGATGGCCGGCTTTGATGAAGTAGAACATATTCTGTGTCGGTTAGCCCAGCTTGCCCGAGCCACCGGTATTCACCTCATCGTGGCTACCCAACGCCCGTCAGTGGATGTGGTTACCGGCTTAATTAAGGCAAACTTTCCTACCCGGATTAGCTTTGCCGTTACCTCTCAGGTAGACTCGCGCACCATCCTTGATATGGGTGGTGCCGAGAAGCTGCTGGGTAAGGGGGACATGCTCTATATGCCTACTGAGGCGGCTAAACCCAAGCGCCTCCAGGGGTGCTATGTTTCTGATGCCGAGACCGAGAGGCTGGTTTATTTCTGGGGGAGCCAGCGGAAGGAAGAAGCCGCTCAGCTAAAGATTGAGGAGCTTGTCTCACCGCCAACTGCGGGTGGAAGGGGAGGCTTTCCCGAGGACCCGCTCCTGGAGACAGCCAGGCAACTAGCCCGAGAGCACAAGCACATCTCTACCTCTTTCCTGCAGCGGAAGTTGCGTATCGGTTACCCCAGAGCTGCCCGCATTATGGAGCAGCTTGAAGAGGAGAGGGAAAAGGGTGGGGGGGGAGGTACAGGTATAGATTACAAATGACGAAAAGAAATGAAAGTTTCGTAATAGAATTTGTGATTCTTTTTGGATTCCTCAATGGCCTATGGATTTATGCAGGGGTAAATCCAGAATCGGAAATACTTAAAGCCTTCACAGACCTAGTGCCAGAGATGTCCTCAGTGCTCTTTTGGCTGATTACGGTTATCCTAACTGTAGGGATAACAGCAGCAGCTTACAAGATTGGCAGCTGGTTAGGATTGGGAGCAATATTGGCAGCCTTTCTCGGTGGGGTATTCATTGAGTCTTGGGGTATTTGGTCTCTACTGGTAGGCATAGGGATTGGCTGGTTCGCACCTTTGTCCAAATGGTGAGGG
>DAOWJS010000016.1 GCA_030640255.1 Dehalococcoidales bacterium | reverse complement strand
GGCCCAGGTGGTTTAACAACCTCAGCGGGGTTGCTAGCGAGAAGACCATTTCTCACAGCGTATTTCAATGCCCCAGAAAAGAACACGGTGGTGCTTCTTGACGGTCAAGGGAGATAGTCCCCCTCTGCCATCTCGGCGACCTAAATTCAATTCTTTGGCATAATATTTCTGAATATGTTGAGGTCGTAAACTTAACAAAGGAAGCGAACCAAGGGCTGGGATAAGATGGACTTTCACAATTTCTTGATACCGTTCAGTTGTTCTAGGTGCAGTGTTTGTTGCTACATAGTCTTGGAGCCACTCTTCAAGGAACTGAGCGACAGTGAGCCGGTTAGGCTTAACATAGGTGCCTTGCTCAACACTGAGCAATAGCTCACATAGTCGTCTCTGTGCTTCTGCCTTACGACCTCGGACATTTTCAAAGTGCTGTAGGCGCTTGCCTGTTGCTAGGTCTCTGCCGATATCAAGGCAAATTTGCCAAGAATTCTTACCTCTCCCCCAGAAAAGGTAGTAGCTTGGAGCCTCCCCCTTTGTTTATCGGACTGCACGAAACAAGCGATTGTTGGGTCTTGAACAATCCGGACTATTGTTACTCCGAGTGCTAAGCAATTGGCCAAATGAAGCTGAACACAAAGCCAACGTTTTCTCTCGTGCCTGATCACCTCATATTTACCCCATCCTTAATTTAAGGTATAATCTAACCAACTTTAAGGGCGACATAAAGAAATTCACTCAAGCCACGCCAGGGAAAATGAATAAATGAGGGACAAAAGAGTAGTTATAACCGGTGGTGCCGGCTTTATCGGCTCCAATTTGGCTGAAAAATTAGTCGGCAGCAACAGTGTCATTATCATTGATGACCTTTCCACGGGGAAGAAAGGGAACATCGCCAGCCTGCTCAAGAAAGACAATGTAGAATTTACCCAGGGCAGCATCTTAGACCTGAAGTTATTACAGAAATCCTTCCGTGGTATTGACTTCGTCTTCCATCAGGCCGCCCTGCCCAGTGTCCCCCGCAGCATAGAAGACCCGCGGGCCTCTAACGACGCCAACATAACCGGAACCCTGAATGTGCTCCTAGCCGCCAGAGACAACAAGGTTAAAAAAGTGGTTTATGCCTCCTCCTCTTCTGTCTACGGCGATACCCCTACCCTACCCAAGAGTGAGGACATGTCCCCCAACCCCCAGTCCCCCTACGCGCTGACCATGGAAAACGGGGAAAGCGGGAACATATATATCCCATCCCAGAAAACAATAGTGCTGATTGATTTAGCCAAGGCGGTTATCGACTTATACGGTAATAGCGCGACCAAGCAAAAAATCTGCGGAGCCCGAGCTGGGGAAAAGCTGCATGAAATACTATTCACCGAAGGAGAGAAGGTTATTTCTTCCTTAGATAGCAACTGTTCCCAGAATTCGCCAAGATTGAGTGTTGACAAAATCAAGGATTGGCTGATGGAATAGGGATGCTTAAAGAAACCGGGCAAAACATTGCGCTTGCCGCTAGGAGTGTGCCTTTACTTGCGCTCGAAGTATAGACGTGATTGTATCACGTTTTGCTAGTGACTCCATTCTGTCAATGCCCAGGTTTTTAATTAACCATCGGTAGATGTCGCCAGGGATACCCACGCTATTAGCAGCAAGCTCTAATATATTCTCCAAACCCCTTTATACCACTTTTCTACTAGGTATGCGTGGCCCCTAGTCTTCTCCTCTCCAAAGCCACACGCCACATAAACCTGGTCAGACGGAGTCTCATAAGCTCGAAGCATGCTGCAGAGCAGAATAGCGAAGTCTTCACAATCACCGGTACGCTGAATACTTTTAGTTCTCTGTGAAGGATGTCATCTACAAGGGCTTGCACTGCTGGGTCAGCAGGAGTTACATACTGCTTCATTTGCTCAGGCTGTCCAGAAAAAGGTTGCCTTGACAAGGATTGCTCTGGCACAGGAGCCGGTGCTAGTATATATGCGTTGCAGGTTTGCTCCCAATATAATATGATGGCATCATGCTGTTAATCTCCAGGAGCCTCAAGCTTTGGTTTGGCTAAAGTTTCTTGTCTGCCTCATCATTATCCTATTCGCCGGGACAAAGCTGGCCCGATATGGGGATGCCATTGCTGAGAAGTCCGGTTGGGGTGGGATATGGGTAGGTCTGGTGTTTCTGGCATTCATTACCTCCACACCTGAACTGGTTACCGGGGTGAGCTCGGTTGCCTTAGTTGGGCTGCCTGATGGGCGGCCTGATTTAGGTCTGGGTACTTTGTTAGGGAGCTGCCTGTTTAATCTCTCTATCCTGGCCCTACTGGACATTCTCCATCGTCCCGCCCCGATTTTGAGTAGGGTAAGCTCGAGGCATATAGCACTGGCAGGGCTGGGGATATTGCTTGTTGCCTTTGCCGCTGGAAGTATCTTTTGGGGAGAAAAGCTTTCCGGGTTAGCTCTGGGATGGGTAGGTATCCCGAGCCTTGTCATTGTTATAGTGTATTTAGTAGCCATAAGACAGATGTTCCGCTTTGAGCGTAGCCACCCGGTGCCACAGCTAGAAATTACCTCACCCCGATATACCAAGATTCCTTTAAGGACGGTGTACCTCAGATTTATTCTGGCAGCAATAGCCGTTATTGGCGCTGGCATATGGCTATCATTTGTTGGTGATGAGATTGCCATGACTACTGGTTGGGGTGCCAGCTTTGTCGGCAGCTTATTTTTAGCTGTTGGTACTTCTTTGCCTGAGTTAGTGGTTGCTGTAGCTGCCCTCCGGTTGGGGGCTATAGATATGGCAATGGCTGATATATTAGGCGCCAATATGCTTAACACTGCCCATATCTTCACCGTTGACCTTTTTTACAGCAAAGGACCCGTTCTATCTTCAGTGTCGGATGCTCACCTGATTACGGCGGCGGTGGTAGTAGTGATGAGCCTCCTGGTCATTATCGGACTCCGATTTCGTCAGAAACGCAAGACCTTCATCGTCATCAGCTGGTATGCTCTGGCTCTAATCGGACTCTATATTTTGGGAGCCTACGCCTTATTCCAAGGCATAGGTTTGGGATAAGCCCCAAGGCGAACAATTATTTCTTTACCACCAGGGGAAATTCTGGTATAATACTGCGGTTTTTGACTTGAACCGGGTAGTTTAACTTCTATTAAGTTTGATAATGCTAGCCATAAGCCAAATCCTTGCCGTTACTATATTCCTGCTAATGTTTGTTGCTATTGTAATTGGCAAGGTGCATCGCTTTATTCCCGCCCTTATTGGTGCTGCCTTAACTATAGTAATTGTCCTTCTTATTACCCTAAAAAGCACCGACGCCGTTATTAGTGTTTTGAATCTTGAACAGCTTGGGCAACTGAGTTTCTGGATACCAGGAGAGCAACCTGTAGAATCTCACGGGGTAAACTGGCAGACTATTATCTTTATCGGCGGCATGATGACCATGGTAGAGGGTCTGGGTGCGGTTGGCTTCTTCCGCTGGCTATGCCTGTATGTGGCCCGGCTGGTCAACTACAAGGTTGTGCCCATCTTGATTGCCTTTATGCTGCTCTCAGGATTTCTGTCAATGTTCATTGATAGTATCACCGTATTACTCTTTCTGACTACAGTGACCATTGAGCTGGCTCGCTTGCTCAAGTTTGACCCGGTTCCCATAATAATTGCTGAGATTTTTGCTGCCAACACTGGTGGTGCTGCCACTATGTGTGGTGACCCGCCCAACATAATAATAGGTACTGCCTTTGGCTACACCTTTACTGACTTCGCTGTTAATACCGGTCCCATTGCCTGGATAGGGATGCTTTTAACCTTAGGCTTCTTCTATTTTGCCTTCCGCAAAGTCCTAACCTCCTCTCAGCAAAGTAATGCCAATGAGTCTCCTAATCAATATCCAGAGCCCGAGGAAGCTATTGTCAACCCTCGCCTGTTTAAGATAAACACTGCCATCCTTATCCTGGTGGTGATTTTGCTGGTTACTCATGCTCAAACTGGGCTCTCCGTAGCTATAATAGGTGTTATTGCCGCCGGCCTGACGCTGCTGGCTGCCCACAGGGGTGCTCTGCATGTTATTAAAGGGGTGGATTGGCGTACCCTGTTTTTCTTTGTTGGTCTATTCATCTGTGTTGGAGGGTTAGAAGAAACCGGGCTGCTGAAAATGCTGGCTGGGTATATCGGAGACATATCAGGGGGAAACCTGCTACTGTTGATACCAATTATCATATGGGTCTCTGCCTTTGCTTCAGCCATAGTTGACAATATTCCCTTTGCCGCTACTATGGTGCCGGTAATTGCCAACCTCTCACAGACGCACGGACTAAGCCTACGGACATTAAGCTGGACTTTAGCTCTAGGGACAGACATTGGTGGCAATGCTACCCCTATCGGAGCCTCAGCCAATGTGGTAGGTACCGCCATTGCCGAGAGGGAAGGCTATCCTATCAGTTGGGGGAGATTCTGCAGATATGCTATCCCGGCTACGATTATGGTGGTCGCTGTGAGTCACCTTTATTTAGTGGTAAGATACACTTAATAAAACTTTAGAAGGCTAGGAACTGAGAGATGTACAAGAGAATTCTGGTTCCGTTGGATGGTTCAAAGTTAGCTGAGCTAGCTCTTCCCTACGCTGAAGAACTGGCCGGGGTGTTCAATTCTGAGGTGGTTTTGATAGGTATCTGTGAACCTGGGGAGAGCCAATATTCTTATATGTATCAGCTCTACATTGAGAAAATAGCTGAGGTGGTAGGGAATCGCATCAAAAAGGTGGGCTCCAGGGTAATAGTCAGTTCAGTAGCCCTAGATGATAGACCGGCTGAGGGAATTATTGACTACGCTGAGAAAAATGATGTTAGTCTCATTATTATGGTATCTCACGGTCGGTCGGGCATAATGTCGTGGACACTGGGAAGCGTAGCCAATAAGGTGCTCCAGAGAACAGGTACGCCCATCCTGCTCATCAGAGCCAAAGCTTCTCAGTTAGAAGCGGGTGCCCAAGGACTGTTTAACCGAATTCTGGTTCCTCTAGATGGTTCTGACGTCGGCGAGGTAGTGTTACCCCATGTTAGGCAACTCACTGAAAAACTGGAGTCAGAGGTTGTCCTCCTTCAGGTAGTAGCCCCTGGTCAGCATGTTCATACTGTTGGCGGATTGGACTATGTTCGTTTTGCTGAACAACAAATAGAATCAATGAAAGCAGAGGCTAAGGAATATCTTGACAAGGTAAGCAAAAGGCTAGCCGGCACCAAGGGTATTATGAGGTCTGAGGTGAGGGTTGGGGACACTGCTCACGAAATTATTAAGTTCGCTGATGAGGCAAATATCCGTTTGGTTACTATTTCGAGCCATGGGCGCTCAGGTATCAGACAATGGATTTCTGGCAGTATCACTCATAAGATACTACACGCCGGTAATACCCCTCTTTTATTGGTAAAGGTGCTAGGGATAAAAGCATAGCTACTTTTTGCATCTTCACTAGCCGTATGATAACATAATATTAGTGTTCCTATATCAGTGCCCCTGTAGCTCAGTTGGATAGAGCACCAGCCTCCGGAGCTGGGTGCGAGCGTTCGAGTCGCTCCAGGGGCACTATTTGTAGCAATTAGGGGGCCGGGATAATAGAGGCAAAAGAGCTTATTGAGATCAGATGGCATGGTCGTGGTGGTCAAGGCGCAGTTACCTCCACCGGGCTGGTAGCACGAGCAGCAATAAATGAAGGTAAGTATGCCTCTGCCTTCCCCGCCTTCGGTGCCGAAAGGAGGGGAGCCCCGGTTGTCGCCTTTCTCAGAATAAATAGTAAGCAACCTATCAGAATAAGAGCTGAGATTGACGAACCTGATGTAGTGGTCGTGCTTGATTCCCGCTTGTTACGCATTGTGAATGTTACCTCAGGGCTTAAAGAAAGGGGAACGCTAATAATTAATACTGCCCAATCACTTCAGGCTGTTGAATCCGAGTTTGGGGCTAAATGGCACCTGGCTATAGTTGATGCTACCAAGATTGCCCAGGAATTATTGGGGGTTCCTATTGTTAATACAGCTATGATTGGAGCTCTATTAAAGGCTACCAATATTGTTAAACCAGAATCCTTGCTTGAACCTCTGCAATACCATTTCCCCCGCCTGGCGGAAAGAAATATGAAGACTATAAAAAGGGCGTATGATGAAACTTCTGTAAAGGAGTAAGGACAGTTGACCAAGCGAGAGAATGAGATAACCTGGAAAGACCTTGAAATTGGCTGTATTGTAACCGAACCGGGAAATGCTAGGCAATACCGAACCGGGGACTGGAGGTCAGAAAGACCAATCTTTGATAAAAGCAAATGTACAAAGTGCGGTTTGTGCTATATCTTCTGTCCCGAGGGATGTATCGAACAGACCGAGGACGGGTATTTTGAAGCTAATTTATTCTATTGTAAGGGGTGTGGCATCTGTGCTAGGGAATGTCCACCAAAGGCTCAAGCCATTACTATGGTAGAGGAGGAGGAATGGTGGCAAAAAGGGAAGGAATAGAGGTTTCACGAGCTATTGCCATAGCTTGTAAACTAGCTAATGTTGATGTTGTGGCTGCCTATCCCATTACCCCGCAGACCCACATTGTGGAAGACCTTGCCGAGCTAGTAGCCGATGGCGAATTAGACGCCGCCTTCATTCCGGTTGAATCAGAACACTCGGCAATGAGCGCCTGCCTCGGAGCCGCCGCCGTTGGAGCCAGAACATTTACCGCTACTGCCGGTCAAGGACTAGAGCTGATGCACGAGGTAGTGTATGTGGCTTCATCTATGCAGCTACCAATAGTTATGGCAGTGACTAACCGAGCTTTATCAGCGCCAATAAGTATCTGGGGTGACCACTCCGATGTTATGGCTGTCCGCGATACCGGCTGGATTCAAATATTTGTTGAGAACGGACAGCAAACGGTTGATAATGTGCTCTGCGCTTTCCGCATTGCTGAAGACCGGAGGGTTTTACTTCCGGTAATGGTTCACCTGGATGGATTTCACCTGACTCATGTTATTGAACCCATATCCTTTCCCGAGCAGAGCGAGGTTGACCAGTTTCTTCCCCCAAATCAATACCCCCTGCCCCTAGACCCTGATAAACCGGTAGCTATGGGAGATTTCGGCCCACCTTACATATATACTGAGACAAAGAAGGCACAGGAAGTAAATCTAGAAGCAGCTAAGAAAGTAATTCTTGAATGTTGGAAAGAGTTCGGTGGCTTGTTTGGGCGCTACTACTCCCCAGTTGAAGGCTACCAGTGTGAAGGGGCTAAGGTGCTTCTGTTAACTATGGGCAGCTTCAGCGAGACAGCCATGGAGGCTATAGATAAGATGAGAAAAGAGGGCAAAAAGGTGGGACTATTGAGGCTTCGCTTATGGCGACCCTTCCCCTTTGAAGAAGTCCGCCAAGCGGTTAAAGATGCCGAGGTTCTCATCGTTCTGGACAGAGCCCTTTCCTTTGGTTATGGGGGACCAGTTTGCTCTGAGATTAAGTCAGCCTTATATAATGAAGCCAAAAAGCCGAAGGTAGTAAGCTTTATTGGTGGATTAGGGGGCAGGGATATTTCCCCAGGCGGTTTTGAACAAATAATTAATAGAGGTATAGAAATTTCGCAAACAGGAAGCGAGCAAGAATTTGAGATGTTTGGGGTGAGAGAATAATGGAAGAGTATGTTACCATTGGTCGCCGCTTGGTACCTAAGGATGAGCTTTTCGCCCCCGGTCACCGGGCATGCCTAGGCTGTGGTGAAGCCTTAGCCTTAAGGCTAGTTATGAAAGCATTAGGGCAGAATGTGATAATCGCCAATGCCACCGGTTGCATGGAAGTAGTCTCATCACCGCAGCCCTGGACTTCGTGGCATGTTCCCTGGATTCATACCCTGTTTGAGAATGCCGCCGCCGTGGCTTCTGGCATAGAGGCCGGGCTGAAGGCTATGACGAGGAAAGGAAGGTGGGAAGCCAGGGACGTTAGGGTAGTAGCCATTGCTGGCGATGGTGGCACCGCCGATATCGGGCTCCAGGCATTATCTGGAGCCTTGGAAAGAGGGCACGACTTCCTCTATATCTGCCTTGACAACGAGGCCTATATGAATACTGGAATTCAGAGGTCTTCAGCTACTCCCTACGGTGCCTCTACTACCACTGCCCCTGCCGGCAAGAAGAGCATCGGGCAGGTTACCTGGAAAAAGAATGTGCCGGCTATTGCTGTTGCCCATGAAATACCCTATGTAGCTACTGCCTGCCCCAGCTATCCGTTTGATTTGATGGATAAGGTGACCAAAGGAGCCGCCACCCCGGGTCCAGCTTATGTCCACATCCTGTCCGTCTGCCCCGTCGGCTGGAGGTCGGCTCCTGATTTAACCGTTAGGGTAGGGCGCTTGGCGGTACAGACAGCGGTATTCCCCCTTTATGAGGTGGAGAATGGCAGATATAGATTAAATGTTGCTCCACCCAAACTTAGACCGGTTACCGACTACTTTGAACTACAAGGCAGATTCAGGCACTTGACCCCCGATATCATAGAGAAAATCCAGAAGCGGGTCACCGATGAATATGAAAGGCTCAAGGCAAAAGCAGCAACTACTGAGCTCCAGGAAAACAACTAGACTACATAGATAAGTAGATTAACCCCACAAAGTATTCAACTTCTATCCCAACTGCATTAAAACTCAGCTAGCTATCACCTTGACCGTCAATAGGTGCTTTGTTATACTCTTGGTATGGCGGGGTGTGGCGCAGACGGCTAGCGCGCAGCGTTTGGGACGCTGAGGTCGGAGGTTCAAGTCCTCTCACCCCGACCAGTTGATATAAAAGAGACGGTTGCAGTTGCTCCAGGAGCTACTGTGTACAGACAATGCTTGGTCACAGTTCAGCTATTCTTGTCCCTCTGACTTTCCTTGAGCTAGCTTTGGCACAAAGATTTATTGAAGAATGGCTAAACAATCTCTTTACAAAGCTGGTTTTCTGGGCTAGAATAGATACGATTTTGGGCAGTTAGCTCAGTTGGTTAGAGCACTCGGTTCACATCCGAGAGGTCACTGGTTCAAGTCCAGTACTGCCCACCATAAAGCTGGACGACCACTTGCCTAGGTTGAAGAGACAAAGCTAGACTTCCCCTTCTTGGAGAGGTC
>DAOWJS010000064.1 GCA_030640255.1 Dehalococcoidales bacterium | reverse complement strand
AACTGGTGCAACTGCGACAGACCAAAGCGGTCGGCGCTCTCCACCAGCATTACCGTAGCGTTGGACACATCTATCCCGACCTCTACCACCGGGGTAGAAACTAAAATGTCCAGCTCGCCAGAGCGAAAACGACGCATTACCTTATCCTTCTCCACCGCCGGCATACGCCCGTGAAGCAAGCCTAACCTCAGGTCGGGAAAGACTTCCTTAGATAGCTGCTCAAATTCAATAGTAGCCGCCTTAGCCTGAATTGCCTCCGACTCCTCAACCAGAGGGCAGATAATAAAAGCTTGACGACCACCAGCTACCTGACGACGCAGAAAGGCATAGGCACTATCCCTCTGCCATGGTTTAAGCCATCTCGTCTTCACCGCCTGTCTCCCCGGAGGGAGTTGGTCGATAACCGACAGGTCAAGGTCGCCATATAAGGTCAAGGCTAGAGTTCTTGGTATAGGTGTCGCCGTCATTACCAGCACATGAGGGTTAAATCCCTTCTGCCTGAGTGCCGAGCGCTGAGCAACCCCAAATCGGTGCTGCTCATCAATCACGGCCAACCCCAATCGGTGAAATTCCACCCCCTTCTGAATAAGAGCATGGGTGCCGATAACAATATCTATATCCCCATCCTGGATGCGCTGCTGGAGTTCCTGCTTCCTGGCCTGTTTGACGTCACCAATAAGCAGCGCCACGGTAAGAGGACGGGACAAAAGCCCGGAGTAACTATGAAGGTAAGCCTCCTCCCCTTCCTGATGCCCGACTCCAGATAGCATCTGGCAAACAGTGGTAAAGTGCTGCTCAGCCAGAATCTCGGTAGGTGCCATAAATGCCCCCTGATAGCCATTGGCGGCAGCCATAAGCAAGGCGGCCACCGCCACTACCGTCTTACCACTGCCCACCTCCCCCTGCAATAACCGGGACATTGGTCGCGGTTGCTGTAAATCAGCCAGTAGCTCCTGAAGAACTTTTTGCTGAGCCGCAGTTAGCGCAAAGGGCAAAGACTGGAGAAAGGCGTCCAGCACCGGTGCCTGGGCATTAAAAGGGCTACCTGGCTGCCCCTCCTGCCAGTCGCGCTTCCTGCCCAGCACACCTAGCTGGAGAAGAAAGAGCTCGTCAAAAGCCAGCCGAACCCTCGCCTGAGCCTTCCTTACTTCATCCTCCGGGTAGTGAGCTTGACCTATCGCCCGGGGTAAGTCCAGCAGTTTACACCGTCCTATCACCTCTGGGGGCAAAAAATCCTCTACCTGCCACGCCCACTGGTCAACCACCGCCTTCATCAATTTTCTTACCTGGCGAGGACGCAATCCCTGAGTAAGGGGATAGAGGGGCACCAAGCGCCCGGTGTGAACCAGTTCCTTATCCTCAGCTAGCTCCCACTCCGGAGACTCAAACACGTGCCGCCCGTTAAACAAGCTCACCCGTCCACTGAGAACCACCCGGGTATTAGTCGGCAGCCTCTTAGCCAGGTAGGGTTGGTTAAACCATACTACCCTGACATTGCCTGTTTCATCGCCCACAATAGCTTCAGTGCCCCGCCTGCCACCCAGCATAGCCACCTGAGCCTGCCATACATTAGCAATGATAGTCTCCTCCTGCCCCTCGGTAAGCTGCGAGATAGTTTTCCTCTGGCTATAGTCAAGGTGACGGTGAGGAAAGAAATAAAGCAAGTCCCGAACCGTCTTCACCCCCAGTTTATTAAACTTAGTCGCCAGGCTGGAGCTAATGCCTCTAACAACAGTAATGGGTGAATCAATGGACTGTCTAACCACTGTCGGGGGCACTTTTACTTTTGGAGACGGCTTACCAGCCAGCGGGGGTAACTTAGCTTCACCCTTTCCCCCCTCCCCACACTCCACCTCATCTAGAAAGTCAAGCACATCATTTACCCACTGTTTACGCTGCTGTTTAGTCAAAGAGGCATAGTTAGAGTTAATCAGACGAAGCTTACGGAAACGGTTTAATTGCTGAGGTTCGGTTATTGACTCTATAGCCTGACCAGCCCAGTTGCGGAGGAATCTATCCAGACCACCGATTACTGCTGAATCTACATAACCCTTCTTATGCTCAAGGTCAAGAATCTTACGCAGAGGCTCAACATTTGTTGACAAGACCTTGCCTCCGTCCGCCTCAACTTAATAGTTACCCTCTATCGCCCAATATAGCTACCAACAGGAGACCGGGACCGGTATGGGTGCCGATTACCGGGGTCGTTTTGGAGCAATAGATACGCTCCTGGGGAAATTTAGAACTAAGCCGCTGAACTAATCTATCGGCTTCATCGGGGCAAGCAGCGTCCTCAACCGCCATCTCCTCAATACGGGAGAAGCTCAGAGCAAAATTATATAAGTAGTCTACTGCCTTAGCCCGAGAGCGAGTTCTGCCCGCAGGCTCAACCACACCGTCCTTTATGGTTATAATGGGATTTATCGTAAGCATTGACCCCAGCAAAGCCTGCGCCTTACCAATGCGTCCTCCCCTTCTGAGATACTCCAGAGTGTCAAATGCGGCCCGGAAATCCACCCGCTTTATATTGCGATGGGTTACCTCTATCACCTCATCAAGGCTAGCCCCAGCCTGAGCCGCCTTAGCCGCCCTCATAACAACAAACCCCTGTGCCATAACCGCCGTTAGGGAATCAATTACCTCCACCCGGCATTTCCGCTTCATCAACCCTATACTTTGTAACGCCACCTCATAGGTGCCGCTGAGCTTGGAACTAAGAAGAATAGCCAGGATTTCGTCGGTCTCTTCAGCCAGCTTATCATATGCCTCAGCAAAGCTTTGAGGCGATGGCACTGAAGTAACCGGTAGGATTTTACTGTGCCTTAGCCTCTCGTAGAACTGCTCAGCAGTCAGGTCAATGCCGTCACGATAGACCTCTTCTCCAAAGCGAACATTTAGCGGAATCACGGTAACTCCCAGTTCTTCAACCGCCTGAGAGGGTAAATCAGCGACACTGTCAGTCACAATCTTAACCGTCATAGCCGAAATCTACCCGACTACTCTACAGAAACAATATAGTTATAGTGAGGCTGGTTACCCCGAACTACCTCAACCTGCAGTTGAGGATGTTGTTCACGGATAGCGACACTAACCTGTTCCGCCTCGGCCGGCTTGGTATCAGCCCCGTAGTAGATGGTAACCACCTCGGCTTTATCTAAATCTAGCCTAGCTAGCACCTCATTAAGCACGTCAGTAATATTATCACCGGCAGCTACTAAGTCCCCATCCAGAAAGCCGATAGCCTGCTTCTTCTTAATCTTCAATCCACCTAGCTGGGTGGAACGCACCGCCCGAGTAATTTCAATAGACTTTACTGCCGATTTTGCCTTTCCCATAAGCTGAGTGTTTGTCTCCAGGTCAGCCTCATAGTCAAAGGCTAAGAGGGCAGCTATCCCCTGGGGAATGGTCACCGTAGGCACCACTTCAATAATTTTCTCGGTCAAGGATTTGACCTGGTTGGCGGCAGGCACTATATTTTTGTTATTAGGCAAGATAATAATCTTGTCTGAAGCTGCCGACTCTACCGCCTGGAGCAAATCCTTAGTGCTGGGATTCATCGTCTGTCCACCGGGGACAACAGCGGTCACCCCCAGGCTAGTGAAAACCTCACCAAGCCCGTCCCCGGAGACCACAGCAATAATAGCCACATCAACCGCCGGTGCCCTCTCCTTCTGCATCGCCAAGTAATCCTGGTGCTGCTCATCCATATTCCGAATAGATACCTGATGCGCGGTGCCCAAGGAGGTAGCATAGCGAATAACAGTGCCCGGGTCTAGGGTATGGATATGAACCCTAACCGTAGATTCATCACCGACTACAATTAGAGACTCTCCTTTCTTCTCCAGCTTGGTCCTAATTTTGTCCGGGTTAAGCCCTCCTCCCTTGAGCATAAACTCGGTGCAGTATCCAAAGGGCACCTCATCGGCGGCTATCATTTGCGGCGTCCTGGTGGCAGCCAGGGGGGTACTACTGGCAATAATCCAGGGCTTACGGAACTGCATCGCCTCAACCTCACCTTTAAGGTAGAGCAACGCCCCCTCCAGAATTATATACAGACCTTGTCCCCCAGCATCTACCACCCCAGCCTCCCTTAACACCGGTAGCAGGCTAGGAGTATTAGCCACCGACTCCCTGGCGGCATTAACTGTAGCTGACATAACTGATATTAAGTCACTGCTACCGCTAGCCGCCTCTGCCCCGGCAGCCGATGCGGCATCTTTAATTACGGTAAGAATGGTTCCCTCTACCGGATTGCTTAACCCTTTATAAGCCATCATTGATGCCTTGAGTAAGCCATCAGCCAGGTCGCTACCGGTAAATGATTCCTTGTCGGCTAAGCCCTGGGCTAAGCCACGCCAAATCTGGGACAGGATTACTCCGCTATTGCCCCGAGCCCCCATCAGTGCCCCTTTAGCCATAGCCTGAGCTATCACGGAAGCGCTCCGGTCAGGAGCCCGATAGGCTTCCTCTATAGTGGAACGCATGGTAAGCAGCATATTAGTCCCGGTATCACCATCAGGCACCGGGAAGACATTTAAGGCGTCAACATCTGAAGCACTTTTCTCCAGCCAGGAGGTAGCGGCAGCAAACATTTCCCTTAAATCTTGCCCGTTGACAGAATCAACTTGCTTCATCTTATCCCTTCCTTTCAGGGGGATAGGTTACTAAACGACCTCATCCTTGCTAAGCTTGGCTGACTATGATAATATCTAGTAAAGTAATTTTACTGTAAACTCGGTTGACTGTCAAAGGAGAAGAGATATTGAAGTGTGATTTATGCGGGAAATCACCGCAATTCGGTCACAATGTGAGCCACTCAAAACGCCGTACCAACCGTCGCTGGGTGCCTAACATTCACCCGGTTACTATTACTATAGATGGACAGCCAAGACGACTCAACCTGTGTACTAGATGCCTGCGCACCCAGCACAAAGTGGCGAAAAAGCTACCTTCTAGCCTAAGCTAGCCCGTATCTTTTCCAGGGCTTCCTTCACCGTTTGTCCTGACTTAAACACGGCTGCCCCAGCGACTAATACCGTGGCGCCAACCCTTACCACCCTGGGGGCAACCTCAGCAGTGATGCCACCATCCACCTCCAGCTCGGTAGCCAAACCCCTTCTGTCTAGCTCAGCCCGTAAACAAGCTACCTTATCCAGCATAGCCTCAATAAAAGCCTGCCCGCCCAAGCCAGGGTGTACTGTCATCACCAGGACTAAATCAAGGGAAGAAAGAATCTCATTAAGCGTGCTTACCGGTGTGCCCGGGTTGAGGGAAACCCCGGCCTTAACCCCTAGCCCCTTAATTTTTTGCACTACTCGCTGGATATGGGGACAGGCTTCTATATGAACGGTGATAATGTCAGCCCCAGCCTGAGCAAACTGGTCAACCTGAGACTCAGGCGCCTCAACCATAAGGTGGACATCCAGGGGGAGGTCGGTCCAATGACGAATAGCGGCTACTACCGGAGCCCCAACAGTTATACTGGGCACAAAGTGCCCATCCATAACATCCACATGAATATAGTCAGCACCGGCCTTAGTGGCTTCAGCTACCTGCTCACCAAGACGGCTGAAATCGGCAGAGAGAATAGACGGGGCAAGCTTGACCCTGGGGCTACTTTCCACCCCTAAAGTCTCCAATTATTTTCTTGGCGGCGGCTAAGGCTCGGTCTACCTGCCCCGGAGCCGTGCCCCCAATGACATCCCGGGCAGCAATAGATGACTCAGCGTTAACCGAGTAAATATCCTCTTCAAACAAGGAGGAAAACTCCTTATATTCAGCCAGGCTGATTTCACTAAATGACTTACCCTTTTCCGCAGCGTAGCTAACCAACCGGGCTACTATATTGTGAGCGGTGCGGAAGGATTCCCCTTTTTTGACTAAATAGTCAGCCAGGTCAGTAGCTAAAATATAACCTTGCTTAACCCTCAGCCCCATATTTTCCGCTTTAACCCGCAGGGTTTTAACCATACCGGTAAATACTTCTAAGGTAGATAGCAGGGTATCCACGGTGTCAAAGAAACCCTCCTTATCCTCCTGCATATCTCTATTATAGGATAAGGGCAGAGCCTTCATTGTCGTTAGCAGAGCCATAAGTTTACCATAGACCCGCCCCGTCTTACCCCGAACCAACTCAGCTACATCAGGGTTCTTCTTCTGGGGCATAATGCTGCTACCAGTAGCATAAGCTTCATCAAGCTCAATAAAATCAAACTCAGCTGAAGACCATAAAATAATCTCCTCAGCCAGCCGGGAGAGGTGCATCATACACAGGCTAGCCGCTGCCTCATACTCGACCACAAAGTCTCTATCCGAGACGGCATCAATACTATTTTGACTTACCCGGCTAAAGCCCAGCTCACGAGCCAGGAAGTCGCGGTCAATACTATAGGCTACGCCACCTATCGCCCCACTGCCCAGGGGCATGACATCGGTGCGCTTCAGGCAATCACCAAAGCGGTCAATATCCCGCTGGAGCATCTCAAAATAGGCTAAAAGGTGATGAGCCAAAAGCACCGGCTGGGCAGGCTGCAAATGGGTATATCCCGGCATGACCACACCCTTATTGGCTTCAGCCAGGTTAATTAGAGCCTGCTGAAAATCCCTCAGCTTGACCAGGGTCTCAGCGATTGCCTCCTTGGCAAAAAGACGCAAATCCAGAGCCACCTGGTCGTTTCTAGAGCGGGCAGTGTGGAGCTTACCACCCACCTCGCCTACCTTCTCGATGAGCCGGGCTTCAATATTCATATGGATATCTTCCAGTTCAGGCTTAAACTGAAATTTACCTTGGTCTATTTCCTCGCCGATAGCTGCCAGTCCCTGGGTGATAATCTCAGCCTCTTCTTGTGAAATTATACCTTGCTTGGCCAGCATCCTGGCGTGGGCAACACTGCCACCAATATCATGGCGATATAACCGCCAATCAAAAGGAATAGAAGCGGTATATTCAGTTACTAATTCACCAGCCTTCTTATGAAAACGACCACGAATATGGCTCATCTCACATCTCGCCTTTTTCTTTCATGTGCCTCTACAACAGCCCGCATGAAATCTACCGTTTCGTCAACGGAATGGTCAGCCGTAGTGACGTTGCACCAACGATGACCATACCTTACCAATCTCGGAGTGTGATATATCTCGCTTTCCTTTAAAGGAACTACATGAAATAGTTGCAAGCTTCCCGCTTCACCTTCCCCCCTTTTAGCCCTTCTCCAGGGTGCTTGGAATACTTCTTCTCGGACTGGTAAATTTAGATTCGCAGGTGGACTATTCAATGGCGTAAGACATAGTGGACACAATATTATTCCCACTATGTCACTTTGTTTTGGATATTCTGAGCTCGGGCTGTAATGATGCTCTTTAAACACTTCTAAAGTAACATTGTATGATTTTAGTGGATCTACATTGTAAAAATTGCTAACAATGGAAATTCCTAAGATGGCAAAAGTCTCTACAGAGTATTCCAATGTTGAATGTTCCATTGCAGGTATTACACAAGAATTATTAGTCCAATCTTCTTGAGTCCATTGAACGAGTTCATCTTTAATGGTATACCACTTATCAAAAGGAGTACAATATGCCTTCGGCAATTTGTGGACATCTTTAGGATACCAAAGATCACCATCTATAATAAACACCAACGATTTGTTGTCAGTGGTAACCTCTTCAACTTCCTCAGCATAATCCGGGGTTTCCATAGCTATTATAAGGGGATGCCATCTTAAATTTCTGTTTGAATAAGGAGCCTTGCCTTGTCTTCCTCTTGTGCAAAGAGCATCCCTTTGTAGTTTAGCTCCAGCTAAGCCAAGCCCTGCATCTCTACTTAGATGGACTCTCCCGTATTTCTTCGTAAAGTCTTTCTTACTATCATTGTGTGATATTAAGTCGGCGAGAGATTCACCGATGCTTAGGCATATCTTTAATGCCCACTTATCTTTATCTGTGAGTTCAGTTGCAGAAACAGTCCTCCCTTCTGCCATTTTATACCTCCTTCCCATTTCTTATCAGGATTTCCATTTTTCTTCTAGCTTCTACCTTCATCTTTATTACTTCCGAAATGTCATTTATTATTTTGGTTATAATCTCTTTATCGGCAGGAACGGGAAGCACAATGTCATATAGCCTTTCTCCAATCGTAGAAATTGTAGCTTGCACAAAAGTATCTTCCTCTATTTGTTTTTGCACTATTTCGGTATTTAATAAATAGAGAAGCAAGTAAGGATGTAGTTTCTCAGGCTTTAAGCATCTAGCCCTTCTAATATGACTCTGAATTACTAATTTTCCATCAAAAGAAGTAACTATTGCTGTTCTCCCTATAAGAAATGTCCCGTCAGCAACCAATAAAATGTCATTCTCTCTTATATCTTGCCTTTTTCTATATTTTTCATAAACTTCTTCTGGAATGCTTTTTACGGGGTCTATTTTTATTTCCCAATTAACAATATCAGATGTCCTTACAAAAGGAACACCGCCCATACCATAATACCTTGAGCCGACTTCATGGCCTCTCTTTATAGATATTAATCCCTGTTCAACTAATTCTTTAATTGTTATAAGCTTATACTTGCCTGTTTTTTCCATTTCTTTTAGTTTTTGCTCAGTTTCGGGGTCATAGTAACTTGGGATAAAGACATAATTGCTTATTTCAGACGATGTTACAATAAATCCAAGATGGCTTGCTTGGTGGATAATCTCTTCTTCTAAAAATTCTCTATACTTGGAAGCTATGATTGGTAAGTCATCATCTATTATTTTATTTCCTCTATTATCGAGGATATAATTACCATTTCTATCCATCTTAAATATTATCTTCCCATCTTTATCATGCCCAACTTTGTTTGCAACAGCCATAAATGTCTCATAGTCTTTATCATTATTTCTTATCTTCTCTAGAAACAAAACACTTGTTTTTGTGTGAGTGCTTGGAAGGAAAGTTTCGGGTGGCAAACTGACTATTGCCAATATCCTTGCATTTTCTAAAATAAAGTGCCAAACATACCTATCAGTGGGATTCCCAAAAACCCCATCGGGAAGAACAATAGCCATTCTTCCATTTGGTTTAAGGAGTTGGAGGCACCTTTCTATAAATAGAATTTGTGGGACTTGGTTACAAACAGAATTGGTGATTTTCCACTCGTTTGAAAACTGTTTAAACCATTCATGTCCTAATTTATAGTTTTTTAGGATTCCTTTGTCTTCGATAAATATTTTTGCTCCAAAAGGTGGATTTGTAAGCACAACGTCAAAACTCTCATCTTTAATCTCCTTTTTCATCTCCTTTAGCCAAGATTCTGCATAAAGTGAATCTGCACAAAATATATTTGCATGACCATCCCCAACAATTGCCATGTAGGCTTTACATATCTTGACTAAATCTATCTCTTTGTCTATACCATAAACATTGCAAAAATTCCCCTTTTCTTTCAAGTGGGATAAAACTTCCACTAAAAAACCACCAGAACCACATGCAGGGTCTATAACCTTTTCACCCGGTTTCGGATTAAGTATATCAACGCACATCTTAACAATATTTCTTGGGGTGAAAAATTGCCCTTTCTCTCCCCGTAACCCAGAACCCCAAAAGGCTTGAAAAGCTTCACTTATTACATCTCTCTCGGTTTGAACAAGAACATAATTTTGAAGTTTCTCAATCACATATTTGATCGATTTATCATCAAGGTAAATCTTCTCTTCTTTGTCAAATACATCGGGATAAGCCTCTTTGACCTTTTCAAATAATCTTATAGTTCTGTTGCCTACTTCTTGTTCACTTTCATGTGATTTTGCTATGAACTCTTTACCATTTCTGTTATGTATTTCATCGTATATCTTACAGAAAAGAATTCTAATCATCTCGGCTCCGAGCCTTTCAGCCCTTGGGATGTTGCTGTTGGTGTAAAGATAGTAGTGAATTTGTTTAAAAATCTCGGGGAGATTTGGAGGGAATAGTGTAGGGGTAAACATATCCAAAGGTTTCGTCATGTAGTTCTTTCTTGCTCTCATTTTCGTTACCCTGTTCTTCTTTGCCCCGTCTTTTTCAATGAATCTTCTATTATTCTTCCTTTAAATCACTAATCCCCTGCACTCGTGCCTGGGTTCTTACCGGCAACCCCCAGATATGGATAAAACCAGCCGAAGCACTCTGGTCAAACTCGTCACCCTTATCATAGGTAGCCAGACCATAGTCATATAGCGACCTCGGTGATTTCCGCCCGACCACGCTACAATTTCCCTTAAACAATTTTACACGAACGGACCCGGTAACGAACCGCTGTGAACTCTTAACATAGGCAGCCAAATCCTGACGCAAAGAGGTAAACCACAGACCATTATAGATAAGGTCAGCATACTCCGTAGCCACCTTCTGCTTAAACCGTAATTGAGATTTGGATAAAGTCATCGCCTCCAGAGCCTGGTGTGCTTGCAGTAGCACTGTGGCTGCCGGCGCTTCATAAATCTCTCTCGACTTTATCCCTACCAGTCGGTTCTCTATATGGTCAATCCTCCCCACCCCATGTCTTCCGGCCAGCTCGTTTAATCGCCGAATCAAGCTTACACCACCCATTTTCTCACTGTCAACAGTAACCGGGATGCCCTTCTCAAAGCCAATCTCCACGTAATCTGGCTTATTGGGAGCCTCGGCAGGCGACTTTGTCCAGGTAAACACTTCCTCGGGTGGCTCAACCCAGGGGTCCTCAAGAACCCCGCACTCAATACTCCTCCCCCAGAGGTTCTCATCAATTGAATAGGGACTGGTGGCGGTAATCGGCACCGGAATGCCATGACGCTGAGCATAGTCAATAGTTTGCTCCCGGGTCATGCCCCATTCCCGAGCCGGGGCAATAATTTTAAGGCTTGGTGCCAGGGCATTAATACTCACCTCAAACCTCACCTGGTCATTCCCTTTACCAGTGCAGCCGTGAGCCACCGCTGAAACCCCCTCCGCCATGGCTACATCCACCAGCAACTTAGCCATTAACGGACGGGATAGCGCGGTAGCTAATGGGTATTGACCCTCATAGATAGCCCCTGCCTGTAAAGAGGGAAAAATAAAATGATTAACAAATACCTCTTTGGCATCCTTCACCAGTGACTTCACGGCACCGACATCAAGCGCCTTCTGCTGAATAGCTGAAAAGTCACGCTCATTGCCCACATCAATATTAACGGCAATAACATCCAGGTTATACTTTTCCTTTAGCCATTTAATGGCTACTGAAGTATCCAGTCCACCGCTGTACGCCAATACTACCTTATCTGACACACCAAACCTCCTTTAATCAGGCTGGTTAGCCCGCTACCTCTTACAATATAGCGAATGTTAAGCCCATTTACCGCAACATATTTTTCATCCAGATTTTCCGCGTCCAACGGCTCCATCTCAACCTCTCACGTCTTCCCATCTAGCTAACCAGGCTGGATAACGCTTTATTCAAAATGCCCAGCGCCTCATCAACCTCCTGGTTGCCAATAATAAGGGGAGGCATAAAACGCAAGGCATTGGGCTTCAGTTTATTAACCAATAAACCCTTCTCCAAGCAAGCCATTACTGCTTCGGAAGCAATATCACGGTTAAATTCCATCGCCACCAATAGTCCACGCCCCCGCACCTCAGTGATAAACGGAAATTTCGGCTTCAACCCTTCCAACCCAGCCATAAGATACTCCCCCACCCTCTTTACCTTCCCGACAATATCATTATCAATGATAAATTTTAGCGTAGCATACCCGGCAGCACAGGCTAAAGGATTACCCCCGAAGGTAGAGCCATGCTCCCCGGGAGCAAAAACAGATACTTTGTCTTTAGCCAGAATAGCCCCGATGGGTATGCCGCTGGCTAATCCCTTAGCCAGGGTCATTATATCGGGTTCAATACCATACTGCTCATAGGCAAAAAGCGTTCCCGTTCGCCCCATGCCAGTTTGAATCTCATCCAGAATAAGCAGAATTCCCTTTTGGTCACACCAAGCCCGCACCGCGGCTAGATAATCATCGTCAGGCAGGTTGACGCCACCTTCCCCCTGCACTGGTTCTAGCATCACGGCACAGGTTTGACCGGTGGTAGCCGCCTTTATTGCCTCAAAGTTATTATACTCAACGTTTTTGAAACCTGCAATCAAAGGGAGATATGGCTCTTGGAACTTAGGCTGACCGGTAGCCGCCACCATAGCCAGGGTGCGACCATGAAAAGAGCCCATCGTGGTAATAACCTCATAGGCTCCATTCAAATAGCACTTTCCGTATCGCCGGGCTAGCTTCACCGCCCCCTCATTAGCCTCAGTCCCACTATTGCTAAAGAAGACCTTATCCAAACAGCTATTCTGAACCAAAAGCTCAGCCAATTGAATCTGAGGGATAGTATAGAACTGGTTTGAAGCCTGGATAAGGTTATTTACCTGCTCCGTCACCGCCTGAACCACCACCGGGTGACAATGCCCCAGACTATTGACCGCCCAGCCACCGACAAAGTCCAGATACTCCCGACCATCCTCATCCCACACCCTTGCCCCCTGCCCCCTAACCAAGGTTACGGGCAGGCGTTCCACGGTGCTCATAAGGTATTTACGCTCAAGCTCCTGCCAGTTAGTCATTTTCATCACCTATATTAGGTAACCCCATCCCCTTTATCCTTGCCAAAGCAGGCAAGGACTTTATCCCCTTCCCCTCGGGAAGGGGAAGATGTTTTCTCCAGAGGGGCTACGCCCCTCTAAAACTCCCTTTTTTTATCTTCTCCTTCAAAGGAGAAAGGGAACTGGTTATGCAATGGAGGCTCCGCCCCTCTAAAACTCCCCTTTTTTATCTTCTCCTTCAAAGGAGAGGGAAAGTTTTCATAGAAGGGGCTCCGCCCCTTAAACCCCTATTAGGAAGAGATTTTAGAGAGGGGCTACGCCTCTCTCTTCCCTACACTCCCCCTTCCCTTAACCAAGGGAAGGGGGTCAGGGGGATAGGTCACCAAATAATCTATTAACTTTATCAGCAGGGGCTTCGTCTCTTCAATCTCCTTTAATTGTGGTGCCGACACCCTGCCCCGCTATCTCTCTGAGCAAGGCGTGGGGCTGCCTGCCATCTATAATGCTGGTAATTGAAGTGGTTGACAAAGCTCTTAGACAGGCTTCAACCTTGGGAATCATCCCCCCTGATATCACACCCGAAACCATTAAAGCTTCCGCCTCGCCGGGTGATAGCTGAGGCAGCAAGCCGCCTGACTGGTCACAGATACCAGCTACGTCAGTTAAAAAGATAAGAGATTCGGCACCTATGGCGGCAGCGATTTCACCGGCCACCGCATCAGCGTTAATGTTAAGCATCGGTGGGGCTCCATCTGGTTTATCAAACGAATGGAGGCTGACCGGGGCAACCACCGGGATATAGCCTGAATGCAAGATAGCCTCTAGGGGAGCGAGATTTACCTTAACTACCGTTCCAATATAGCCCAGCTCCCTATCTTTAATCTTACCTTGAATAAGACCTCCGTCAACACCACTAATACCTACCGCCCCTCCCCCCAAGTCATTGATTCTGGCTACAATTTCCTTGTTGACCGAGCCCGCCAGCACTGAAGTTACTACCTCAAGAGTCGCCTCATCAGTTACCCGCTGACCCCGGACAAACCGGCTGGAAATCCCTTGCTTTGATAGACACTCAGTTACTACCTTAGCACCGCCATGGACTACCACCAATGATTTGCCCTGGTGCTGAAGCTCAACCATATCCTCAATAGCCATATCATGACTGCCCAGGGTAGCTCCACCGAGCTTAACCACGATAACTTTACCCAACCTATTACTCAATCCAGACTCCTTAAGTTCTTATTTATCAACCCTATCCCCTGTATCCCCTTCCCCTTGATAAGGGGAAGGGGAAATTAGTTTCTGTAGAGGGGCTACGCCCCTCTACAACTCCCTTGATTTATTACCATCCTCCCAGATCTTATCTATACAATTTAGGCACATGCCTGTTTTAGAGCAAACTAGAAGGTACATATACTCTTTACGGGAAACATCCATATCAGTGTCCGCTTTCTTAAGGATGCCTGTAATGGGTTTTCCACACCTAGTGCAAAGCCCTGCCTCTATGCACTCTGTATCATGCTTTACACGCCTTTCAAGTAAACGGTCCGATATCTGCTGTTCTATCTTTTTCCTATCAATAGGGTTTGTCCATTCTAGAATACGACCATCGTCATCCTTGTAGACGGAGTCTATTTTATACCTCCTTCTTTTAGGTTGTGTACTGACTGTTAATGGTTACATATTCTTCAGACAGGTCGCAACCCCAGGCGGTGGCTTCAGCCGTGCCCAGGTTAAGCTGTAAACCTATCGGCACCTCACCCCGACTCAATAATTCGACCGCGCTCGGCTTACTGAAAGGCAGGGACTTGCCCCCCCTGACCAGGCAAATATCACCCAGGTAAAGGTCGAGCTTTGATTCTACTACCTCGGCGCCACTCCGCCCCACCGCAGCTATAATCCGCCCCCAATTAGGGTCGCTACCGTGGACTGCTGCCTTCACCAAGGGCGAACTCACTACCGTCCGGGCAGCTAACCTAGCCTCGGCGACACTAATTGCCCCGCTAACGGTAACCTCAATAAGCTTACTCGCCCCCTCGCCATCACCAGCAACGGCTTTAGCCAAGTAGATACAAACCTGGTCAAGACCTTGCTGAAAGGCGTTGGCCTCTTGGCTGTCCGCCGAAATCACCTTATTCCCCGCCCGCCCGTTAGCCATAACCAAGACCATATCATTAGGGCTGGTATCCCCGTCAATGGAAACCATATTAAAGGAAACATCCGCCGCCCTTCGCAGCGCCAGTTTAAGCAAGTCTATGTCCACGGCGGCATCGGTGGTTAAGAAACAAAGCAAAGTAGCCAGCTCAGGATGAATCATCCCTGAGCCTTTGGCCACGCCGCCAATAATAAACCCACCCTCGCCAGCCGTGACTACTACCGCCGCTTCCTTAGCCAGGGTATCCGTGGTCATAATAGCCCTCGCCAGCTCATGACCACCGTCTCTGGTAAGGGCAATCTGCCCGATGCCAGCCCTGATGAGCTCCATCGGCAATGGCTGACCAATTACCCCGGTGCTGGCCACCAGAACATTCTCCGGTGATACCCCGATATTCTTAGCGGCTAGGTCAGCCATCTCAGCCGCATCGGCCAGACCTTCTCCACCGGTAAAAGCATTGGCACAGCCGCTATTTGCCACCAGTGCCCAAGCTCTCCCTGTCGCTAACCTCTGCTGGCACAGAACTAGCGGGGCGGCTTTAATCCGGTTGGTAGTAAACAGAGCCGCCGCCACACACGGCGCCTCAGAAAAGAGGATGCCAAGGTCGAGGACATCATCCGCCCTTTCCTTTATCCCGGCATAGGTAGCCCCAGCATGAAACCCCTGAGGTGAAGTAACCGTGCCCGAGGCAATAAAATCAACCTTGATTGCCATTTACCAAAACTATATCATACTCAATATGGCTAGGCAATGAGATTATTCTATCAACCCCGAAATGTCTGTTTCGAGGTCAACCTCACCCCCTTAGATTTCTTATTTAGGTAACCCCATCCCCTTTATCCCCTTCATTCGTGAAATTATAAACTCTAATTTCTAATCCTTCACAGGTGAAGGACTAAACAAATTCAAAATTCAAATCCCTAAAGTCTAGAATTTAGTATTTAGTATTTTTATTAAATAGGGGCTACGCCCCTCTAAAACTCCCCTTTTTTTATTT
>DAOWJS010000095.1 GCA_030640255.1 Dehalococcoidales bacterium | reverse complement strand
TGGCAGATAGCCCAAGGTATAGCAGCCAATATCACCGGGGTAGATAGGCTCGGTATGATTACCGTAGTATCTGGCTACCTTTTGTGCCGCTGACTTGATGGCATATAGCGAGGCTCGGTGGGGACAGCCGGGGCACAGGGTTGGGGGTCTCCAGGGCAGAAGCGGGGCGGTCTCTTCACTGAGCTTGTCCCGTTCACTGAAGTTAACCGGCGGTTTGGAGTTGGTTAACTTGATAATAGCCTCGGTAACCTTCCTGGTTGACAGCTCACCGATTAGGGGGACTAAATCCTTGCCGTGAATCCTGACCGGGATATTGGCTTCTCCAGCGATGGCTTTGACGTGGTTTTCTACAAATGGTTCCAGCTCTTCTACCACGAGTATCTCATCTACTGACTTTAGCAGCCTTTTCACCAGTTCCTGGGGCAGGGGGTGAGGCGTGCCAATTTTTAGTATGGAAATCTTATCGTCAAGCTCGAGCCACTTTATGGCTTCCAATGTGTAGCTATAGGAGAGACCACAGGCAATTATCCCTAGCCTGGCTCCATCAGCCAGCTTTAGCTGGTTATAGGGAAGTGCATTTACCGCCTTTCTTATTCTCTCAAACCTTTCAATCATTAACGGTCGGTTCCTTCTGGCTTCAACCGGGGTATAGACTAACCAGGAGCGGTCTTTTTCAAAAGCGCCCTTTCTCCTTCCCTTGGCTATTTCTCCCAGCACAACATCGCTCCGACCGTGGCTTATTCTGGTTACCGACCTGACCATGAACAGGTGCTTAAATTCCTCGGAGAGCTTAAAGGCGTCAGCCATCATATCCTTGGCTTCTTGAACCGAGGAAGGCTCCAGAATCGGTATGTAGCCCTGTTCGGCGATATATCGGTTATCCTGCTCATTCTGGGAACTCCACGCCCAGGGGTCATCGGCGGAAAGCAGAACTAAACCACCCTTGGCGCCGATATAGCTGGCGGTCATTAACGGGTCGTGGGCGACATTTACCCCAACGTGTTTCATTGATGCCATAGCCCTTACCCCGCAGATGGAGGCGGCTAGGGCAACTTCAAAGGCTACCTTCTCATTGATTGACCACTCAACATATATGCCAAATTTTGGGGCAACCCTGGCTAAGTTTTCCAGTATCTCGCTGGACGGGGTGCCGGGGTAGGCAGCGGCTACTTGAACCCCAGCCTCTACAGCTCCCCGGGCTATGGCCTCGTTACCGAGCATAAAGAGTTTTTCCCCCGGAGCATCAGCGCTAATAGCTAGTTCTTTCATTCTGTCCCCCTTAATCTCTATTTAGCCAGCCCGGGTAAAAGTAGGGCAATCTGGGGAAAGGCGATAAGTAAGCCGGCAGCAATGAGTAGCCCTATCAGGAAGGGAAAGGTGCCTTTGAAGATAGTTCCCAGGGGCACATCCTCGGCAATCCCCTTGATGACATACACGTTTATCCCCACTGGTGGGGTGATTACCCCCATCTCGGTTACCAGCACAATTATAACTCCGAACCATATTGGGTCAAAGCCCATAGCTATAACCACCGGGTAGATAATAGGTATAGTAAGGGTAATCAGGGCTAAGGCATCCATAAAACAGCCACCGAGGAGGTACATCAGGACTATCACCCCCATAATAGCCGCTGGTGGTAGGGGCAGACTGCTAACCCAATCGGCTAAGACAAAGGGAATCGTGGTCACGGCTATGAAATGCCCGAAGACGATAGCTCCGGTGATGATGACCATGACCTCACAGGTTATCTGTAAGCTATCTTTAATAGCTCTGAGGAAACCTTGCCAGCTTAGCTGTCGCCGGGCTAAGCCAATGAGCAGAGCGCCAGCGGCGCCAGCACCGCCGGCCTGGGTAGGGCTGAACCAGCCCAGAAACAGCCCTCCTATGACCAGGACAAACAAAACCAGCATTTCAATAACCCCGGTGAGGCTGGCTAACTTCTCCTTCCAGCTTGTCGGCATCCCGCTGGGACCCAGGGCGGGGTTGCGCCAGCAAAGAAATGACACCACCGTCACAAAAATGGTAGCCAGGAGTAGTCCAGGGAGAACCCCAGCCAAAAAAAGATTACCTATAGACTGTTCGGTTAATATTCCATAGACAATGAATATAGTGCTGGGCGGGATAAGTATGCCTAGGCTGCCGGCAGCAGCCACACAACCGGTGGCTAATGAGTCATCGTAATGGTATCTCTTCATCTCGGGTAGAGAAACCTTGCCCATGGCGGCAGCAGTGGCATTAGTCGAGCCGCATATAGCCGCAAAGCTGGCGCAGCCGGCAATAGTAGCCATGGCTAAACCACCCCGCATTTGCCCAAACAGGATATAGCCGGCATCATAGAGCCTCCGGCTCATCCCGGTGGCGAAGGCAATGGCGCCCATGAACATAAACATCGGAATAACGGTGAGGGAATAAGAGGAGAAAGTGGCGAAAACATCCCGGGCCAGAAGGCTAAGCCCGGCTGGTGGTGAAACTAAAAAACAGAAACCCGCCAGTCCAACAAGAGCCATAGCAAAGCCAACGGGCATGCTCAGGATAAAAGTCAGCACCAGAACCACAATGCCGATGATACCAATAGCCACCGGGCTCATTTCTTCACCGCCTTCGTCACCGACTTGAGGAAATCCACCACCAGCAGCAGGCAGATGGGGAGGCAGCAAAAAGCTATGGCGTAGACGAAGGGGTAGAAGGGTATCCTCTGGGTCATAGAGACTGTCCCGGTGACCTGGAGAGTGCGTCCAAAATCGTAGCTTTGCCACGCCAGTAGCCCGAACAGTGCTATCCCAAGCAGGGAGACCAGGGCAGTAACACCGGCTTGGGCACGCTGGGGCAGGCGCATTACGAAAAATTCTACCTGGATATGACCGCGCCGGACCTGGGTAAAAGCTATGGCGAAGGCAGTTACCACCACCCCTAAAAAGGCTACCATCTCAATGGCACCGGGGATGGGGTGCCTGAAGAACTTGATGCCGATTATGTCAGCCACGATGAGGCCAAGCATAGCTACCAAACCGACACCGGCCACCCAGTTAACCCAGTGGCTTGAAGAATGGGCAAACTTTTCCAGGCGCTCTATTTTACCCGTCATATAAAACAAACCATTCTTTGGGGATGCCCGTGATGGGTAATTTTAGATTTCGGGCATCCCCAATAAGGCTAGTTCATAAATATTCCGGCTCTTTATTGTGCCGGTACCAGCGGTTCCAATTCCGTCTCAACCCAGGCTGCGCTTTCTTCTGCCGTTGGTGCCTTGGCAGACCAGTAGGCGACCCGTTCCAGCAGGTATTCCTGGTAATCGGCGGCGGGCAGCCCCTTCGCGGTTAACTCAGCTAGATACTCATCTATCACCACCTTGGCAGCTTCTACCCACCTTGCCATCTCCTCTGGCGAAAGCTCAATCATCTCTCTGCCCTCGCCCAGGCCCAGGAAGTAATCTACTGCCGCCTTGTCATAGTAGTCCCAAACCTTAGCATGTTTTTCTATCCACTCTTGGCTGACTTCAGTGAAAATCTCCTTTATGTTGCCGGGCAGGCTGTCCCACTTATCCTTGTTCATAACTACGAACATATCGGTGGTGTTGCCTACATCATAGCAGCCGGTAACATACTTCACTACATCGCCTTGTTTCCATCCCTTGAGCACCTCACGCGGAGCATAGGTGCCATCTACCACACCCTTGGACAAAAGCTCGGAAGTCTCTGGTTGCCCGGCACCATACCCGGTAGCCCCAAGGGCTTCCATTATCTTGACGCCAGCGCCGGTAGCCCTTATTACCAGTCCCTTGAAGTCCTCCAGCACGCGCACTGGCTTCTCAGTGGTGAAAACAACCCCCGGGCCGTGAGCGTGGAAATAAAGCATATGCGCATCATCAAATTCGGCAGGCTTGAACTCATTATAGAAATCATTGGCTACCTTGGTGGCTACCCAACCGTTAGGGTAAGCATGAGGCAGGTCAACCAGTTCGCTGGCAGGAAAGCGACCCGCAGTATAAATTAGACATGACATGCCTATATCAGCGATACCTTCAACCACCCCACCATATACTTGGTCTTTGGCCAGTAGCGAGCTGGCAGGATAGTAGGTAATCTTTACCTGGCCATTGGTGCGCGCCTCTATTTCCTTTGCCCACTCCTCAGCCAGTATGGAGTGAAAATGCGTCGGCGGGAAGAAATTGCTATATGACAGCTCAATAGCTTCTGCTGGCGCTGCCTTACAGGCACCGAATAGAGGCAAGGCTACCAGTATAAGGGCTAAACAAACCATTAATACCTTGTTTTTCATTGATTTACCTCCATAAACTTGAAAATTCTTGTTGTCGTGCTATTTAATTTCCTTTACATAAAGCCCCCTTGAATAGTAGATTTAGCGCTTTTTCAAGTTATCTTTTAGACCAGCATATTTTTGTCTCATCTTAGGTTTTTCTATTTTACCGGTGGGATTTCGGGGCACCTTATCAAATATGATGCGCCTTGGTCGCTTATACCCGGGTAAATTTTGTTCGCAGAATTCGTTTACCTCTTTCCTGGTGAGATTTTCTCCTGGCTTAGCTTCAATTACGGCGACAATTATTTCGCCTAATCTTTCATCAGGAAGTCCGATTACTCCCACATCGTAGATTTCGGGGTGGCTGTGGAGAACCTCCTCTATTTCTACGGGGTAAATATTCTCTCCTCCGCTAACGATGACATCCTTCTTCCTATCAACAATATAGATAAATCCCTCATTATCCTCCCTAACCAGGTCGCCGGTATATAGCCAGCCATTTTTTATGGTTTCGGCGGTTTTTTCTGGGTTCTTATAGTATTGCTTCATCACGCCATCACCCTTGACCAGCAGCTCACCAACTTCCCCCTGGGGGATATCCTCACCCTTCTCATTGACGATGCGTGTTTTCCAGTTAAAGCCAGCTTTCCCGATTGCCCCCACCTTTCTTTCATTCTCTATACCCAGGTGAACGCAGCCAGGTCCGGTGGTTTCGCTCAGCCCATAGTTAGTGTCATATTGCATGTTGGGGAAGTATTGCTTCCAACGCTTAACCAGGCTGGGTGGCACCGGCTGGGCGCCGATGTGCATTAGACGCCAGTGGCTCAGGTCATAGTCTTTCTGTTTAAGTTCTCCCCTATCTAGGGCTTTGAGAATGTCCTGAGCCCAGGGCACCAGCAGCCATACTATGGTTCCCCTTTCCTTATCAATAGCCTCAAATATATACTGAGGGCTGATTTCGGTTAGCAGTGTAGCCCGACCACCCACCATTAGGCTACCAAACCAGTGCATCTTGGAGCCGGTGTGATACAGGGGAGGGAGAAGGATAAAATTGTCGCCGTGTTGTTGATAGTGGTGCGCCTTTTCCGTTATGGCGGCTGTCTCCATATTCTTATGGGTAAGTAGTATTGACTTGGGTGCCCCGGTGGTGCCTGAGGTGAAGTAGAGACCGCATCCATCTTCATCATTTAGTTTTACCTCTATGGGTTTAGCCGAGGATTTGGCTATCACCTCTTCAAAGTCCTCCGTATCTTTAGGTGGGTGCTGACCAACAACGATATACCTTTCAATGGTGGGTAGCTGGGAGCGAATGGTCTCGACACTTTCAGTAAATTCTTCACCTAAAATCATTACCTTGGCTTCGGCGATGTCAGCGCAATATTTAACGTCGCTACTGGAGAATCTATAATTAAGGGGTACTGCCCAGGCCCCGGTTCTGATAATGCCAAAGTAAGCCTCAAGCCAGTTAATTGAATTCCGCAGCCAAAGTATGACCTTATCCTCCTTGTTGATGCCTCTATCCACCAAGGCACTGGCTACCCGGTTTGACCTTTCATCAAACTCTCTCCAGGTGATTTCTTGCCTTAGCTTCTCACCTGGGTTTATTTGGATAAGGGCGGTATCATCAGGGTACCGCCTGGCGTTTGTAGCCAGCATCTCAGATATATTCATCGTCTATCTCCAGTCTGGGCATTATGCTCCTGATAAATTAAGAACCCTCCCGCTGGGGAGGGTTCTGCTTGAACTTTTTGCCTTAGATTTGTTATCGGTTTATGTCTCTACATTTTTATCTCAAAGCCCCCCAGCGCGTCTTATGCGCACTGCATAATAATAGTAATAGTATGCGTAGCACAATCCACAGGGGGCGATATAAACTGCCATTCTCTATATACCACCTTATTTTCAAGCTAATCTACCACAGGACATAACGATTGTCAATACCTTTATACCGAGGTTATTTATCAACCTCACCCCCTTTAGATTTTTATTAGGTAACCCTATCCCCTTTATCCTTGCCAAAGCAGGCAAGGACTTTATCCCCTTCCCCTTATCAAGGGGAAGGGGAGCTTATATAAGGGAGGCTTCGCCTCCCTCTGACCCTCCTTTAGTATAGCCTCCCTCTGACCCTCCTTTAAAGGAGAGGGGGAAGATTTTATAGAAGGGGCTCCGCCCCTTAAACCCGTATTTGGGAAGAGATTCTAGAGAGGGGCGAAGCCCCT
>DAOWJS010000085.1 GCA_030640255.1 Dehalococcoidales bacterium | reverse complement strand
GCCAGCATTATCTCCTAAATATAGAATGTGCGATGAGTTGCCAATACTTCTTCTAAATTCCTCATAGTCATCAATTCCCAATGGAGATACCAAAGCCAACTCTGCAATAGATTTGATATCGCCGTAGCTCGACTGCGGAGCCAGGTCTATAACATTTCCAGCAATAGCTAGCTTAGATGCTGCCAGCAGCGGGTCATTGGAATTAGCCACAACTTTTTTGAAGCGGGGATAGAGGGATAAAGTTAACTGATTAGCCTGTCGCTTTGCCTCATAGCACGGGTCTTTATTACCAGTAATATCGGCAACAATTGCGTATACGTGCTGAGCAATCTCAGGAGGGGTGATGTGGAGCGGGAATTTGGGTATCATGCTGGCTACCGAGTCGAGCACCCTGCGGTGGGTATCTTCATCACCTGTCCCCATCCTTGCTGCCTCCAGAGCTTGCCTCAGGAAGCAAGGTATACAATCGAGATAAGTTTTCAACTTAATTCTCCAGCTATCTCTGCTTTCAGAGGGTATTACTCACAGCCAACGCTTTTACAACCCCCTCACCAAATATTACTATACAAAATTGGCTGTGCCAAATCCTCCAGCCTTCTACAGCTCTCGCCAGCACACACTTACTGCACGGCATACAAAACATCGCTTTGTTGTTGACAAACGCCTCCTTCCCGAAGTCTGAGCATATTATCGCTATGGTAGCTATTCAGGTTACCCGAACACGCTTGGTGCAACAGGATGCCAAGCCTTTACTCATAGAGAATATCGGCAATTACCAGAGGGAAATGATTTATCTCTCCGGCGGGTGCATCGGTGAGATGCAGCAGGTAATCTTAAAGCTCTATGGTGCCACTCCTCGCAAGGGCTCAGCTGACTTGGACACCCGCCATAGTCCTGAGGGAGGGGTACTGGAACAGTTTTATGAGAAACCCTATCTCCGGTTAACCAAGTCTCAGGTCAAGCCAGCGGTTCAAGGTAAAGCCGACATGCTATATTAGGCGAGGGAATTAAACTACAACTTTGCGTAACATAGTGTTCGCTTTGAAAAGCAGTTGCCCTTGTTAGCCTTGTGGCGTCCCTGGAGGGATTCGAACCCACGACCCGCTGCTTAGAAGGCAGCTGCTCTGTCCGGCTGAGCTACAGGGACAGGCTGTTTACTACTCAAATGTAGCATGAGATGGGGGAGAGGTCAAGATAAGGTGTCTTAGCTCATACTGCATCTGGCTTTATCTACCAACAAAGACGATTGGTAGCATACTTTTTGCTAACCACATTACCTTGATGCTCTCCACAGTCCTGAGATAGCCAAACTGCTAACTACAATACCAGCAATTATTGCCCCAGTCCAGCCGAGAAGACTCAGGCAGGTAACGATTACGCCGGCAATACATATGCCCATAAAGATGGATATAAGAGCGTGCTTGAATTTTAAACCGAAAAGGACAGCGGCCACTGAGCCTGTCCAGGCACCGGTAAAGGGGAGAGGAATGGCAACAAATAGCACCAAGCCAATTCGCTCATATCTCTCAATAATCTTCCCTCGCCGGCTGGAATGTTCAAAGAGTCGGTGCAGAAACCGGTCAAAGAAACCTGTCTTGCTTAGCCGTCTGGAAACGGGATTAAGGGATAATAGGATAACAGGCACCGGCAATAGATTACCAATAACAACTAACGGTAAGGCATAATACCACGGGAAGTGGAACAGGTTTATAGCCACCGGTAGTGCTCCACGAAGCTCAAATATAGGTAGGGCGGAAATTATAAGCACTACCAGTTCGTTGGAAAAACCTAAACTAAGAAGCTCTTCGGGGGACACCCTTTTCCCTTACAATTATTATTCAAAAAAGACCCCTCCAGAAGTGTAGCAAATGGGCGTTATAGCGTCAAGCTAATTTAGGAGAATGTTCAACCACCTCCCTATGGATGGTCAGCTTGACAATTATTCAGCTACATTGCTAGTATGAGGTCAAATTTCCCTTCCCCCCTTGAAGGGGAGAGATTAAGGGGGTGGGAGTAATAAACGAGCTTAAGGATATGTGGCTTATACATTATGAAAGCCGAGTTAAAGTATCAGGCGCTTGAGCTTATGCCTGATATTTTTGTATCTACCTCATAGGAGGAACAAGTGGATAAGATGACAGTCAGAGACGTGGAGGTTAGTGGCAAGAGGGTTTTAGTTAGGGTTGACTTCAACGTTCCTCTAGATGAAAAAACCGGGGTTATCACTGATGATAGCCGTATCCAGGCAGCACTGCCTACTATTAGATACCTTATTGAACAGGGAGCAAAGGTTATCCTGATTTCTCATCTGGGTCGACCTAAGGGAAAGGTAGTTGATAAGTTACGATTAACTGTTGTTGCCCAACGTCTATCACAGATATTAGGGCAGCAGGTTGGAGTTACTAAAGATTGCATTGGTGCTGAAGTGGAGAAATCAGTAAAAAGCTTGAGGAGTGGTGATGTTTTGCTTCTGGAAAATCTTCGGTTTCATTCTGCTGAGGAGATGGACAGCCCTCTCTTTGCTCGAGCCTTGGCTAGATTAGCTGACATATATGTTAATGATGCCTTCGGAACCTCCCATCGAAGCCATGCCTCAGTAGTAAGGATGGCTGAATATCTTCCCGCGGTATCTGGTCTGCTATTAGAGAGGGAGCTTAATACCCTAGGCGGTATTTTGGAAAATCCAGCTCATCCCTTTGCCGCCATTCTTGGTGGAGCCAAGGTGAGTGACAAGGTGGGCATGCTCGAAAATATTGTGGCTAAGGTGGACTATCTTCTAATCGGTGGTGGTATGGCGGCTACCTTCCTAAAAGCTAAATCCTACGAGGTAGGACAATCGTTAGTTGAGTCTGAACGTCTGGATACTGCTGTCGGGTTAATGGAAAAGGCAGCAGGAAACGGAGTGCAGTTGCTATTACCAGTGGATGTGGTTATTGCTAACGAAGTTAGTGCCCAAGCTAAGGTCAAAGTCGTATCTATAAAAAATGTGCCACCCGATTGGAGTATTGTAGATATAGGTCCCCAAACCATTAAAGACTTCTACGGAGAATTACGCCGGTGTAAAACCGTTTTCTGGAATGGTCCTATGGGCATATATGAGATACCTCAATTTGCTCAAGGAACGCAAGCTATAGCCAAGCTTTTAGCCAATCTTAACGCCACTACGATTATGGGGGGTGGCTCTACGGCTGAGGTAGTAATTGAGTTGGGATTAGCCGATAAGATGACCTTCATCTCTACCGGAGGCAATGCTTCGCTTAAATTTTTAGGTGGCGGAACACTGCCTGGTGTGGAAGTACTGCTCAATAAGGAGACATAATGTGAGGTTGTTTATCAAGAGAAGATTGAAGGGGGTGAGTTTGATATATTTAATTTAGAGTTAATAAAATCCATTTCTAGGCCTTCGCCTACCAAAATTGTGTTATTGGTCATTGACGGCTTAGGTGGATTACCCAGTCCAGAAACAGGTGAGACAGAGCTGGAGACGGCTAATACCCCGAATCTCGACCAATTGGCGGCTAAAGGTATATGTGGCCTTATTGACCCGGTGAGCCCGGGGATAACTCCAGGTAGTGCCCCCGGTCACCTAGCTTTGTTTGGGTATAATCCGGTCAATTTTAATACCGGTCGGGGGATATTGGAAGCAATTGGTATAAATTTTGACCTTCAGCAGGGGGATATAGCGGCTCGGGGCAACTTTTGCACTACGGATGAAATGGGTTTAGTTACTGACCGCAGGGCAGGGCGCATCTCTACTGAGAGGTGTACCGAGCTGTGCCAATTGTTGGACGGGTTGGTAATAGATAAGGTTAAAATTTTGGTTCGCCCGGTTAGAGAACACCGCTTTATAGTGGTATTTCGGGGACAGAGTCTTATCCCTGACGTCAGCGATTCTGACCCACAGCAGCTAGGGGTGGCTCCGATGGTTATTACTGCCCTATGCCCCGAAGCTGATAGGATGGCTGGTATTGCCAATCAATTTATCGCCCAGGCAAGGACAGCCTTAGCTGAGCATTATCCCACCAATATGGTTCTCCTCCGCGGCTTCTCCAGACTTCCTCAATTGCCTACTATGGGTGAGGTTTATAAATTGAAGCCAGCGGCTATTGCCAGCTATCCAATGTATCGGGGATTAGCCAGGTTGGTCGGTATGGAGATTCTGGAGACAGGAACTAGTATTGAAGATGAATTTATGACGCTAAAACAGAACTACGCTAATTATGACTTTTTCTTCTTACATATCAAAGGAACTGATAGCGCTGGTGAAGATGGTGACTTTGACCGAAAGGTCAGGATTATAGAGCAGGTTGATAACGCTCTATCCGAGCTACTAAGCCTGGAGCCCGATGTCATCGTGGTTACCGGTGACCATTCAACACCAGCCTTGCTTAGAGCCCATAGCTGGCACCCGGTGCCTATCCTTTTGTATTCTAGATGGTGTCGTCCTGATAGGGTAAGCCAGTTTTCTGAGTCGGCTTGTGTTTCCGGTGGGCTGGGGCGATTTCCTGCTACCCAGATTATGCCTTTAGCTATGGCTAACGCCCTGAAGCTCAATAAATTCGGTGCCTAGGAGAGTCAAAGAGAGACGAAGCCTCTCTTACATAATCAATTCCCCTTCCCCTTACTAGGGGAAGGGGATAAAGGGGGTGAGGTTGATAAACCAATCTCAATATAGGAGGTTAAAAATATAGGAGGTTAAAAATGGAGGCAATACAAACCTTTAAGCTCACCAGGCACTTCAACAGCCTGGTAGCAGTAAATGGCATTGACCTTAAGATTGGGCAGGGGGAATTGTTTTCTCTCTTAGGACCTAATGGGGCAGGGAAAACGACCACTATCAACATGCTGTGCTGCCTCCTGAAGCCCACTGAGGGCACAGCACAAGTAATGGGATATGACATTATCAAGGAATCGTTCAAGGTTAAAGAAACCATAGGCGTATCACCACAGGAAACTGCCAT
>DAOWJS010000015.1 GCA_030640255.1 Dehalococcoidales bacterium | reverse complement strand
TCCCCAGGGCAAAGATGACTCTGGCTAGCGGTGTGTCTTTACTCTTCTCAATGGCGTTAAGCATATTGGTTACGCTTTTTTCCGCCATTTTCTCCAGAGTTAAGAGCTGCTCCCTCTTCTCCTTGAGGTAATACAGGTCGGCGACATCCTTGACCAGCCCTTCTTTTAATAGTGTAGCGCTCAGTGATTCGCCGATACCTCTAATGTCCATAGCTCCCCGGGAAACAAAATGCTCAAGCCGTTCATGAACCTGGGCAAGACAAGCGGCGTTAGAACAGTAGTACATAACCTCACCTTCCGGTTTAACCACCTCAGCCCCACATACCGGGCATGCCGGACGTTGCTTATCACTATTAAAAATCTTTTCCAGGAGATTGAATTCCTTCTCTTGCCCGCTGCGCTTACTTATGACCGGCCCCACAATCTCAGGTATAACCTCGCCTGCCCTCTGGACAATAACGGTATCGCCGATGCGGATATCCTTGCGCCTGATGTCGTCTTCATTGTGCAGGGCGGCCTGTTTAATGGTTACTCCGCCCACTGAGACTGGTTCTAGGATGGCATAGGGGTTAAGGGTGCCGGTTCTGCCGACACTGATACCAATTTCCTTGAGGCGGGTGGTGCCCTGAATGGCGGGAAATTTATAGGCTATAGCCCACCGTGGCTCATGGCCGATGCTTCCCAGTCGTTCTTGCATCTCCAGCGAGTCTATCTTAACCACGATGCCATCAGCTTCGTAGGGTAAGCTTTCTCTTCTCTCCACCCAGGTATGGTGAAATTCTTCAACCTCCCCTATATTGTTAAGCCGTTTATTATTGGGGTTTATCTTGAAGCCGAGGGACTTGAGATACCCCGTAGTTTCCCAGTGGGTGGGGGGAGTTGCCTTGCCTTCAGCGTAACCCAGCATGTAGATATAGATGTCCAGCGGGCGGTTTGCCGTGATGCGGGGGTCAAGCTGGCGCACCGAGCCGGCAGCAGCATTTCTGGGGTTAGCGAACAGGGGCAGACCTTCTTTAGCCCGCTCTTCGTTTAGTTTATGGAAGCCGGCTTTGGGCAGAAAGACTTCACCCCGCACTTCAAATCTGGTTGGGGCTTCTTTGGGCACGGACAGCGGGATACTCCTGATAGTTCTCAGGTTTTGGGTGATATTCTCACCACGGAAGCCATCACCACGGGTAGCCCCGGTGGTTAGTTGACCATTAACATAGGTCAAAGCTACCGCCAGTCCGTCAATCTTATGCTCGCCGACGAAATTAAATGGCTGGTCACCTACTAACTTTAAAATTCGGGCATACCAGGCTAGTAACTCCTCCTGGGAGAAGGCATTACCCAGCGATAATAAAGGCAGAGGGTGTTCTACCACACCGAAAGCTTCAACCGGGGCAGCGCCAACCCGCTGGGTGGGTGAGTCCGGGGTTATGAACCGGGGATACTCCTCCTCCAGTCGCTTCAGCTCCCTCATTAACCCGTCATATTCGGCATCGCTAATCTCAGGACTATCCAGCACATAATAGCGATAGTTATGATAGTTAATTTGCCTCCGTAGTTGCTCTATTCTTTCCTTTACTTTATCTAAGTCGCTCATGGAATCCCAATTAAGGTTATTTTTTATCAGTATAGCATAGCCTACAGATGGGCAAAAGGTAGAACTTTTAGCTATATTTTTATCTGGTGAGGCTTGCGTTCATACTGGGGCATAGGGTAAACTGAGGCGTTTAGTCGGTTTGCTTCCCTATAAATTCAGTTAGAAAAGGATGGTAAAGCGTGGCTGAAATTCGCCCTTTTCGGGGTGTGCGTTATAATCAGCGGTTGGTTAATGACCTAGCTACTGTTATCTGTCCTATCTATGACGTTACTACCCCGGAAATGCAGCCAGAGCTTTATCACCGGAGCGAGTATAACTTTGTCCGGCTGGAGCACGGGCGGGAGTTACCCCAGGACACCACTGTGGACAATAAATATTCTCGTTCCGCGGCTACCCTTGAGCAATGGCTCAAGCAGGGTGTGCTTAAGATTGATGAGACGCCGGCTATCTATCTCCATGACCACTATTTTACCCATCAGGCAAAGGAATATAGACGCCGCGGTATAGTCGTCGGTGTCAGGTTGGAGGAATGGGATAAGATGGTTATTCGCCCTCATGAGGGCACCCTAACTGAGCCTAAGGGTGACCGATTAAGCCTTCTGTGGGCATGCCAGGCCAATACCAGCCCAATTTTGGCTCTGTTTGAAGACCAGGGTCAGCAAATCGCCTCGGTGTTAGCTCTAGAAGAGCGGGATGAACCTATAATCAGTTTCACCAGCCTTAGCCGGGAAAGGCATAAGGTCTGGGCGCTCACTGAGCCTGAGGCTATTAATCAGATAGGCCGCAGCCTAGCTCAGCAACCTCTGTATATAGCTGATGGGCATCATCGCTATGAGAGTGCACTTACTTACCAGCGTAAGAGGATTGCCTATTCTTCATCAATGTCGGGGGATGAAGCCTTTAATTTTGTGATGATGACGCTGGTAGAATTTTCTGACCCCGGGCTTATTATTCTACCGCCTCACCGGCTGGTTCGTGGTATGTCAAGGTCAACCCTGGATGAATTGGGGGCTAAGCTGGAATCGTTCTTTGAAATAGAGAGGTTGTCATTGAATATGCCTGGTGTCTGGCAGCAGGTTGACGACTTATTGGCTGAGGTGAAACCGGGAGAGACAAATGGGGTTAGGTTAATCCTTTTTGGTTTGGCGGCAGGGCATCTTTTGGTGCTGAGGTTGCGTGACGTGGCGGCTGCCAGCCGAATGATGCCTTACTTTCATTCTGAGTTATACCAAAGTTTAGATGTCAGCCTTGTTGACCATATCATACTGGAGAAGCTGCTGGGACTGGGCAGTGGCCGGGAAGAAGCCAGGATTGCCTATAGTTATGATAAACAGGATGCCGTAAGCCGGGTATTAGACCAGGAATACCAGCTAGCCTTCCTATTAAGCCCGACTAAGCCGGAAGTAATCAAAGCCATTGCTGATGCTGGTGACCGGATGCCTAGAAAATCAACCTACTTCTATCCCAAACCGCCAGCGGGGTTAGTTTTCCGCCGGCTGGAGTAGGAGCCTCCGGTCTTCGCTTTACAGCTTTACCAGTCTGGCGGTGTAGACATCGGGGATAGATAGTATTTGCTTAAGTTGTTCTTCGGGCAGGGGTTCATCCAGGGCTAGTATCATCAGGGCTTGTCCCCTGGGTTTAAGACGGCCCACGTGCATAGAACTTATATTTACATCGGCATCACCGGTCACCTTGCTTACCGCACTGATGAGACCGGGGCGGTCTCGGTGGTCGCTGTACCGGTAGTAACCCCCCGTAGGCACAATATCAAGCCAGTAGTTATTAACCCGGACAATGTGTGATTCCCCGCGCATCGCCGTAGCCGCTACAGTAGTAACCCCGCTACTGGTGGTGACGTCTACGGTAATAAGGCTGGCGTAGTTTTCACAGGCAGTC
>DAOWJS010000077.1 GCA_030640255.1 Dehalococcoidales bacterium | reverse complement strand
CCAGAACACCTGATGATTCAGATAAGCTATCTTTCCGATACCGAGCGTAGCTTTCAACTCAAACCTAACGGTAAGCGCTACCGGGAAATACTAGGACAACTGAAACACCTTTCCCGCGACTCATAGAAAGGACTCGAACAGTTAATGCAATTGGCTATAGATACGTCAACGAATACAGCTAGCCTGGCTCTGGCTCAAGACAATGAAGTGCTGGCCGAACTAACCTGGCACTGTGGGCAAAGCCATTCTACCCAGCTGCTAACCAGCCTAACTCATTTGTTAAATCAGACTGGAGCCAGCCTTCAGTCTATCAGTGGCATTATCGTCGCCAAGGGACCGGGGAGCTTTAATGGACTACGAGTCGGGGTTAGCACTGCCAAGGGGTTAGCCTTCAGCCTGGGAGTCCCCATAGTTGGCATCAGCAGCCTAGAAGTGGACGCCTACCAGCATGCTGAAACCGGACTGCCTATCTGCCCGATATTTAATGCCGGAAGAGGAGAGATTGCTACTGCCTTATACCAGAGAAAAAACAATGAGTGGCGCCAGCTTACTACCGAGCACATAACCACTGTGGAAACCCTATGCTCACAGATAACCACCCAAACCATATTTTGTGGTGAATTCATACCACTCATCGCCACCCAGCTAAGAAAGCAGCTCAAGCGAAGAGCGGTAATAGCCACGCCAGCCGCCAGATTACGGCGAGCCGGTTTTCTAGCTGAGCTAGGACAACAGCGGCTGGCGGCAGGCAACTATGACAACCCGGCCACTTTACAGCCACTATATCTCAGGCGGCCATCAATTACTAAACCCAGACACCAATAATAATTAGAGGGGGAAACAAAAAATGACCACCTGGCCCAAAGTACCAATTGACACTAGTAGGGGATGGGGTTACTTAATAAAAATCTAAAGGGGGTGAGGTTGATAATTAATAGATATAGGAGCTTAGATATGGAAAGGTCTTTAGTTCTTATCAAGCCTGACGCTATGCAGAGGGGGTTAGCCGGCACTATTATTAGTCGCCTGGAGGGGCAAGGGTTAAAGCTGGTGTCGCTCAAGATGCTTCATCTGGATAAAGCCTTAGCCAAAAGACTCTACGCTGTCCATAGCGATAAACCCTTCTTTGAAGGTCTGGTAAATTATATTAGCTCTACCCCAATTATGGCTGCTGTCTTTGAGGGTGAAGGCGCCGTGGAGGTAATCAGAGAAATAATGGGAGCCACTGACCCAGCCCAGGCCGAGGCAGGAACGATTAGAGGCGATTTTGGCTTAGATATTGAACGCAATACCGTCCACGGCTCCGATTCGGTAGAGACTGCCGAGAGGGAAATCAAACTATTCTTCGCTGAGGAAGAAATCTTTAATTATCACCGAGAAACCGAAGGCTGAGTTATTGAATCCTGACTACCGGGGTAGCCCGGTCCCAAAGCTCGTCCAGCTGGTAATATTCCCGCTCCAAGGTAGCAAAAATATGGACAATAACACCGCTAAAATCAAGGAGGAGCCACCCGGAATCTGTAGTGCCCTCATGGTGGAGGGGTAAAATACCTTCCCTTTTTAACGTGTGCCCAACTTCATCATAGATGGTCTTAATCTGCCGCTCACTATCACCGCTACAAATCACAAAATAATCGGCAAAGCTACATAGCTCTCGGACATCCAGTAGCACAATATCTATCGCCTGCTTATCACTGGCCGCCTCTACTGCCCTGCGTGCCACCTCTATCGCTTCCAGAGCCAATCCCTCCGTGGATAATAGCCTATCAATATTATAGCACAATGAGAGTAATACTAAAGCCTAAGCACCTGAATAGATTTTGATATTGGCTGCCACCGTGCTATATTATATATGTTAACATATTTGAAAAGAGGGATAGGAATAAATGGCGGGGCTTCTTTTTGGCACCGGCGGCACCCCCCATAGCGCCAAAACAAAATCTACCATATCAGGGATTGAACGGATTGCTGAGCTTGGGCTGGGTTGCATGGAGATAGAATTTGTCCAGGGAGTAAGAATGGGGGAGGCAGGCGCTCGTCAGGTAGCTGAGGTGGCTACCAAGCTAGGAGTAAAGCTATCGGCTCATGGTCCCTACTTTATTAACCTAAATGCCCGTGAGTCAGAAAAGATAAGGGCTAGCCAGGAGAGGATTTTACAAACCGCCCGCATCGCCTCCTTGTGTGAGGCTAACAGCATTGTTTTCCACGCCGCTTATTATCTCGGTGACCCTCCACAAAAAACCTATAGTGCGGTAAGAAAACACCTGGGGGAGGTAATGAACCAGCTTAGACGGGAAAAGAATCGGGTGTGGATTAGACCCGAGATTCTGGGTAAACCCTCTCAATTTGGCACCCTGGACGAAGTATTTGACCTCTGCACCGAGCTTGAAGGCGTAGCTCCCTGTATAGACTTTGCTCACTGGCACGCTCGGACGGGAGGATTCAACTCTTACCAGGAGTTTGCCTCTATCTTGCAGCAGGTTAAAGAGCGTTTGGGCAGAGCCGCCCTGGACGATATGCATATCCATGTCTCGGGCATTGCTTACGGTAAAAAGGGGGAAATAAAACACCTGAACCTAAAAGAGTCGGATTTCCAGTATGTTGAACTTGTCCAAGCATTAAAAGACCATGATGCCAAGGGTATTGTAATCTGCGAAAGCCCCAACCTAGAAGAGGACGCCCTACTCCTGCAAGCAACCTATAATACCCTGCTCAAAGCCGACTAACCCCAATTGTCTATATAGACCATAGCCACTTGTTTTCCTTTTGATAGTTAGTTTTGGTATAATATAAGTAGTTTAAGCGAAGGGTTAATTACTATTTGAGGTAAGGAATGAAACCGGGTTGGCAGCGTAACAGTTTAATATATATAGCTATCTTACTGGCAGCGATAGCTCTCTTCTCCCTTATCCTACCCACAGTTAAAAAACCGAGTGAAATTGGCTTGGATGAAGCTATAGCTATGTCACAACATAATGAGATAGAGAAGCTGGTAATAGACGGTGATGAGCTACTCATTACGGCTACTGATGGCACCGAGCTAAAGACAAACATACAAAACCTCAATTACGTTGACCTTCAAGAACTTGGACTTAGCCTTAAAGGGATAGACTATGAGATGAAACCATCAGGATTTAACTGGGGTAGTCTACTGATAAACTTCCTTCCCCTCATACTCCTTGGTGCTCTGCTATTCTTCCTTTTCCGCAGGGCACAGGGGGCTAATAGCCAGGCGCTCAGTTTTGGTCGTAGTCGGGCCAGATTGTTCCCAGCTAATACACCCACGGTAACCTTTGATGATGTAGCTGGGGTAGAGGAAGCCAAGCAAGAATTGCACGAAGTAGTAGAATTCCTCAAGTCGCGGGAGAAGTTTCAAAGCCTGGGAGCCCGTATTCCCAAAGGCATGCTGCTTATAGGCCCACCGGGCACCGGGAAAACACTACTGGCTCGAGCCATAGCTGGTGAAGCCGGCGTGCCCTTCTTTTCCATCAGCGGTAGCGAATTCGTGGAGATGTTTGTCGGTGTCGGCGCCTCAAGGGTGCGCGACCTCTTTGAACAGGCCAAGCGCAATACCCCTTGCATTATCTTCATTGATGAAATTGACGCTGTGGGGCGCCACCGCGGCGCTGGGCTGGGGGGCAGTCATGACGAGAGGGAGCAAACCCTTAATCAGATTCTAGTGGAGATGGACGGCTTTGACACCAATACCAGCGTGATTGTTCTCGCTGCCACCAACCGACCGGATATACTCGACCCGGCTTTACTTCGTCCCGGTCGTTTTGACCGACGGGTAATCCTTGACCGCCCCGATATTAATGGACGAACCGCCATCCTCAAAGTTCATTCCAATGGCAAACCATTAGATGAGTCGGTTAATTTAGAGGTGCTGGCTAAACAGACCGCCGGTTTCAGCGGTGCTGACCTGGCCAATCTGGTTAATGAAGCCGCCATTCTGGCCGCCAGACGCGGCAAGAAAGCTATTGAGATGCAGGAGCTTGAGGAGTCTATAGACCGGGTAATTGCCGGTCCAGAAAGGAAAAGCCGGAGGATAAGCCCTAAGGAAAAGGAAATCACTGCCTATCACGAGTCAGGGCATGCCCTGGTGGCTAAAATGCTGCCTAATGCCGACCCGGTACACAAAATCTCTATAGTGGCTCGAGGTATGATGGGTGGTTATACCCGACTTTTACCTACCGAAGACCGATACCTGCTAACCCGCTCCCAATTTAATGATATGCTAGCTACCTTGCTAGCTGGCCATGTTGCTGAAGGACTAATTTTCAACGAAATAACAACCGGGGCTCAAAATGATATTGAAGAAGCCACCAAGATTGCCCGCAAAATGGTAACCGAGTATGGAATGAGCGATAAGCTAGGACCACTAACCTTCGGACATAAGGAGGAGATGGTCTTCCTCGGTCGTGAAATCTCTGAACAAAGGAACTACAGTGAAAAGGTAGCCCAGCAGATTGATGAGGAAGTCCATAACATTATCCAGCACGCCCATGAAGTAGCCAAGAGGATTCTAACCGAAAATAAGCCAAAATTAGTCCAAATTGCGGAAAGGCTCATCGCTCAAGAAACCCTGGAGGGTGAAGAGCTGGAGACACTATTTAACCAACCCATCCCCTCACCTTTGCCAGAAGCCTCCGCAACCTCTTAACTATCACTAGCCAATTATCGCTTTCGCCTGATAACATAGCTAGCTATTTCTATCAAAGACTGGCGACTGGCATTGTCTGGTAATTGGTTAAGGTTACGGCAAGCCTTGGCACAATAATCTGAGGCAACAGTGTAGCATTCTTCAATAATTGGCGAGTTACGAACCAGTTCTATCGCCAGCTTTACGTTCTCTTGCCTATCCCGGCTCTGAAACAATCTTTTCACCGGATTATCCTCGGGATAGCGCTCCAGAAGAAGCCTTGCCGGCAGAGTGAGGGTGCCCTGAGCTAAATCCGAGCCTATGGGCTTTCCTATTTCCTCCTCGGTTCCGATAAAGTCCAGGATGTCATCCACGATTTGAAAGGCGATGCCTAAATTATAACCATACTCATTTAGAATCTTGACTGATGCCTCCGGTGCCCCGCTTAAGACAGCGCCGGACTCGGTAGCCAGGACAAAGAGGGCAGCCGTTTTGCAAGAAATTCTGTGGATATACTGCTGGTAGGTTTGCCCCAGATTAAAAGCATTGAATGTCTGGGCTAACTCCCCCGTGGAAATAGTCCTGAGGGTGTGAGCAAAGAGCTTTATTACTCGTAGATTCTGAGTAGTAGCCGTAAGCTCTCCCGCTTTAGCAAATAAATAGTCCCCGAGAAGCACGGCTTTCTCCTCACCCCATACCTTATATAGCGTTGGCCTGCCTCTACGGACCGGAGACTTGTCAATAGCGTCATCATGAATCAGGGTAGCCACGTGCAAGAGCTCCACAGCGGTGGCCATAGGCAAAAGGGTATTAAGATGGTAGTGGTAAAGCTTGCCCGATAGCAGAGTAAGCGCCGGGCGAATCCCCTTGCCCCCTCTCTTCAGGCTATAGCCTAATAGCTCCGCCAGCCAAGGAAATTCAACCTTACTGACTAATCCTAGTTCGTCCTCCACCCTGACCAAATCTTCCCGAACCGGTTCATAAATTGTGCTTAACTGCAAGATTCCCCTCTCTCAACTACCAGCCAAATCAACTATGAAGAGGCGTGCCCCAACCGAGCCGTCTCCTCTTCTACCAACCCTTCATCCAATTTAGAAAATAGAGGCTCAGGAGGCAGTAATTTCTGCCCTGGTAGCGGTGTATGAAACTGCCAGCCGTAATCTTCTATTTTCCCCCTAAAACCGAGAAGCTCGTGCAGCTTCTGAGAGCTAAAGGGTAAGAAGGGATAAAGCATCGTTTTCAGGTGGGAAATTACGACAAGAGCTACAAAGAGAGAGTTGGCGGCTGCCTGCCGGTCCACTTTAATTACTTTCCAGGGTGATTTTCCATCAAGGTAGCGGTTTGTTTCCTGGGCAACTGTCATTGCCATTCTTAATGCCTGTTTAAAATGACACTGGGAAAGAAGGTTATCCATGGCAATAAAGACCGCATCACACTTGAGGATTAATTCATTGCCGCTGGCATCAATGTTGACTACCCTAGTAACACTAACACCCATGTCTTCATAGGTCGGCACGCAGCCATCAAAGTTTTTATAGACAAAGGTAAGCACCCGATTGACTAAGTTCCCATAGGTAGCCACCAGCTCATCATTGTTACGGCGGACAAACTCACGCCACGAAAAATCAGTATCCCCTGT
>DAOWJS010000012.1 GCA_030640255.1 Dehalococcoidales bacterium | reverse complement strand
TTGCCATAAAAACACCTCTACCTATACAGAATGCAGAATTTACTCACTATCGTGGCAATAGTTCAAAACAAGACCCGTGGCTAATTAATAATGAAGAGAAATAATAAGGTGAAAGTTAAGGGGAATAATCACAAACTTATATGATACTACTATTTGTAATATTTGTCAATAGCTTTTGGATAAATTTTTTGGATTAACCCCACAAAACTTGTTGACAGTCGCCATTTAACTATGGTAAACTTGATTTTCAGTGTCTGAAGGTTCAGCTGCAAGTTGATAGATTGAAACTCGGTGTTCAATCTATTATTACAGCTACTAATGGATGAGCCTTGGCTCATCCATTAGAATTGTGTGGAATAGGAGGGAGACGATTGCCTACTATTAATCAGCTTGTCCGCAAGGGACGTAAGACGGTGACCAAGAAGACCAAAACACCGGCATTGCAGCTTACCTATAATGCCTTGAAGAATAAGATGATACCAGGCAAGGGCTCTCCGCAAAAGCGAGGGGTTTGTATTCAGGTTAAGACTACCACCCCAAAGAAGCCTAATTCGGCGCTGCGCAAGATAGCCAGGGTGCGGCTGACCAATGGGATAGAGGTAACCGCTTATATCCCTGGTGAGGGGCACGAGTTGCAGGAACACTCTGTTGTCCTACTTCGTGGAGGACGGGTAAAGGATTTACCCGGTGTTCGCTATCATATTATCCGAGGAGCACTGGATGCTAGCGGGGTAGCTAACCGGCGTCAAGGTCGTAGTAAGTATGGCAGCAAACAAGCCAAAAGCTCGGCTGAGGTTACTTAAATCAAGGAGGCAAAATGCCAAGACGAGCCCGAGTTACCAAAAGAGAAATACTCCCTGATGCTAAGTATAACAATGTAACCACAGCCAAACTGATTAATAAAATAATGATGCGTGGTAAAAAAAGCACCGCCGAGAGAATTGTATATGAGGCTCTACAGATTGTAGAGCAGCGGGAGTCAAAAGACCCGGTCAGTGTTTTAGAACAAGCAGTAAGAAATGCAACGCCCCTGCTTGAGGTTAAGCCACGCCGTGTGGGGGGGGCTACCTATCAGGTGCCAGTGGAGGTCAGACCTAACCGTAGTTTGCCTCTAGCTATACGCTGGCTGGTAGCATCAGCCAAGGCAAGGACAGGCAAATCCATGGCCGAGAAGCTGGCGGCTGAACTCGGTGATGCCTCAAAAGGGCAAGGGGCAGCTATTAAAAAACGTGACGATACTCATAGAATGGCTGAAGCCAATAGAGCTTTTGCCCATTATAGATGGTGAGAGGTTATCAATTATTACTTCTAATGTTACCGTAGGAAACCCAAGAGCAGAAACGTTCAAGGTAAGGGAGAGGATTGTGTCCAGGAGCTTCCCGTTAAACCGAATACGAAATATAGGTATTATTGCCCATATTGATGCTGGTAAGACCACTGTTACCGAAAGGATACTATATTACACCGGTCGCACCTATAAGATTGGTGAGGTGGACGAAGGGACAGCGGTGATGGACTGGATGGAGCAGGAAAGGGAGCGCGGTATTACTATTACGGCGGCGGCTACTACCTTTTATTGGCAAGACCACCGCATCAATATTATTGACACCCCGGGACATGTGGATTTTACCGCTGAGGTAGAGCGGAGCCTTAGAGTGCTGGACGGCGGGGTAGTGGTTTTTGATGCTGTGGCTGGAGTTGAGGCTCAATCAGAGACAGTATGGCACCAGGCTAATAGGTACAATGTATCTAGGATTTGCTTCATCAATAAGATGGACCGAATTGGTGCCAACTTTAATCGCAGTTTGTCTATGATTAAAGAGCGACTAAAGGCCAGCCCCTTGCCGATACAACTGCCCTTAGGCAGTGAAGCCTCATATGAGGGTATTATTGACCTCATTGAGAATAAGGCGTGGAAGTTTGACGATAATCCTGAGTCAGAACCGATGGCGGTAGCTATTCCTGAGTCAGACCAAGCCAGATGTATCGAATTTCGCCAGGAACTTATTGAAAAATTGGCTGAAGTTGATGACCTGATTATGGCCGCTTATCTTGGGGGTAGTAGTATCACCGCTGCTGAGTTAAGAGCCGCCTTGAGAAGGGTAACCTTAGCTAATAAAGGGGTACCCATCCTCTGTGGCAGTGCCCTGAGGAATAAGGGTATTCAACCATTGCTTGATGCTATCGTAAGCTATCTTCCCTCACCATTAGATATGCCGCCAGTAAGGGCTATTGATACTAGGGTAGGCGCCGAAGTCACTCGCCCTGCCCGCGATGAATCCCCCTTTACCGCACTAGCCTTCAAGGTAGTCTCTGACCCCTTTATGGGCAGACTGGTTTATCTTAGGATGTATTCAGGCAGAGTGAAGGCAGGGGCACAGGTATTCAACTCAACCCGAGGCAAGAGGGAGCGCCTGGGACGACTACTATCAATGCATGCCAATCGTCGTGAGGAGGTAGCTGAGGCTGACACCGGGGCTATTGTAGCTACCTTAGGTCTTAAAAATACCTTTACCGGTGATACCCTGTGCCCCCCCTCTCAACCGGTGCTCCTTGAAGCTATCCGCTTCCCCCATCCAGTGCTCTCTATTGCCATTGAGCCCAAAACCAGGGCTGACCAAGATAAGATGGGCGACGCCCTGCAAAAACTAACCGAGGAAGACCCTACCTTTAGGGTAAATTATAACCAGGAGACGGGACAGACAGTTATCTCGGGTATGGGTGAGCTTCACCTGGAGGTCATATTAAATAGATTACTCAGTGAATTTAGGGTGGGAGCCAAGGTGGGTAAGCCCCGGGTTGCCTATAAGGAGGCTATTACTATACCGGTATCGGCTGAAGGGAGATTTATTCGGCAAACTGGAGGCCACGGCCAATACGGTCATGTCTGTCTTAAGCTTGAGCCTATGGAGCGGGGCAGTGGCTTTCAATTTTTAGACAGGGTTAAAAGTGGCGCCATACCGAAGCAATATATCCCGGCGGTGGAGATTGGTATTAAACAAGCTATGGAGACAGGGGTCTTGGCTGGCTATCCTGTGGTCGATATTAAAGCCATCATTTATGACGGTAGCTATCATGAGGTTGACTCTTCAGAAATAGCCTTCAGGATGGCTGGCTCAATAGCTCTAAAGGATGGGGTTAGTAAAGCCAAGCCTATCTTTTTAGAGCCTATTATGAGACTGAGCGTGGTTACCCCGGAGCAGTTTCTTGGTGATGTAATCGGTGACCTCAATTCAAAGAGAGGACATATCGAGGGTATAGAAACCTATGACGGCATGAGTGCTATTCATGCCATTATACCCTTAGCCGAGACCTTTGGCTATACCACCAGTCTCAGGTCACTAACTCAAGGCAGAGCCACCCATTCTATGGAATTTTATCAATACCAGGAGCTACCAGCCGAATTGGCTGACCGGATTAAAATTACGAGTAGAGGATAGTTAACCTAACCGGAATTCTCAGTATTCATCTTAGTGAGGGTTTATATGCCTAAGCAGAAGATTCGTATTAAGCTAAAGGGTTTTGACCACAAGATACTTGACCAGTCTGCGGAGCAGATTGTAGCCGCTGTAGAGCGAAGTGGGGCGGTTGTTTCTGGACCGGTGCCTCTGCCTACCCATATCCAGAAGTTCAGCGTTATCCGCTCCCCATTTATAGATAAGGACTCACAGGAGCAGTTTGAAATCCGAACTCATAAGCGTCTTATTTATATTGTAGAGACGACCTCTAAAACAATAGACGCCCTGACTAGCCTGAACCTGCCGTCAGGGGTTGAGATAGATATTAAACTATGAAGAGGGTATGAACTACTAGGTCTAGGATGGCTACAGATATGACTTTAGGTATTATTGGCAAAAAGCTAGGTATGACTCAGATATTTAGGGATAACGGTAAAGCCGAGGCAGTAACCGCTATTGAGGCTGGACTGTGCCTGGTAATCCAAGTTAAAACAAGGGACAAGGAAGGATATAATGCGGTTCAGCTTGGATTTGGTCACGCCAAACGGCTCAAGTCTCCTCAGCTAGGACATCTCAAGGGACTGGACCAGCTTAAATATCTTCGAGAATTCAGGGTTGATGATACTGAAGCTATTAAAGTCGGAGATAAGGTGGATGTCAGCCTATTTAAGGCGGGAGACCTGGTTGATATTACCGGGGTGTCAAAGGGTAAGGGTTTTGCCGGCGTAGTAAAACGCCATCATTTTGCTGGCGGACCCAAAACGCACGGTCAGTCTGACCGACATCGCCACCCCGGCTCCATCGGAGCTTCGGCTTCTCCGGGTAGGGTATTCAAAGGAATGCGTATGGCAGGACACATGGGGAACAGGCGAGTGACGGTGCGCCATCTGGAGGTTCTTGAAGCTGACCCTGCCCGCAACCTATTAGTGATTAAGGGAGCAGTACCCGGAGCCAAGAATGGACTACTACTAATAAAGAAATCAGGTGGAGGGGAGTAAGGAAGTGCAAGTTCCAGTTTATAGCCTTACCGGGGAGATAATTAAGCAGATTGAGATAAGTGACGAAGTTTTTGCCGTGCCGTTTAATCAGGCGGTGGTGCACCAGGCGATGGTAAGGCAGCGGGCAAATGCTCGTCAAGGAACAGCTAGCACTAAAACTCGTAGCCAGGTTTCGGGTAGTACTAGGAAGTTGTTTCGGCAAAAAGGCACCGGTTTTGCCCGCTCCGGTGATATCAGGTCACCACTACGACGCGGCGGTGGCATCGCCTTCGGTCCTAAGCCGAGGAGCTACCGACAAGCCATGCCTAAGAAGATGCGCCAGCTGGCGTTAAGAAGTGTCCTATCAGCCAAGGTTAGAGATGGGGAGTTAGTGGTCGTGGAGCAACTGAAGCTTGATGAGCCCAGGACGAAGGAGATGGTAAGGATTTTGGCAGCACTGGGGGTGGATTCCTCAGCTCTTATCGTTACCTCTGAACCAGAAAATAATGTAGTTAAATCAGCTCGTAACCTGATAGGGATTAAGACAATGCCAGCCAGTTTACTTAATATGGTTGACATCCTTTCCTATAAGGTGTTATTGATGACTGTCGCTGCCGTGCGCAAGGCGGAACAGCTATGGGGGAAGAGATTATCTCAAGGGGGAAGCAATGCATCTCTATGAAGTGCTGCGTCGCCCGTTAATAACCGAGAAGGATACCATGCTTCAAGCTCAAGGCAAATATGCCTTTGAGGTAGCTGGAGAGGCTAATAAGCACCAGATTAAACAGGCGGTGGAAAAGGCATTTGATGTCAAGGTGACGGCAGTTAATGTAATGACAGTACCCGGCAAGGAACGAAGAATTAGCCGACGAGTGGTGTTGACCCCATCATGGAAAAAGGCAATAGTCACCCTCCAGCCAGGGAACAAGATAGAATTCTTTGAAGGTGTTTAATAATGAAAGGGGAAGTTTGAAGGGGCAAAGCCCCTTCAAGAGCTACTCTTCCCCCTCTCCTTCAAAGGAGAGGGGGATTAAGGGGGTGAGGTTGGTAACAATCTCGTCTAATTATGGGTTATATTTATAGCTGGTCACCAATAATTGAATTCTAAACAGGGGAATTGCGTAAAGGAGATTATATTTAAAAATGGCACTGAAGGTATATCGTCCCACCTCCCCCGGTAGGCGGGGTATGAGCGGCTCTACCTTTGAAGAAATAACTAAAGACAAGCCGGAGAAGTCGCTGCTCCTACCCCTTAAAAAGAGGGCGGGGCGTAACAATCAGGGGAGAATAACCGTTCGCCACCGAGGTGGAGGGGCGAAGCGGAGGCTTCGTATTATTGACTTTAAACGTGACAAGTTTGGTATCCCGGGCAGGGTGGCATCTATTGAATATGACCCCAACCGTTCGGCATATATTGCTCTTATTCACTACGTTGACGGGGAAAAGCGTTACATCCTTGCCCCTTCAGGGCTTAGTGTTGGGGATACCGTAAAGTCGGGCAGTGATGCTGAAGCCAAACCAGGGAATGCCTTACCCCTGAAGCTAATCCCATCTGGTAGTCTAATACATAATATTGAACTGAAAGAGGGGAAGGGTGGACAGTTGGTGCGGGGGGCTGGGGCGGCGGCTCAACTTATGGTGAAGGAACATGAATATGCCCTAGTTCGATTACCGTCCAGTGAGGTACGGCGTATTTCCAGTAATTGTTTGGCTACTATAGGACAAGTAGGCAATGTTGACCATCGGAGTATTAAACTGGGTAAGGCAGGTCGCCAACGGTGGTTAGGCTGGCGACCAACGGTGAGGGGTTCAGCTATGACCCCGCGCGACCACCCTCATGGCGGCGGGGAAGGCAGGTCACCGATAGGTTTGCCCGGACCTAAAACGCCGTGGGGCAAGCCAGCTATGGGCTATAGAACCCGTAAACCTAAGGCTTCAGATAAAATGATTGTTAAGCGAAGAGGGAAGTAGGTAAAATGTCAAGGTCAACTAAAAAGGGACCAGCGGTTGATGCCAAACTGCTAAAGAAGGTGGAAATACTTCTCCGCTCGGGGCAAAAGGCAGTAATAAAGACCTGGGCACGCTCATCTACCATCCTGCCTGAAATGGTAGGGCTTACTATTGGGGTGCATGATGGCAGGAGACATGTGCCTATCTATATCACGGAAAATATGGTGGGGCACAAGCTGGGTGAGTTTGCTTTAACTCGAACCTTTAGGGGACACAGCACCAGGGCAGAAAAAACTACTCAGGTAAGAAAGAAAACGTAGGTTGTAGTTGGTCCAGTTTAGGTAGGACATAAAATGGAAGTAAGAGCAATAGCTAAAGACACCGGGGTATCACCTCGTAAAGTGCGCCCGCTAGTAGACATGGTACGGGGCAAGAAGGTGGATGAGGCGCTAACCATGCTTAGGTTTACCGCCACCCCTACCGCTAGAGTAGTGGCTAAGGTGGTAAAATCAGCCGCCGCTAATGCTGAAAACACTTTCCAGATGTTGCCCTCGGATTTGGAGATTGTTAACATCTTTGCCAATGAGGCGCCAACTCTGAAAAGGTATCGCCCCAGGGCTAGAGGGCGAGCCAGCCCTATCCTTAAACGGTCTAGTCATATTACGGTTATTGTTGCCGAGAGGGAAGGTTAATGGGACGCAAGGTTCACCCGGTAGGCTTTAGGATTGGTGTCATACGTGATTGGCAAGCCAAGTGGTATGCCGATAAGCACTATGTAGAGTTTTTGCAGGAAGACATAAAGCTCAGGCGGGCTATCCAATCTAAATATACCGAAGCTGGTATCTCCCAGGTAGAGATTGACCGCCAGGCAAATAAGGTGTCGTTAACTATCCGTACTGCCCGGCCCGGCATCGTCATCGGGCGGGGAGGGCAGAGAGTTGAGGAAATGAGGCTCCACCTTGAGAGCATTATTGGGAAGAGGGTTCAATTAAATATTATGGAGATTCAGCAGCCCGAGCTTGATGCTTATTTGGTCGCCAGAGCGATAGCCGAGCAAATTGAGCGCCGTATTGCTTATCGCCGGGCAATGAAGCAAGCCATTTTCCGCACTCTTCAGGCTGGGGCTAAAGGAATAAGGGTCGGTTGTTCTGGTAGATTAGGCGGTGCCGAGATTGCTCGTCGCCAGATTATGCATGAAGGACAAGTTCCCTTACATACCATGCGGGCTGATATTGATTACGGCTTTGCTGAAGCCTGTACCACTCTGGGTCGTATCGGGGTAAAGGTGTGGATATATAAGGGCGATATTCTTCCCGAACCCAAGGCAGCCGAGGAACCGAAGGCAACCGAGGAACCGAAGGCAGCCGAGGAACCAAAGGCAGCCGAGGAACCAAAGGCAGCCGAGGTTGAGGAGAAGATTACTGAACCAGTAGCCAGTGAGAGCCCGGAGGTAAAGCCCTCTACTATAGAAAAAGAGGAGAAGGATGCTGAGCCGGTAGCCAGTGAGAGTCCAGAGGTAAAGCCACCTACTACGAAGAAAAAGAGGAAGGTTGCTGAACCAGTAGCCATTGAGGAGCCGGAGGTAGAGCCACCTACTACGAAGAAAAAGAGGAAGGTTGCCGAACCAGCAGCTGGTGACAGTCCCGAGGCAGAGCCACCTACCATAGAAACAGAGGAGAAGGATGCTACAACCCAAGCGGGTGAAATACCGCAAGAGTCATAAAGGACACCGCCGGGGTAAAGCCCAGACGGGGAATAGAATCGTTTTTGGCGATTTTGGTTTGCAGGCACTAGAGTCTGCCTGGGTTACCAGTCGGCAAATTGAGGCGGCACGGCGGGCTATTACCCACTATATCCGGCGTGGGGGGAAGATTTGGATACGTGTTTTCCCGGATAAACCGGTTACCAAGAAGGCAGCAGAGACTCGTATGGGTGGGGGTAAAGGTTCCCCAGACCATTGGGTAGCCGTGGTTAAACCGGGGAGAATCCTATTTGAAATGGGGGGTGTTGGCGAAGAAGCAGCTAGAGGAGCTATCCGTCTGGCTTCATACAAGCTCCCTATAAGCACCAAGTTTGTGCTACGGGAAACCTATGTAGCCCCCGGCAGTGAGTCAAAGAGTAAGGAGCTGGCACAAGTTGAAGGCTGAAGAAATTCGAGCTCTCAGTCCCAAGGAATTGGAAAAGCAACTGGAGGCAGCCCACCGGGAGCTTTTTGACCTTCGCTTTCGCTTGGCTACTAGGCAGTTAGTGAACCACCGCGAAATTCCGAGGGTTAAAAAGAAGATTGCCCGACTGAAGACCATACTCAGAGAGAAGGAGCTAGAAATAAGGTAGGCATTAAGTCTATGGAAAAGAAACGCAAAACCAGATTTGGCCGGGTGGTGAGTAATAAGATGGATAAGACAGCAGTGGTAGCTGTAGAAACCATCAAGCGCCATCCGCTATATAAAAAGACCATCAGGAGAGTGGTTAAGTATAAAGCTCATGATGAAAATAATGAGTGTGGGTTAGGAGATACGGTGAGGATTGTAGAAACCCGTCCCCTCTCCAGGCAGAAGCGGTGGCGGGTAGCTGAGATACTGACCAAGGGAGAGGTAGTAGAGGTTCAACCTGAGGAAATAACCTGAAATTATTTTGGGGATAGAGTGATATGATTCAACCTTATACCAGACTCAAGGCGGCAGATAATACCGGTGCCCGCCAGCTTATGTGTATTAGCGTGTTGGGCGGCACCAGGAAGAAATATGCTCGAGTAGGTGATATTATCGTGGCGTCGATAAAACGGGCAACCCCAGCGGCAATAGTGAAGAAGGGGGATGTGGTCAGGGCGGTTATCGTTCGCTCCGCTCAGCCATATCGGCGTCCCGATGGCTCTTACATCAGGTTTGATGACAATGCAGCGGTGATTCTAACCGATAAGAATAATCCTAAAGGAACTCGAATATTTGGACCAGTAGCCAGGGAGCTGAGAGAGAAAAATTTTACCAAGATTATATCGCTGGCACCCGAAGTTTTGTGAGGAAAGTGAGCGATGAAGATTAGAAAGAATGATACCGTGCTCGTTATCGCCGGTAAGGATAAGGGCAAAAAGGGCAAGGTGCGCTTTGCTTACCCTAAGCAGGAACGGCTATTGGTCGATGGTGTCAACTTTATTAAAAAACATATCAGGGCAAGGAGGGAAGTCAGGCAAGCCGGCATAATAGAACGAGAGGCACCAATTCATGTGTCGGATGTTATGCTACTGTGCAGTAAGTGCAATCATCCTACCCGTATCGGCTTCCGCTTCTTAGACGACGGTAGGAAGGTTCGTGTTTGTCGCTCTTGCCATGAGGTGATTGATTAAATGTCACGACTCAGGGAAAGGTATAAAAAAGAGGTTATCCCCAGCCTAATGAAGCTTTACGGATATAAAAATATAATGCAGGTACCGCGTCTAGATAAGATGGTGCTTAGTATTGGTTTGGGAGAGGCGATTCAGAATGCTAAGGCTCTGGAAGCGGCTGAAAGTGACCTAGCGGCTATTTCAGGGCAGCACCCGGTAACCACCCGCGCCAAGAGGTCTATTGCTTCCTTCAAGTTGAGGACGGGGATGCCTATCGGGCTAAAGGTAACCCTGCGAGGGGAGCGCATGTATGACTTTTTTGACAAGTTGGTAAATGCTGTCTTGCCCCGGATACGTGAGTTTCAAGGGGTTCCCCGAAACTCCTTTGATGGCCGGGGCAACTACAGCTTGGGGCTCAAGGAGCAAATCGTCTTTCCTGAAATAGATTATGATAAGATAGACAAGGTACGGGGGTTGGAAGTATCAATTATCACTACCGCCAGAACCGATGAGGAAGGCAGGCACCTGCTGGAGTTATTAGGCATGCCTTTGGTTAAGGATTAAACGGGAGTAGGAATGGCTAAAAGTTCAAAAATCGCAAAGTCGCAGCGTCCTGCCAAATATAGAGTGCAGCAGCATAATCGGTGTCAACTATGTGGTCGACCCCGTGCTTATATGCGCCGGTTCGGCTTGTGTCGCATTTGTTTTCGGAAACTGGCCCTGGCTGGTCAGATTCCCGGGGTGAGGAAATCAAGCTGGTAACTAAATATTATAGAATGAGTATGAACTAGGGGGTAAGGGTGACTATCTCAGATCCAATAGCCGATATGCTAACCCGAATACGCAACGCCATTATGGTGAGGCATGATTCGGTACCGATACCAGCCTCAAAACTGAAGCTGGCTATTACTAGAATCCTTAAAAACGAGGGCTTCATTAATGACTACGAGGTGCTTAAAGATAAGCCTCACCGGGTGATTAAGATTTATCTCAAATATGACGATAAAAATCAGCCAATCCTTTCCGGACTGGAGCGAGTAAGTAGGCCTGGGCTAAGGGCATATGTTCAACGGAAAGAAATCTCCCGTGTTTACGGTGGTCTGGGTATCGCTATCATCTCTACAGCCCAGGGTTTGATGACCGGGCAACAAGCCTGGCGTCAGGGGATTGGCGGTGAACTCTTATGCTACGTGTGGTAACTAAATCTAGGGGTGAGGAGTATGTCTAGAGTGGGACGAATGCCCATAACTATGCCCCAGGGCGTGGTGGTGAATATTAAAAACGATGAGGTCACGGTAACCGGACCCAAAGGGGAGCTTCGTCGTCGTTTCAACCCTGATATGTCCATCACCCTGCAGGATAATAACTTGATAGTTGAGCGACCTAGTGACAGTAAGGAGCACCGTTCCCGGCATGGACTGACGCGGAGCCTTTTGGCTAACATGGTGGAAGGGGTAGCCAATGGCTTTGAGAAAACCCTTGAAATAGTAGGGGTGGGTTATCGAGCCGAAAAAAAGGGGGATAAACTGGAAATTCGTGTCGGATATTCACATCTGGTGGAGGTATCGCCATTACCCGGCGTGTCTCTAGCCGTTGAGGGAGCCAATCGGATTAAGGTCAGCGGGATTGACAAGGAAGTGGTTGGCGACATGGCGGCTAAAATTCGGGCTATTCGTCCCCCGGATGCTTATAAAGGTAAGGGCATTAGATACGCCGGGGAAATAGTTCACCTTAAAGCCGGCAAGGCGGGTAAAGCTATCAGGTAAGAGCCAATAATGGGAAAAGATAATCCAAGGGTAGCACGCTATCGAAGACACACTCGACTCAGAGCCGAGGTGGAAGGCACCACCGTCAGACCCCGTTTGTGTGTCTTCCGTAGCTTGAACCATATTTACGCTCAGATTATTGATGATTCACGAGAGCATACCCTAACCTCAGCCTCAACCCTTGACCCGGAGATAAAAGGTGAGGCAGTAGGCAAAAAAGGGACAAGCCAGGCTGAACTCGTCGGCTCTCTGGTCGCTAAGCGAGCCTTGAGCGAAGGGATAAAACAGGTGGTCTTTGACCGTGGTGGATACAAATATCACGGCCGGGTTAAAGCTTTAGCTGAGGCAGCTCGGCAGGAAGGATTGAAATTTTAAGGGGGATGGTTTTAGGATAGTGAAGGCACCAATAAGCAAAATAGACCCAACCGAACTAACACTGAGTGACAAGCTGATCTATATTAATCGTGTGGTTAAGGTGGTGAAGGAGGGCAAACGCCTCAGTTTCAGCGCCTTGGTAGCCACCGGGGATGGCAATGGGCATGTAGGCATCGGGATTGGTAAGGCTAAGGAGGTGCCATCGGCAATTAACAAGGCTAGCGCTATCGCTAAGAAGAATTTGATTAAAGTCCCCTTAGCTGGGACGACTATCCCCTACGAAATAAGGGTTAAATCGGGAGCCGCCGAGGTCTTGCTAAAACCAGCAGCACTAGGTACCGGTATTATTGCCGGTGGCAGTATCCGGGCTGTGCTTGAGGTAGCCGGAATTAAGGATATTCTGACTAAATCGTTGGGTAGCTCTAATCGTACTAATGTAGCTAAGGCAACGATGCTTGCCCTTAGTCAGCTTAAGGACCCAAAAGAGGTGTTAGCCAGACGCAAGTCAATACCTAAAGTTGAGGAGGCGGTAACTGGTGGCTAATCTGCGTATCACCTGGGTTAAAAGTGGTATTGGCTATGCTGAGGTTCAGAAGAGAACCTTAAAAGCTCTCGGTCTCCGTCGACTGAATCAGAGCGTTATTCATAGTGACTGCGCCTCAATTTTAGGTATGATTAATAAGGTAAAACATCTAGTTAAGGTGGAGGAGGAAAGCTCGTGAGACAGGATAAACTCTCCCCAGCTCCTGGCTCTAAGCAGAAAAGAAAGCGGGTAGGGCGGGGGAATGGCAGTGGACACGGCACCTACTCCGGGCGGGGCTGTAAAGGGCAGAAGTCTCGTTCCGGTTATAAGATGACCCGCGGCTTTGAAGGTGGGCAGATGCCTTTAATCCAGCGCCTGCCCAAAAAGCGCGGCTTTGTCAACATCTTCAGGGTAGAGTATAGCGCGGTTAATATAAACAAGCTTAATATCTTTGAGTCCGGGAGCGAGGTAACGCCACAAAGATTAGCCGCCGCCGGGCTGGTGAAATCGCTACGAAACCCGATTAAGATTCTGGGGGAGGGTGATATTAATCATCCCCTTCTGGTAAAGGCAAACAAGTTCTCGGCTACGGCTAAAGCCAAGATTGAGGCAGCCGGAGGCAAAGTGGAGGAGATTGGGCATGCGGCCAAGGCAAGCTAGGCCACGACTTTTTCAGGCAATGATTGACGCCTTCAGCTTACCAGATTTAAGGCGCCGCATTCTCTTTACCCTGGGCATCCTGATAATATTCCGCTTTGTGGCTCATGTCCCCCTTCCCGGGGTGAACCCTGAAGCTCTGCGGCAGCTATTTGAGAGTAACGCCATGCTGGGGATGCTGGATATGTTCAGCGGCGGTGCCATGAGGTATTTTAGCATAGCGGCGATGGGGGTTTATCCCTACATAACGGCGTCAATTGTTATGCAGTTGATGGTGCCTATTATCCCACGACTGCAAGCCCTCTCTCAGGAGGGAGAGGCGGGGAAGCATAAGATTAACCTGATTACTCACTGGCTGACGGTGCCCATGGCCGGTCTGGCCGGTTACGGGCAGCTGGTCCTGCTCCAGCGCGCTGACCCACCTGCGCTCGCTAGCGCTGCTGCGCTGCCGACGGTAGCTATGGTTTTGGCGATGATAGCCGGCACCATGTTCCTGGTCTGGCTGGGCGAGCTTATTACCGAACACGGTATTGGTAATGGTATCTCTATAATAATCTTTGGCGGCATTGTCGCTGGCTTACCGGAAATGATTGGTCGCGGTTTTCTGACTAAGGGACAAATGGGCGGTTTAGCCTTTTATATTATTATCGCCCTAATCACTACCGCGGTAATAGTCATCTTTACTGAAGCTCACCGACGCATTCCGGTTCAATATGCGCGAAGTATATTTCGCAGCGGTCGTATGTATAAACAATCAGGTTCAACCCATATCCCACTGCGGGTAAATACGGCCGGGATGATACCCCTTATCTTTGCTATGTCGCTGGTAATCTTCCCCGGCATAGTAGCCAGCTATCTAGCCAGTCCCGCCGGGGCTGACCCTAACCTGGCTAATTATATTGTGAACCTATTTAATCCTAACGCGCCATTGCCCATAGGATTATTTTACTGGGGTCTCTATTTTATGCTGGTGATTGCCTTCGCCTTCTTCTATACTATGGTGATTTTCCAGCAGCAGGATTTACCCAATACCTTACAGCGGCAGGGAGGATTTATCCCTGGGATTCGACCCGGGAAACATACTGCTGATTACCTTAACGCAGTTATTAAGCGGATTACCTGGGCAGGAGCTCTTTTCCTGGCCGCAGTGGCGGTAATGCCCTTCTTAGCCCGCGAGATTACCAATGTCCAGGTGATACAGCTATCCAGCATGGGTTTACTTATTGTGGTTGGCGTTGTCCTGGATACCATGAAGCAGCTAGAGGCACAGCTGGTAATACGGCGCTACGAAGGCTTTATCAAATAGCGTAAAAATGATGTATATTATTTTCCTGGGAGCTCCCGGAGCCGGTAAGGGAACACAGGCAGCCAATGTAGCTCAAGAGCTGAATCTGGTCCATATTGCTTCCGGTGACCTGTTTCGGCAGGCATTAGAGCAAAGGACAGAGTTAGGCATACAGGTTAAGTCTTATATGGAGAAGGGGATGCTGGTTCCCGACGAGATAACGACAAGCATGGTTCTAGAACGTATATCAGCTCCAGAATGTGGACCTGGGGTAATTCTTGACGGCTTTCCCCGGAATCTGCAGCAGGCTAAGGCATTAGATAAAGCTCTAGCCGAGCCAGCTAAGAGTATAGATAAGGTGGTATATATTAAGGTTTCTGAAGAGGAGCTGTTGAATCGGCTCAGTGGGCGCTGGATTTGTCGTAATTGCCAGACACCGTATCACGCCATAAGTTCTCCTCCCAAGGTTTGGGGCAAGTGCGACAAGTGTGGTGGTGAACTGTATCAACGCCCTGATGATACTGTGGAAACAGTAAAAAAACGGCTACAGGTCTACTTTGCTCAGACCGCCCCTCTTATTGACTATTATACCCAGGCGGGTAAACTATTAGAAATAGACGGAGAGGGGAGTGTAGATGAGGTGAGCAGGAGAATAATGACCGCCCTTAGTAGAGGATTGTTTGTAGCTGAATGATTATTATCAAGTCCGACCAAGAGATTGCAGTTATGCGGCAAGCAGGCAGGATTGTCGCCACTGTATTAGAGGTGCTGAAGAGTCAGGTGAGAGCCGGGATGAAAACCAAGGAGTTAGATGTTATCGCCGCTAGAGAACTAGACAGGCTGGGAGCTAAACCTTCGTTTAAGGGATACCGCGGCTTCCCCGCTAATCTCTGTGTGTCAGTAAATGACGAGATAGTGCATGGGATTCCAGGGGAGAGGGTTTTAGACGAGGGTGATATTGTATCCCTTGACCTGGGAGCAATTTTTATGGGTTTCCAGGGTGACGCGGCGCTAACCATAGGTGTGGGCAAGATTAGCCCACAGGCGAGACGGCTTATGGAAACTGCTGAAGGTGCCCTAGGCGCTGGCATCGCTGCCGCCTATCCTGGGGCAAGATTGGGCGATATTTCAGCCGCCATTCAGAATTATGTCGAGTCACGGGGCTATTCAGTAGTCCGTGAATATACTGGACATGGCATTGGGCGGGAGATGCACGAAGAACCTCAAATACCTAACTTTGGTCTGCCTGGTTCAGGACCACTGTTGAAGAAAGGTGTGGCTCTGGCTCTTGAACCTATGGTGTGTGCTGGTGACTGGCGTACCCGGGTTGGTGATGACCACTGGACAGTAGTTACCGCTGACGGGGGACTTTCAGCCCATTTTGAACACACCATTGCCATTACTGATGCTGCACCTGAGGTGCTTACCGCGGTATAGAGAAAGGATTTATGGGCAAGAAAGAGGCTATTGAGGTTGAGGGGATAGTAATGGAATCTCTGCCTAATGCAATGTTTCGTGTCGAGTTGCCTAATGGGTATAAGGTGCTGGCACACATCTCGGGTAAGATAAGAAAGCATTATATTAAAATCTTACTTGGCGACAGGGTGTTGATAGAGCTTTCCCCTTATGACCTGAGTCGAGGTAGGATTACCTATCGGTTTAAGTAATAAAGTTAAAGAGGAATTATATGAAAGTCAGAGCTTCGGTTAAGGTTAGATGTGATAAATGTAAGATAGTGAAGCGGCGGGGGGTAGTCAGGGTTATTTGTTCCAACCCTAGACATAAGCAGAGGCAGGGCTAATTTTCGGCTGAGCAAGGAGGGAGTCTAATGCCACGTATAGCCGGGGTAGATATACCCAGAGATAAGCAGATTTGGGTTTCTTTACAGTATATCTATGGTATTGGTCCTAGCTTGAGCCAAAGGATTCTAGCTCAGACTGGTATCAATTCCGATACTAAGACGGATAACCTTACTGAAGACGAGGTTAATCGTCTCCGAGAGACTATTGACCATGAGTATAAAGTTGAGGGTGAGCTTAGAAAAGAGGTTAACCTTAATATCAAGCGGCTCATCGAGATTGGTAGCTATCGAGGTATCAGGCATCACCGTAGTTTGCCGGTTAGAGGTCAACGAACGCGAACCAATGCCCGTGCCAAGCGTGGTCCTCGCAAAACTGTAGCTGGTAGAGGACAGAGGCGCGGTACGGCCAAGAAGTAACTAGGCTAAAATAATTGGCAAGGAGAGCAAAATGCCGGAGAAGAAGCGAACTAAAGCCAGAAGACGAGAGCGCAAATCCATCCCTGCTGGGAGAGCCTATATCCAATCTACTTTCAATAATACTATAGTAACTCTCACCGACCCCCAGGGGAATGTTATTGCCTGGGGGAGCTCAGGAACAGCCAGGTTTAAGGGTTCACGCAAAGGCACTCCGTATGCGGCTCAATTGGCAGCTCATGATGCCGCCCGTAAAGCTATGGAGCATGGCTTGCGCCAGGTAGAGGTCTATGTTAAGGGACCCGGCAGTGGGCGTGAGGCGGCTATCCGTTCTCTCCAGAGTTCAGGGCTTTACATTACCAGCATTACCGATGTAACTCCCATCCCCCATAATGGTTGCCGCCCTCCTAAAAGAAGGCGGGTGTAGAGGATAGAGAAATGGCAAGATATACAGCAGCGGTTTGTCGGTTATGTCGCCGAAGCGGCGAAAAGTTAATGCTTAAAGGTAGTAAGTGTATTAATAATTGTACGCTGGATAAACGCTCAAGGCCACCAGGACAGCAGCTTAGTCGGGGTCGACGTCAGCGGCTTTCTGACCGTGGTCTTCAGCTAAGAGAGAAGCAAAAAGCCCGCTATACCTATGGAATTCTGGAGAGGCAGTTTAGACGGCTTTTTGCCCAAGCCGAGAGGCAGGCAGGTATCACCGGGGAAAACCTACTAGTGCTGATGGAGAGGCGGCTGGATAATGTAGTCTATCGTTTAGGCTTCGCTGACTCTCGCTCTCAGGCTCGTCAGCTAGTTCAACACGGGCATATTATGCTTAACGGTCGCAAAACTGATATTCCCTCCTGTCTGGTTAAAGAGGACGATACCATTAGCTGGAAGAAGGAAAGTACCCAAACTGAGTATTATAAACAACTGGCTCAGACCATTGAGAGCAAGTCGGTTTTGAGTTGGTTAAGCCTGGATAAGGAGAACCTGGTGGGTCAGGTCATATCTCTGCCTACCCCTGATGACATTGAGGCTAAATTTGCCGGAAAGAGTATAGTTGAGTATTACTCGCGATAAACTGGTTGATAGGGAGGGAGCGCTTTGTCTCATTTAGCTATAGCCAAGATTGAGTGTGTTGAAACTAGGGATAACTTTGGACGATTCTTAGTTGAGCCGCTGGAAAGAGGTTTTGGCACTACCCTGGGTAATGCCTTACGCCGAGTGTTGCTGGCTTATCTCCCCGGGGCAGCGGTAACTCAGGTCAGGATTGAGGGAATTCAACACGAATTTTCTACTATTCCTTATGTGAAGGAAGATACCATCGAGTTTTTGCTTAACGTTAAAGCATTGAGGTTGAAACCCATTTCCGGTCAACCGGGTAAATTAACCCTAGAGGTGGAGGGGGAGGGACGAGTTTGTGCTGCTGACATTAAGCCATCAACTGACTTTGAAATTGCCAATCCTGAGCTTTATCTGGCTACCTTAGATTCGCCTGAAGCTAGACTCTATGTAGAATTTGATATCGAATTGGGCGAGGGCTATAGGGTGGCTGAGTCCAGTGATAACCTGCCTATAGGAACAATTCCCGTGGACGCCATTTTTACTCCGATACGCAAGATTAATTTTACCGTTGAACCAACTCATGGTGGCCGAGAGACTGGCCACGAGCGACTATATCTGGAGATGTGGACCGACGGCACTATATCCCCTGCCGATGCCATTAGCCAAGGGGCTAATATTCTGGTGGAACAGCTAACTCCATTTGTTGACTATACTAAGATTTCTCAGATAGAGGGGGAGGAATTCATTCGCTTATCTATTCCTGAGGAGAAATATAATATGCCAGCGGAGCAACTGGACTTATCAGTGCGCACTATGAATTGCTTAAGGCGCGCTGGCATCGATACCGTGGGAGAAATCATAAGTAAAGGGGAGAAGGAGCTACTAGAGCTACGGAATTTTGGGCAGAAGTCTAAACAAGAGCTAGAGGAACGCCTCAATGCCTTAGGACTATCCCTTACCCCCCAGAGCGAGGATTCAGCCCCGCCAGTTAAAGAAGAGGAGAAAGGGGAAAAGTCGGTCGGGCAGGAGGAGACAGCCGATTTAGCCACTCCAGAAACGGGTGTGGAGACGGAAGGCCTAGTTGAGGGTAAAGAAGGAGCCGGTGAGAGTCAACATGCAGAATGAGAATAGTGATAGATTGTTTATTAAGGTATCGGTAACATGAGGCATAAAGTAGCCGGTAGAAAATTAGGCCGGTCTACAGGTCACCGAAAGGCGATGTATCGTAACCTGGTGACTGACCTGCTAAGCTATGAGAAGATTACTACCACTGAGGCCAAGGCTAAGGAAGTGCGAGGCCTGGCGGAGAAGATGATTACCTTGGGTAAGAAGGGTGGACTTCCCTCCCGCCGCCGGGCACTGTCATTTATTATAGATAAAAAAGTAACCGAGAAGGTATTTGATGAGCTTGCCCCGAGATATGCTGAGCGCCCCGGTGGCTATACCCGTATCATTAAGTTAGGACCTAGATTGGGTGATGGGGCAGCTATGGTTCAGCTTGAGTTGGTAGAGTAAAGGAAGGCTATCAGCTTGGCAACGACCACTAAGATGGTATTAATTATGGAATATGATGGCACACACTATCACGGCTTCCAGCTTCAGGCTAATCTGCCTACTATTCAAGGGGAGACGGAAAAAGCACTGTGGAAGCTTACTGGAGAAAGGACTCGGGTGATGGCGGCTAGTCGAACTGATGCTGGAGTCCATGCCAAGGGACAGGTAGCCAGCTTCAGAACCAGGTCGCCGCTCCCTGCGCAGACATTTGTTAACGGGCTGAACTACTATTTACCCAGGGATATTGCGGTTAAGGCAGCCCATAGAGTAGATGATTCTTTTAATGTTCGGCGCAGTGCTCTTAGCCGGGAATATAACTACTATATATTAAATAGCCTGACCCGGTCTCCAATCAGGGGAGGTTTTTCTTACCTGGTTACCGGACACCTGGATATTGAAGCCATGAATCGGGCGTGTCAGGCTCTTATCGGTGAGCATGACTTTGCCTCATTTGCCAGCTCTATCGGTGGCGAGATAAGGAGCACGGTAAGGAGAGTAGAGCGAGCCGAAATGGAGAGGAACGGAGACCTAACTATTTTTAATATGGTGGCTAACTCCTTTCTCCCCCATCAGGTGCGCAATACCGTAGGCGCCCTAATTAGAGTCGGCTTGGGCAAGATGAGTGTTGAGGAGTTTCATAGTCTAATTGAAGCCAAGAGGCCGGGACTAGCTGGACCAACGGCTCCTGCCTGGGGACTGTGCCTTATGCAGGTAAACTATCCACGTCCTTTCGGGGGAGAGATATAATGAAAACCTATTCCACCAAGGCGTCTGAGATTGAACGGCAGTGGCACATTATTGATGCCTCAGATAAAATCTTAGGTCGGCTGGCCACCCAAGCGGCTCACCTGCTTATGGGCAAGCACAAACCAATTTTCTGCCGTCACCTGGATGTAGGCGATTTTGTGGTGGTCATCAACGCGGAAAGGGTTCGGGTTACTGGTAACAAGGCTAAGCAGAAACTCTACTATCGGCATTCAGGTTATCCCGGGGGATTAAAAAGTATCAGTTTGGAGAAAATGATGCAGACTAATCCTACCCGGGTGATTGAGCATGCCGTCAAAGGCATGTTGCCTCATAACCGCCTGAGTGCTAGTATGATGAAACGACTTAAGGTCTATGTTGGTGAGGCTCACCCTCACCTAGGTCAAACCAGGGCTAGCTCAACTGAAGTAATAGCCAAGGAGAGTTGAAGAGAGGCGAAGCCCCTCTTATATAACCAATTCTCCCTCCCTTGTGAAGGGAGGGAGATAAAGAGGGAGGGTTACCCAATAGAAAGCTAAATGGGATAAGGTTTAAATGAAAAAGCAAGATTACTTTCCGGGGACAGGTAAACGCAAGACGGCTATAGCTCAGGTAAGGCTATCACCGGGCAATGGTGCCATTATTATCAATGGTATGCCCTACGAGGAGCTGTTCACCCGTGCTGAGCACCGCCGTACCATACTGCAGCCCCTTTTCGTTACCGAGAGTCTTGATAAGTATAATGTGGTGGTTAAGGTAAACGGGGGTGGCATATCGGGACAGAGCGGCGCCATTTCTCACGGCATTGCCCGAGCCCTGCTACGAGCCGATGAAAGCCTCAAGCTGGTACTCCGCCAGAACGGACTGCTTACCCGAGATTCCCGGGCTAAAGAGAGGAAAAAGCCCGGTCTCAAACGGGCTCGCAAAGCCCCTCAATATACCAAGCGGTAAGCTAAGATTAGTATAATCGTGCTAAGCTAACCTGAACTGGTGAAGTAGTCCGTCAAATTGTGCCTTTGTCAATTTCCTCAGACCACCTCGAATTCTAAGATAGTATTGGTCTTTATACCCTAAAACTCGGCGAATTTCTTGGAGAGGCAAAAATCCTTCTTGTTCAAGTTGAGTTTTGGCATGGAATCTCCAACATAGCTCTCTTCCGTCATCGTAAATCTCCGGCTCCGCATCAGGATCAGGCTCAATGGTACTAACCGCTCGCACCAAAGCAACAATACCCTGCCTCCCTCGTCTTCTAATACCAACAAATTGCCCACCCCTTCTAACTCTTGGAGCGCTTAACGTCTCATAGACGAAGACACGGTCTCCAGATTGAAGGTCTCTACCAATCTGCTGATAGCCCTCAGCGAGAAATACCCAATACCTCCAGTTAGCATCCTCGCTTTCGTCCACATAAGGTGGCCAGTGAAGAGTCAGCCAATAGTTCATACTCGACCTCCTTTTATTATTTCTAAAAGTTTCCCCCTATTTCCCCTCTATCCTTCGCCAGCTGCTCTTTGAGGTAGGCTATGTTTTTTACCGGGGTGGGGTCTATCTTATTTAGCATTGCCAGATAGTAGCTGACATAGTCGCCGAAGAGCACCAGGCTCATTATCTGGCTTAACGGGCTGGTGCCGTCTCCATCCACAATCTGGTAGCCGACATTAGCCCTTTCTAGAAGTTCACAGGTTACCTGGTAGCGAAGCTGAATCCGGTGGGGAAGCAAGTATGACCGCAGCAGAACCACCACCGCTTTACCGGCTAGCTCCGGGGGAAACTGGTAGCCAACTATGGCGTTGTGGTTGAGTTCAGGGAAAACCTCGTAGAAAGCCCACGCCTTGCTATTCTCGTTAAGCTGGGTTTTCCAGCGGTGTGCCACCTCAGAGACTATGCCGGCACCATATATCACCACTAAGTTACCATACAGTTTTTGTGCCAGTTGTTTAGCCGGATTGTGAGGCACCGGCACGCTTTCACTTATCTTTTGGGACAGCTTTTGTAACACCGGCACCGTTTCCGCCACATCTGCCGACTTATCACTGATGAAGCCAAGTTTATACAGAAAGCCGAGGATAGGCAGGAAGCTAAAGGCTAGAGCCGCCCGGGGCTGAGCCTTATAATCAAAACTAAAAACAGGTATATTTCTCGCCTCAGCCATGGTTTTCATCTTGCCGCCGGTGGTAATCGCCAGCTTTTTTGACTCTGTCTCCAGCGCTTGCTGGAATGGGGACAGGATTTCCTCGGTCATCCCTGAGTAGCTGGAGGCAATAACCAGGGTCTGGGCATCAACGAAGGCAGGGAGATTATAGTCGCGGTAGATAAGGATGGGTAGCTTGGCTTCTGATATGGCGAGGCTACTTACTAAATCACCACCGATAGCTGAGCCACCCACTCCCAGAATAACCACCTTATTAACCTGCGAGTAGTCTGAAGGCAGGTCAAACCTCATCGCCATCTGCCACGCTTGCTGGCACAGCTGGGGCATTTCGTGGAGGCACTTTAGCATATTCTCAGGGTCGAGCTGCTTAAATACCTGAGGGTCGTCTAGATTAATTATCTACCTCACCCCCTCTTTTAGTGAAATCACAAACTCTAATTTCTAAATAAGTTCAAAATTCAAATCCCTAGAGTTTAGGATTTAGAGCTTAGGATTTAGTATTTAGTATTTAGGATTTAGGGTTTTACAAGAGGGGCTCCGCCCCTCTTAAACTCCCCTTTAAACTCCGGCTAGTTTCTTACCCAGCTCAAGCAGCCTTTCCACACGAGCTGGGCTATCGCTTTCGGTATAGATGCGAAGTACCGGCTCAGTTCCGGAAAACCGTATGAGCAACCAGGTAGTATCAGCCAGGATAAAACGAAAACCATCGGCAGTATCCATCTTCACTACTTTAACGCCATCAATAGATTCTGGCGGATTATGTTTGAGGCGATTATTTATTGTCTGGCGCTGTCTTTCAGGAAATTCTATATCAATACGCTGGAAATAGTGGGGACCTACCTTATTGTAGAGGTAATCTATGAGCTGCGACGGGGTTTTACCCGTCTTAATCATCAGGTCAAGAAAATAGAGACCAGCCAGGATGCCATCCCGCTCTGGTATATGACCCCGGAAGCCATAGCCACCGCTTTCCTCGCCGCCGATAAGCGCCTTTTCAGCCAGCATTATCGGGGCAACATACTTGAAGCCCACCGGCGTCTCATAGACGGGTACCTTGAATATTTCACCCAACCGGTAAAGCATGCTGGTAGTGGTTATCGTCTTGACTATAGCCCCCCGCTCCCCACATACCTCCAGCAGGTAGAGGCAGAGCAGGGCAAAGACCTGCAGTGGGGTTATAAATACCCCGTTTTCGTCTATGATACCAATGCGG
>DAOWJS010000101.1 GCA_030640255.1 Dehalococcoidales bacterium | reverse complement strand
GCATCTGGGATACCGGGATACCGGTCCACTTAGAGATTAGCTGGGCAATATCCTCCTCATCCACCACCTCATCAATCTTCTCCTGCTTAAGCCAACTGCTCTTAGCCTGGTTATACTCTTCTTCCAGACGCATCCTTTCCGTCTTAAGCTGAGCCGCCTGCTCATAATCCTGACGCTGCGAGACAGCCTCCTCTTCATTAGTTAATTGCTTGATTTGCTGCTCCAGTGACTTAACCTCCGGCGGCGCACTCTGGGTATCAATGCGCAACTTGCTAGCCGCTTCATCAATCAGGTCAATAGCCTTATCGGGCAAATACCTATCCGAGATATAGCGCTGGCTTAACCGCGCCGCTGCCTCCAGAGCCTCATCACTGATTTTAATCTTATGGTGCGCCTCATACCTGGGGCGGAGCCCCTTCAGCATCTCAATAGTCGCCTCAATACCGGGTTCACCGATAAACACCGGCTGAAGGCGCCGCTCCAGAGCCTTATCCTTCTCCACGAATTTACGGTAATCATCCAGAGTGGTGGCTCCCACACACTGCAGTTCACCATGAGCCAGGGCTGGTTTAAGCATATTGCTAGCATCAATGGCCCCCTCAGCCGCTCCCGCCCCAACTACAGTATGAATCTCGTCAATGAACAATATGACCTCACCCTGAGCCTGGCGAACCTCATCCATTACCGCCTTAAGCCGCTCCTCAAACTCACCACGGAACTTGCTTCCTGCCACCAGCGCTCCCATATCCAGAGCTACTACCTTGCGTCCCTTAAGCGAATCGGGGACATCGTCATCGGCAATCTTTTGGGCCAGTCCCTCAGCAATAGCCGTTTTGCCCACTCCGGCGTCACCAACAATCACCGGATTATTTTTGGTACGGCGGGTGAGTATTTGCATCACCCGTTTAATCTCGTCATCACGACCGATAACCGGGTCAAGCTTACCCTGACGGGCAAACTCGGTCAGGTCTCGTCCATACTTAGCCAAGGAACGATACTTACTCTCCGCACGGGCATCGTCAACTCGATGTCCGCCTCGAATCTTCTGTAGAGCCTGAAGTACTTTCTCACGGTCAACACCAAAGCGCTTAAGAATTCTGGCTGCCTCACCCTTCTCTTCTTCAACCATAGCCACCAACAGGTGTTCGGTGCTGATGAGCTCGTCCTTAAACTCTTCCGCTCTTTCATTAGCTGTCTTTATCAGCTGAGCAATACGCGGGGTAGCATAAATTTGCGTCGTCTCATAGGTAACCTTGGGCGTTTTCTGCAGAGCAGCCTCTAACTCATTCCGCACTGCTTCCACATCAACGTTAAGTTCTTTTAAGATTTCACCAACTAGCCCCTCCTGCTGAAGAAGGAGGGCCAGCAGGATATGCTCCACATCCCACTGGCTATGGTGTAACTGCATCGCTATTTGTTGGGAAGCATTTATTGCTTCCTGTACCCGTTCAGTAAATCTCTCTTGACTCATAAATTACTCACCTCCTCCCATTCCTCTAGCCTCCGATTCCAGCTCCTCTATCTGGCGCTGTAGCTCGGTTATACGCTTTATCATCCGTAAAATAACCTCTATCCCCGCCAGGTTAACCCCCAAATCATCCATCAAGGTCTTCACCCGGCGAAGCTGAGCTACATCTCGCTCCGAATATAACCGGATATTACCCTGAGAACGATATGGCCTTATTATGCCAATCTTCTCGTAATAGCGCAAGGTGTAAGTTTGTACTCCCACTATCCTGGCGGCGACACTTATCACGTAACGGGGTTCACCACCTTGATCCATAATCTCGTCCATAATTACCTCATAACCTCAATTATTCGGTCGTAACTGCCTAATCTGCTCAAATAACTTCTTCTCCTCTGCCGACAGCTTGGCCGGTAGTACCACATTCACCTTAGCCAACAGGTCGCCACGGGAAGAATTGCCCAGATGAGGCATCCCCTGCCCTGACAAACGAAAGGCACGCCCGTTTTGAGTCTCAGGCGGAATCTTTAGCGCCAGCTTACCCTTAAGGGTAGGCACTTGAACCTCACCTCCCAGCACCGCCACCGTCAGCGGAACCGCCACCTCAACATATAAATCATCGCCTCGGCGTTCAAACAACCGGTGGGGCTTAACCGATACCACCAGATAAAGGTCGCCCCTGGTTCCACCATAGCCCTGCCCACCCTTACCAGCGATGCGCACCCGAGAGCCATCCTTAACCCCGGGCGGAATCCTGACCTCAAGTCGCTTCACCCGAGACACCACCCCCGAACCCCGACATACCGAGCAGGGCATATTCTGTATCCGACCTGTGCCCTGGCAGCCAGAGCAGGGTTCCTCAACCCCAAGGCTCAGGAGACGAGCCGTCCCGTGATAGGCTTCTTCCAGAGTTACCTCCACCGGATGTTCTATATCCCGACCTCGTCTGGGCTGAGCCTGACGGCGGAATGTCCCGGTACCAATCCCACCGAACAGTTCATCAAACAGACTACCTAGGTCACCCTCGCCAAAATGGAACTTGGTGGTGCCACCAGCCCGGCTAAAATCCCAGAATGGTGTCTGCTGACCCCCCGCCCGGGCAAACTGGTCAGCGTACTGCCACTGGTCACCATATTGGTCATACTTCCGTCGCTTCTCCTTGTCCGACAGAACCTCGTAAGCCTCATTTATCTCCTTAAACTTTGCCTCGGCTGACTTATCACCAGGATTAACATCAGGGTGATGCTTGCGAGCCAGCCGGCGGTAAGCCTGCTTTATCTCCCGCTGGCTGGCATTTTTATTGACTCCTAATATGCTATAATAATCCTTAACTGCCATTTCTCACCCCAATCAATACTATAGTATTATAAATCATAGTGACCAATATGTCAAGATTTTTTAAAAAAGTTAACAAATTTTTATCAATCTTGTCAGTATATTTTGTCAAGTAGTTTCAATAAAGGACAAAACCAAGGGTGTCGTCTTACCTAACGATTCCCTCTCTCCCTAACCAAGAGACAGGGATTAAGGGATGGGGTAATAAAAACTTGACAACTACTACCTGCCTATTTATAATGAATTAAAACCTGTTTGTCCCCCTCCACCAATAAACCTAACGCAAGTTTTTAAGCTGGATTCCTAGTTGTTCTCAGGAAAACTAAAGATTTTTCTGGGTGTTTGGTAGTTTAGTTTCCCACATGTCTAAATATATCTTTGTTACTGGTGGTGTTGTTAGTTCAGTCGGCAAAGGCATTGCTGTCGCCTCTATCGGCACCATCCTGAAGAGCCGCCACATCACGGTATCGGTGCAGAAGCTAGACCCCTATCTCAATGTTGACCCGGGAACAATGTCACCCTACCAGCATGGTGAAGTATTTGTTACTCAGGATGGCGCTGAGACCGACCTCGACCTAGGTAACTATGAGCGTTTCATTGGTGTCAATCTTAGTGCCGAGTCCAATGTTACCTCAGGTCAAATCTACAGCGCAGTTCTGGCCAAGGAGAGACGGGGTGATTTCCTAGGTGGCACCATCCAAGTGGTGCCCCATGTTACCACCGAGATAAAGGAGCGATTCAAACGATTAGCCGAGAATTCACAGGCTGAGGTGATTATTATCGAGGTAGGCGGCACCGTGGGCGATATTGAGGGGCAACCCTTTCTTGAAGCCATCAGACAGATGCGAAAAGATGCCGGGCGGGATAATGTGCTCTATGTCCATGTTACCTTTCTCCCCTACCTCACCACCACCCAGGAGCTAAAGACCAAGCCCACCCAGCACAGCGTTAATGAACTGCGCCGTATCGGTATCCAGCCCGATATTATCATATGCCGCAGTGACCAACCTATCTCGGAAGGGATAAGGGATAAAATATCCCTCTTCTGCGATGTGGAGCGGCAAGCGGTTATTCCCCTACCTACCGTACCCACCATCTATG
>DAOWJS010000031.1 GCA_030640255.1 Dehalococcoidales bacterium | reverse complement strand
TTCTTTCTCCTCAGGGCTAAGTGCCCAGTAGTGGCCAAATTGCTAGGGGTAAATACAGGTGATGCTATACTCAAGCAGCATCGCCGTAGCTTTCAGGTTAAGACAGTATATCATCAGAAAGAAGGTAAAGAGGGCAAGGGGAATGGCTAATTTTGTGGAGATAGACGAGGCACGAAGGTTGCTAGGGTTGGGCGAGGCAGCAACTCTGAAGGAGATAAGAAGTGCCTACAGGAGGCTGGCCCATCGCCATCACCCTGATAAGCGTAGCGGCATTACCAGTGAGGAGACCGAGGAAACGATGAAGAGATTGAATGCGGCATATAAACTGCTCACGGATTATTGCAGTAACTACAAATATAGCTTCAGAGAGGAGGATGTGGTCAGAGCTTATCCCCATGATGAATATCTCAGGAAGTATTACTATGGCTGGTTTGAGGGTATCTAGCAATCTTCACCCAGCTTGATGGCTGCGTCTCTCCTAGTTTGTATCTGGCATGCCACCCTGTCCTAGGGAGTAGTAAACAGTTTGTTGGCAAACCGGAAACCAAATCGAAGCCAGCGATGTTATCTAGTGGTAGCTTTTGTTCTGGCTGCGCTGCCACTTGTTGACTCAGGACCAAGATAAAAAAGGTCGCCAAGTTTGTACTCGGGAAATGCCTTCATTGCCCCAACAATGAATTTCTGGTTAATATTGCGCTTACCTTGATATACCCGGTAAACCTGGCTTACTGATATTGCCATCGCCTCAGCTAGCTCACATAGGTTCCTGTATCTCCCATTGTACAACTCAAAAACCCTTGTCTTTATTTTCATAGCCATCTCCTGACAAGTGCCAATTGGAGTTCCTCGTATCATCTTTCTCCTAGCACAGCAAAACTGTATTGCGGCTCAGGCCTTGACCTTATAACTCCTTCCTACAGATTATTTGCTTCGCAGTCTTTCAAGACGGAATTTGATTACACTGAGTTTTTCCGTATCGTGGATTAATCGGGAAGATGCCCATCTCTTAATATCACTCTCAGGCACACGCAACGCCCGGGCGATGTCTACAGTCGTTTCAACCACTCTGTTTGAGTAACCGGTGTTTTCTTCAAACCAAGCTTCTACTCCACAGGCTATGGCGTCTATGTTGTCAAGAAATGCATGCCGCCCCTTCTCAATCTGCCCTTCAACCTTGTCATCAACAGGGGGCCGAGAATCCTCATTTTCTGGTGCGAGGTTTCTCTTACCCGGACTTTTGTCTACGCTAATGTCGACTCTCTGTAGGTCAAAAGTCTTCGTAGGCTGACCCTTTTTGCGAAGAGTGCTCATGAGTATTCCCGGCAAGTCCCTTATTGATTGCAAAGTTGTGCAACTGACACACATTTAGCATAACAGACGACTTCTGGCAAGTCAAGCCCCTTTAGTGGAATTTTGCCAACTTTTTTTCTAGAGATACGTATTACCCAAGACTAGGGGGTAGGGTAGTTCGGCAGGGGATACAAATGTGTTCAGAGAACTTGGCAAAACATTACTGGCTACTTGACAATACCGGCACGTGTTGCCTTGGGGCAAATTTACTCGAAATGGTCTTCCTCTCGCAAACAGCTGAATCGTTAGCATCAGTTTCTTGATGTGTCTATATGAGATAGGAGCGCTCCAGCCTTCTACAGTATTGCGAATATGCCTTGTGCTGAGGTATTATTATAAGAAGAGCGGGATAGGTTAAAGAATGGATATAGGGAGATAACGCATAGGAGATAAAGCATAAAAGTGGACTTTCCTAAAAACTATAAATTTGAAGGCATAGAAAGAAAATGGCAAAGCCTTTGGCAAGAGGAGGGCATTTACAATTTTGACCCTGATTGTAAGAAACCTATCTTTTCGGTTGATACTCCTCCTCCTACTATATCTTCAGATTATCTTCACGTCGGGCATGCTATGTCTTATTGCCAAGCCGATTTCATTGCCCGCTACCAAAGAATGAAAGGGTGTAACGTTTTTTACCCTATGGGCTTTGATGATAATGGTTTACCTAGTGAGCGCTATGTTGAAAAAAAATATGGGCTTGATAAGGTAAGAATTCGGTGCGGCGAATTAATTGAATTATGCCTTAAAGAGACTAAGCTAACTGCTGAAGTGTACAAGAAAGTTTTGAAATCGCTAGGAATAAGTGTTGATTGGTCCCTAAGTTATAGTACCATAGCTCCAAGCGCTCAGAAAGCTGCTCAGCTTTCGTTTTTGGAACTTTATGAGAAGGGACTTATTGAACGTAGGAAAGAGCCTGTTCAATGGTGCACTCAATGCCAAACTTCTGTGGCTCAAGCGGATGTTGTCATCGAGGAAAGAGCCTCTGATTTATATGACCTGATATTTGAATCAGAGGATGGAGATTTATTAACAATCTCTACTACTCGTCCAGAGTTGATTGGCGCTTGTGTCGCTCTTTATGCTCATCCAGAAGATAAGCGCTATGTCCATTTGAGAGGTAAGAAAGCAAATGTCCCTTTATTTAACTATTACGTTCCAATTAAATTTGATGAGTCGGTTGATCCTTCCTTTGGAACCGGATTAATGATGGTTTGTACTTGGGGAGATGCTGAAGATGTTAGAAAATGGAAGGAACATAAGCTTGATACAAGGATTATCTTCAATTCAGACGGAATTTTAACTCGGTTAGCTTCACCTTATCAGGGGCTAAAGATCGATGAGGCTCGACAAAGGATTATTGACGAGCTTTCAAGTCAAGGATTTTTAGAAGGCTCTTCCTCTATTAAGCATAATATTGGGATTCATGATAGATGCAATACCCCCATTGAATATGCTTTAACACCTCAGTGGTTTATCAAAATCCTTGATTTTAAGCAACAATTTCTCGCCCGCGGGGAGGAACTTCGGTGGTATCCCGAATTTATGAAAATTAGATATAGAGAATGGGTCTCTAACTTAAGATGGGATTGGAATGTTTCTCGTCAGCGATGTTATGGCGTTCCATTTCCTGTCTGGTATTGTGATGAGTGTGGGCACCCCATATTGGCTTCTCCTGAAGAGCTTCCGGTAGACCCCTTAGCTGATAACCCCAGACTTGAATATTGTCCAAAGTGTGAAGGGAACTCGTTCTCTCCAGAAACTAGTGTTATGGACACGTGGATGGTATCATCTCTAACCCCTCTGATTAACGGAGGATGGGCTTATGGAGATGCCCTCCTCAAAAAGATTTACCCCATGTCTCTTAGGCCACAAGGTTTCGAAATTATCAGAACCTGGCTTTTCTATACAATTGTAAAGTCCCATTTCCATACAAGTTCTCTTCCATGGGAATCAGTTATGATTAGTGGATGGGGACTGGATAAACATGGCAGGAAGATGAGCAAAAGCCTGGGGAACTTTGTTATGCCTGAAGAGGTAATTGCTAAATATTCAGCAGATGCTTTACGATATTGGGCTGCAGGAGCCACATTGGGGTATGACCAACGGTTTAATAAAGAAGATGTGGCAAATGGAAAGAGGTTGCTGACAAAACTTTGGAATGCGGCACGATTCTTCTGGCAAAATTGTGAGATATCTGCCCCTTTGGGAAAATTTGAACCCACAGTAGTGGATAAATGGGCACTTTCGAAACTCCAAGCAGTTATTTCTGAAGCAAGCGAATCTTTTGAAAGCTATGAACATAGTCACGCTCTTAAGGCGGTAGAAAGGTTTTTTTGGACAATTTACTGCGACAATTATCTTGAGATTGTGAAAGAGCGCTTCCGAAATCCTGAAGACTACGGGAGTCAGGCTGTTCTCTCAGTACAGAATACAATGTATAGAGTTTTTTTAGACACTCTAAAGTTATTTGCTCCTTTCCTGCCATATATAACTGAAGAGATTTACAGTATCCTTTTCAAAAAATCCGAAGGGGGAAAAAGCATCCATCTCTCGTTATGGCCGGAGGTAGATGTAAAATTAATTGATAGGAAAGCTGAAGATCAAGTTAGTATTTTATTATCAATTTTAAGAAGTGTAAGAAAATATAAATCAGATTTAAATATTCATCAAAATCATTGGGTGTCTGAACTAACTATAACGTGCTCGGATAGCATTCAGTGTGAGATTGAACCCGTAGCAAACGATTTAAAATCTGCCTCAAGAGCTAGAACAATTTCCTTTGATAAGGGGGCTAATATGGATACAGAAAATCCAGATATTAAGATTGGCATTCGATTGTAGAAATAGTTGATAGCGTCCTAGGTTTTCCCGGCTGCGGCCCATAACTGGTGGAAATTTCTTACAGAAGTCCATTCTGTTCAATTCCATTTCTCTCTCCAAAATCATAACTGGTTCCGCTAAAGGAAGAGACTCTGTAATCAAATCGGATATTTCAACCAAGGAGTGTTATCGCCCTGCAACGGCTGAGCGCTGTGATATGCTTCTTTAATCAAGGCAGACTGAAGTAGAGGATGTTGGCAAAAAAGGATGGGCGCAAGACATACACAACCATTCCCTGCCAGTGATAACTGAGCATCAAGTTGCTACCAGTTTGCCGCAACGCTTATACCTAAACAGTAGGGATGAGTCGAGACAAGTTACGGTTCACGAGGCAAAGTGGCAGGCCACCAAGTGACCACTCCCGGTATCCTGAAGGGCAGGCTCAACCTCAGAGCAGACTGCCTTGGCCTCAGGGCAGCGGGGATGAAATCTGCACCCTGATGGCGGATTTATGGGGCTGGGGATTTCACCCTCTAGGACTATCCTGTTTTGCCTAGCTGATGGGTCAGTGGTTGGAACCGCGGAGAGAAGGGCTTGGGTGTAGGGGTGAGCTGCTCCATTGAATATTTTTCTTGTATCCCCAACCTCAACAAACTTCCCCAAATACATCACGGCAATCCTCTCGGCCATGAGCCTCACAATGTTAACGTTATGGGAAATAAAGAGATACCCCATCCCAAACTCTCCCTGAAGCCTTTTCATCAGGTCTAGCATCTGTGCCTGCACCGAAAGGTCTAAAGATGCAGCCGGCTCGTCGGCGACGATGAATTCAGGGTTTAAAGTTATTGCCCTGGCTATCCCGACCCTCTGTCGCTGCCCACCGGATAGTTCGTGAGGATAGCGACCGAGGAGATCAGGAGTGAGGTTCACCAGCTCAAGGAGCCTTAAGGCCTCCGCCATCCCCCTTCCGTTGAGGAGCCCATGGACCCTGAGAGGTTCCACGAGAAGTTCGAGGATCCTCATCCGGGGATTCAGGGAACCATCGGCGTCCTGAAAGATTATCTGCATTTTTCGCCTCAAATCCCTAAGCTCCCTGTTCAAGCCCAAAATGTCTATGCCCTTGAAATACACCTCTCCAGAAGTGGGTTCGACAAGGCGTAACGTACACCTTCCCACAGTGGACTTTCCACAGCCGCTCTCCCCAACCAGGGCGAAGGTTTCTCCTTTCCGTATCTCAAAGGAAACTCCATCAACAGCCTTAACATAGCTTTTTCGGAAGATGCCGCTGGAGAAGTATTTCTTGAGATTCTTGACCTCAATTAGCTTTTCTCCCATAGGTGACACCTCACTCCGTTTTTCATTTCCGGCCTCGCTTCTCGGCACACATCCCTTACTAGAGGGCAGCGGGGATGGAACTTGCACCCGCTGGGAAGGCTGGTAAGCTCTGGAACCGAGCCCTTTATCGGTTTCAGTCCATCATTTGAGATCGCCCCAAGCAGGGCTTTGGTATAGGGATGCTTCGGATATTTGAAGACCTCGCTTACACGCCCCTTTTCCACAATCTCCCCAGCATACATCACGGCAACGCCATCGCACATCTCGGCGGCGACGCCGAGGTCATGGGTTATCAAAAGGAGGGATGTTCTAAATTTAGAGACTAAATCCTTGAGAAGTTCCATGATCTGCGCCTGGATAGTAACATCAAGGAATGTCATTGGTTCATCGGCGATAAGCAGAGAGGGATTATATGACAGGGCAATGGCGATCATCGCCCTTTGCTGCATTCCCCCACTGAACTCATGAGGATACTGCTTGAATCTTTTCTGAGGTGAAGGAATCTCTACCATCTCCATCAGGTCAATGGCCTTTTCCTTAGACTCCTTCCCAGAACACCTCTCATGAACTCTCATCGCCTCAGCGATCTGGTCGCCAACGGTGAAAACGGGATCCAGACAGGTTGCCGGCTGCTCGAATATCATGGCAATCTCCCGGCCCCTTATCCGACGCATCTCCTCTTTTCCCAGTGAAAGAAGTTCCTTTCCCTTAAACCATATCTTACCGCTTATCTGAGCATTCTGCGGAAGGAGGCGCATTATGCCGAGTGCTACAATGGTCTTCCCACAGCCAGATTCTCCCACCAAGCATAAAGACTCACCCTGCTTTATCTCCAGGTTCACCCCGTCCGAAGCTCGCACCACCCCTGCTTTGGTAGTGAAGTTCACATACAAATTGCTGATCTGAAGTAAATCCACTGCTTATATCTCCACTCTCTTTTTCTGCCTGGGATCCAAAGCATCCCTGAGTCCATCACCGAGGAAGTTGAAAGCCAGAACCGTTACCATTATCGCCAATCCTGGGAAGGTAATGAGATGCGGTGCTACCCGCAGGAAGGCTCGGCCGCTATTCAGCATCGACCCCCATTCTGGCATCGGTGGCTGAGCGCCGAGACCGAGGAAGCTCAAGGCTGCCGCTGACAGGATCGTCCAGCCCATGCCCAGCGTTGACATCACGATAACCGGCGAAAGTGCCTCTGGCAGAACATGACGGAACATAATATAGAAGTTGCTGCTGCCAATCGCTCTGGCTGCCTCCACAAAGCCTCTTTCCTTTGCTGAAAGGACACATCCCCGCACTACCCGGGCGTATCTCGTCCAGCCCACAACTGAAAGGGCAAGCATGACATTGAAGAGCCCCGGCCCAAGGAGTCCGGCGATAACCAGGGCCAGTATGAGCCCTGGGAATGCCAGAAGCACATCCACAATCCGCATAATAATCTCATCAATAATCCCTCCTAAGTATCCGGCGGTAAGGCCGAGGAGGCTGCCTGAAATGGCGGTTATCCCCACAACCATCACGCCTACCTGAAGCGAGACACGGGTGCCATATATCAGTCGGCTCAGGATGCACCGTCCCAGGTCGTCCGTCCCCAAAGGGTATTGCCAGGAGGGGGAAAGGAGACGAAGGTCAAGATGCAGCTCAATGGGGTCATGGGGGACAATGAAAGGGGCGAGAATCGCCATCAATACTAGAGAGACCACAATCGCCAGACCGACCACCGCCAGCCTGTTCTCCTTAAGTCCATCAACGACCTCAAGGATATAGGGACTGACCTTTTCCCTTGCCGGTATAGCTCTTTCCACAGCGACGCCCTCTATGCCTATGCTCTCCTCTCATATCGAATTCGGGGGTCGAGATAAGCATAGGAAATATCGACTGCGAGATTGACCAGGACGAAAATCGTAGCGATGACCAGGGCGCATCCCTGGATCACGGCAAAATCCCGGGCAAAGATCGAGTCCACCAGCAGCCTGCCTATCCCTGGCCAAGCGAAAATTGTCTCCACGATGACTGTCCCCTCAAGAAGGAAAGCAAATTGCAACCCGATGATAGTAACCACCGGAATCATGGCGTTCTTAAAGGCGTGTTTTCCGATAACAAGCTTCTCCGCAAGCCCCTTCGCTCTGGCTGTCCGGATATAATTCTGCCTTAGCACCTCCAACATGCTCGACCGGGTGAGCCTAGTGGTAATGGCTGCCATACCCGTCCCCAGCGTTACCACAGGTAATATCAAATGCTCTATCCCTCCTTTCCCGCATACGGGAAACCAGCCCAGATACACTGAAAAGAAAAGGACTAGAAGCAGCCCCAGCCAGAAATTGGGCATGGAAACCCCTATAAGTGCGCCGGTCATGCCGAGGTAATCCATCGCTGAGTTTTGCTTGACTGCCGAAAGTATCCCGACAGGAATTGCTATGACAAGAGATACTATCATGCTCGCCAGGGCAAGCTGGAGGGTAGCTGGGAACCGGTACATGATATCTTTTGAGACCAGTCCGCCATCTATCAAGCTGCGACCGAGGTCACCGTGTATCACATGGTTCAGCCATCTGCCATACTGGACCCACACTGGAGCGTCCAGACCTTCTTGTATCCTTATCCATTCTATCCCCTCTTGAGTCAAATCCTCCATTCCATATCGGGCGATGGCTATCATTTCGGCGGGATCACCGGGGGTAAAGTGCATCAGGGAGAAGGTGAGCACCGTTACCCCCAGTACTATGGCGAGCATTAACAGCAATCGCTTTAGGATGTATCTTAACATTGCTATTCACTAATATGCGCCTTCCATAAGTGACGGAGGGAGCACCAGTCCGGTCCCGGTTTGAAACCTAATATCTTCTTATTCATCGCCGGAATGCGATAGTCCACATAGTGAAATAGTATTGGAGCCTTTTCCATGATAGCCTCTTGTATTTCATGGCAAGTTTTGATCATCTCCTCTCGGTTGTTCGAGGTCTGATACCGATCAATCAGTCGGTCAAGGTCTGCATCTTTGATTATTATGCCTGGTGGCCATGGATCTATGGGCTGAGACATATAGGGTGACAAATCCACTGGTGGTAAAGCCCCGCCGAACACCTTTATCGTAATATCGAACCTGCCTTTCCTAATAGCAGCGAAATGAGCCCCCTTCTCCAGTTGCTGAATCTCCACCTCGATCCCGATGTTTTTCAAATTTGCCTGCACTATCTCGGCGATCTTTGGCCATTCCGGGGCAACTACGCTCGTAACAAAGGTGACCTTGAAAGGCTCCTCTCCTTTATCTAGCACTCCATCACCATCGGTGTCCTTCCAGCCGGCAGTTGCCAATAGCCTTTTTGCCTCATCAAGGCTATAAGGATAATAGTTGCTGACCTTGGAATTGAACCAGGGGCTGCCTGGAACGAACGGGCCATCTATTACCATCCCCCGCTCTCCCAGGATTTTGTTTATTGCTCCTTTGTCGATTGCCAAGCAGATTGCTTTCCTGACCCTTAAATCAGAGAATAGTCTCTGTTCGGGATTGAACTGAACGACATTGCTTCTAAATCCAACCTTCTCCGAGAGTTTAAGCGCCGGGTTATCCCTCAGCCTGGGTATATCCTCGGCTGGCAGGTGGGAGCCTGCAGCAATGCCGATCATGTCAACCTCGCCTGCTTCCAGGGCGATCGTTCGGGTATGCACATCCGGGATTACTTTGAAGATTACCTTCTCCAGCTTAACAGCCCCTTGCCAGTAATCCGGATTTCTCACCATGGTATAATATTGATCCTTGACATACTCCTCAAACATAAATGGCCCGGTCCCAACAGGTTTTGTTACCTTGCCGTTTTCACCTACAGAAGCAGGGCCCAGTATGTAGAAGTTCATCTCGCTAAAAAACAAAGGGTTTGGTTTATTGAGGATGATTTTTACTGTGTAATCATCCACCACCTCTATTGCCTCTGCGCCTCCCAAGCCGGGCTCTCTCTCCACACAGTATTCAAAAGAAAACTTCACAGAATCGGCGTTGAAAGGCGTGCCATCGTGGAAGCTGATCCTCTTCCTCAATTGGAAGGTGTAAACCCTCCCATCCTGTGAAATCTCCCATGAATCGGCGAGCAGTGGCTCAACCTCCCCATCGAGGGTTCTCTGAACAAGAGATTCGTAGACTAAGGGCACACCTGCCCACGGCCCGGTGCCCCACGGAGGCGGACCATAATCCTGCAGGTAACGTGCTACCCCTATCACCAGTTCTTGTTTGGGAACCCCTGCCTCTGGAGCTGCACACCCCACCACCACACCACCCAGCATTGCTAAAATTGTTATTATTAGTGTTGCCTTTGCTCTCATTCCTCTAGCCTCCTTGAACATCTGATTCGAGTCCAGCCTCTTTTATCATTCCTGAGTATGTCGGGATCATGTTGAACAGCGCAAAATTCTCACTGATTGGCATAACATCGCCGGGGAATCGTCTGGCGAAGTGTTCACCTTCAATCCTAGGTCTTACCACGCCATGAACTATCCTTTTGTTAGACCCGGCCAATATCCAGAGTTGGAGTTGTTCATCGCGGGCGAAGGAACCACCTATGTCCTTATCTCGGTGGATTAGCCTCATTATGGCTATAGTCTTAGCTATACTAAGTGAGGTTGCAGGTAGATGGTTTTCCATTGGCGTTCCTGGAATAGGATAAAAACCCGATACCCCGGTCCCAACCAGATTTCTGAAATCTTTGAGCCAGAAAATGTGCTCTATAGTAGTCTCAGGGGATTCGCCTACACCTATCATGATGCCGCTACGGAGCCCGATCTCCATATTGTCAATCAGCTTTGCGATCCTCTTCCTTTCATTCATATCATCTCCCGGCTTGATTTTTTTGAACACAGTTTCATCAAAGACTTCTAAGGTGCAAGCAATTGAGTCAACGCCGAGCATCTTAAGTTCTCTCATGTTCTCCTCCGATAGATCTGCTCCCACATTGACCCAGACACTGAGATTGCTCACAGATTTGACTGCTCTTACCGCATCAACGGCTTCTTTTCCACCACTACCTGAACATCCTCCGCCAACTTCAACAGCTCGAATCCCTATTTGTTCTAAGAGCTTAGCTGCCGTAGCAACTTCTTCAGGAGTCAGTATCTCTCTAAAAAACTTGTTCTTTTCGCTGGATTGACCACAGTATCTACACGGTGGGTTCGTGTTGCATTCACTGGTTGAAGTTATAGCCACTTCTAGCTTAAAAAGCCTTCCCACCTCGCGATCCCTTACATACCTGGCCGTTTGCATCAAGTCCAACACACTGATCCAGTTATCGGCTCTTTCCAGCAGATATAATGCCTCCTCCTTCTGGATCGGTCTTTTTCTGGCCTCTCTCAACACCTCGGTTAGCTTCATTGCTTTAGCCCCTTTCTTTAGATTTCTTTATTAGAACTATGATACCTATTCGCCCCCCATCCCGCGCGGTATTGTTGAGTATATCTCTTCTACCTCCACTAGCACGACTGCTTTCGGCCTTAATCTGTGGTGTGCTTCAATCAGTTTATCAAAACCTCCTGCCAGCCCAGGCCTTTTTTGTTTCCACGCTGACGCTCTTTCTTCTCGCACTTTATCCTGTTCCCTCATGATCTCAAATGCCTTCTCATATAGCTCCCCGTGTGTGGAAACTTTTGCTTTCCCCTTGAGCTGATATGCTCTTCCCTCCTCTAGTGCCTCAACTGCGATTGCAATCTGGGGGTTTTCCTCCAGGTTCCTCCTCGTCTTTCTAAACAGCACATCTACGATCAGCAACTCACGGTCACTTATCGTTCTGATAAGGCCTACTGGAACCACATTAGGCTTGCCGTCTCTTGAAGAAGTCGCCACATGGGCAATACTATTATCTATGACCTTCCTCATTTCATCAGTCATTTCCATTTTTTCACCTCTTGCTTTACCTCAGATTATTGCCCCTCCAGATACACCTTCCACAGGCTCAAATATGCCCCGTGTATGCCCCCCTCAATCTCATAGTTTCTAACCCGCTTATTCATAGCCACAATATTTGCGTCACTGTACAGGAAAACCCCCGGCACGTTCTCCTCCATTATTTCCTGTATCTCGTGAAATACCTTGAGGCGATCGTCCCTATTTACGGTTGAAAACACATTGTCTACCAACGTGGTTAGCGTCTCGCTTTTGAATGCACACCAAGGCCCCCTTTTTGAGTGGAAATAGTAATTGAGCCAGAGAGAAGGATCACCATGTCCACAAACACCCCATTGCACCATCATGTCATATTCTCCCTTCTCAAATACCTTCTGCATAACTCCAAACTCGACTGCTTGCAACTCTACATCGATTCCAATCTCTTTCAATTGTGCTTGCACTATCTCTGCAATTTGTAGGAGTTCTGGGTCGAAAATCGATGAAACTACATATGTAACCTTAAGTTCCTCCCCGTTTCTGTCTCGAATACCATCCCCATCAGTATCCTCCCATCCCGACCCTGCTAGAAGTTCTTTTGCTTTCTCAGGGCTGTATACGTACCACATTAGGTTTGGGTTCACTAGATGTTGGACAGATGGCATTGAAAAAGGCCCCTTTAATAGGGGGGTTGCTGTTTCACCTAATATAGAGCTGACTATGGTTTTGGCATCTATAGCGTGGTAAACAGCTTTTCTCATTTCCAAATTGCTGAATGGCTCTTTTTGAGTATTGAACTGAATCCAATTCACGCAGGGCTGCGTGTATCCTTCCACTATCTTTATAGTTGGATTTTCTCTCAGCCTCTGTATATCAGAAACATGTAACACACCTCCGCCAGCCATATGGCCGGTCAGGTCTATTTCTCCCGCTTCTAATGCCATAGCTCTTGTGGACGCATCAGGAATTATTTTGAAAGTTACCTTTTCCAATGTAGGAGAACCTTGCCAATAATCTACATTTCTCTCTAACACGAACTTTTGCTTTTTGATCCACTCTGTGAACTTAAACGGACCTGTTCCAATTGGTGATTTGAATTCGCCACTTTCATCTACAGCAGTTGGGCTCATTATTGGGGACATACTTAGATCCCTTAAGAGAGGAGCATAAGGCTTTTTTAGTATAAATTTGATGGCATGTTCATCTGGAGCCTCTATTGATTCCAGCACTGCGTATAGAGCACGGTAAGCTGGAACTTTATATTCGAGGGAAAACTTTACCGCTGGAGCGTTCAATGGAGAACCGTCATGAAATCTTATCCCTTTTCTTAGCTGAAAAGTCCATACTTTGCCATCCCCTGATACTTCCCATGACTCTGCTAGTAAAGGTTGAATTTCAAGGTTAGCATCCTCCATTACTAAAGTCTCATAAATCAGGCGAAGTGGTGCTCCCCATGGACAACCATGAACAGGCTCCAATACTTTTAGGTCTATTCCCATCCCAATAACTATCTCCTTGGGAACCTCTTCTTTAGGGGCTCCACACCCAGCCATTAGAGAGCTCGCTACTAGGATAAAGATCGCCACCAGAGCAATTTTCTTATTCAACATCATGAAACCTCCTTTTGATTAGTAATTGTTTTGTATCTTTCATGAAATACCACCAGCCTCTGCTTTGCACGAATCGTCGCCGAAAGTCGGGCGTATTTGGAAAGATTATTGGCAGTGAGATGTCCACTCCCCTCTCAAAGAGCCCCTTGGGATAGAAAGCCGAGGTAGGCCCATATAGGATTCTCAGCCTGGCATTTCTTGAGAACTTGAGGATGTCCTCAATCGTACCGTTTACTACAGTCTCACCGGTTATGTATACAACGTCGGCTCCACTTAGAACCTCCTCGTTCTTTTCAGCAGGGAATATTTTTATGTTGGATTTCTCACCATTGGAATCCATAACGGACAGCTTTTTCAAATCCATAAGTTCAGTAACATGCACTTCTTTTGCAATCTCTGCACACAGGGGGGTTACCAGCATGTGAAACCCGACCATTGCTACTACATCTGAACCTTTCACAAATTTTGATGGGTCTAGAAAAGGAGGGTTTGGAAAAACATGAGTTTCAGCATCATACCCCTTCCCTCTCAGGGCATCTTCATCGTTCATCAACCTATAAGAGAGGGCCGAAGCTATCGACGCTAATAGTGAGTTTATGAATACATTGCTCTCCCTGCGTTCCAATTCGCTGATGACATCATACGCATTTAGATTGAGCAGGTCCCTGATAAATGAGACGTCGTCCGGCACCTGTAATTCATTGTTGGCTACGCCGCAGCCAGTCGTACCGTCATCATACCTAACATAGCTTAACGTCCAGGGTTCAAGCCTGGTTATGACGACATTAGACAATGTTCCATTTATATCCAGGTTCCTTAGCTCCTTTATTGTCTCTTTTACTATGTCCAACCCTATACCTCCTTCCTTGCAATCAGGATCTTTGTGGGAGCCGAAGGGGTGGAGACGTCGATAACCTGCGCTACGGAAAAATGAGCCTGCTCAAGGGATTCGACGTATTCTGTCAGGCGGTAGACGTGATGGTCGGATCGGTTGAGGGATAGCATAAGCTCGAACAAGACGGAGGTCAGCGGGCCCATCCCGTCCTCATTGAGTGCCCAACGCTGATGTATCAGAATTCCGTCATCTTCCAGCGCACTATGTATCTTCGGTAGAATGTCAGTCATGGTGACATCCGAAGCAAATATGATGTCGTATTCGCTGCCCAATTCGTCTACAGTGAAATCCCCCGGTATGACCCTGACTCGCTCCAGCATTCCATACTGTTCAAGATAATCCCGGGTAATCTCTAGGACATGAGGCAAGTCAAACACGGCAACGTCAAGCTCGGGATTCAATTGAGCAAAGGCAATCGCATACAGTCCGTGACCCCCACCAAGATCGAGCAGTTTCTTGGCTTTCTTAAACTCGGGGAGGGCGGCTACTGCGTTGACTGCTCTTTGAAGGCCGCCGGATAGTGCGCCTTCTGCATGTCCCAGCGTGAACACCCGGTCTATGTAGTCGTGCTTTTCTTGAGTTGCTTTTTGGATGCCGCCGTCCTTCAATGCCTGTCCCAGGTTTGTCCAGTTCGGATAGCCCCTTGCCATCATCCTGACCAAATTACCTTGATAGAACGGGCTATCCGCCACAAGAAAAGTAGCTGCCAGCTTTGTATTAGCGTATTTATCATCCGTTTTTGAAAGAAGCGCTAGAGCTACCAAGACGTCCAAGAACTTCTCGGTTAAAAGGGGATTTGTTTTGATCTCCTCGGAGATCTGCTGTGCAGTCTTTGGGTCCTTTAGCAAATCGAAGGTGTTGTAATCAATAGCGGTAAAGAGCATTTGCGATAGTTGATAACCTTTTGTTATCTCCGTCAGCGGTTCCGAACTGATTTCAGGCAACGCATTCAGTATGTGCATTTATTGACTTGTGCTCCTCTTTTCCCTCCGAACTCAAACCCTATCACTTGAGGCGTTCTGCAATTAGTTGTAATTACTTATTAAAAAAATTTCTGAAGTATTCCTCATTACCCAGAGCTTGCTGGAATAGCTCGTCAGAAGCAGCCTTTACTTCATCTCTTTCCTCCTTTTTGCGGTTATAAAAGTCCAGGAGCATCTCGGCAAATTCCTTTACCCCCTCTAAATGAGCCTCTTTAAAACCAGAAAAATATGCAAGTGCATGTAATTGCAAAACCTTGCATTAATACTTCATAACTAGACCCTGTAAAGTACAGGGTTAAATGATTTACAATGGATTGTAGTTGCAATCAGTTGCAACCAAAGAATTGAATACTACCACATCCTCTAAGTTGTGTCAAGTTCGGTAACACTTTATTTTGACGCAATACGGTTCTAGGGGGCGATAATAGATTAGTACATGAGGGAAAGGGGGCGTTGCTAGCAATATTAGCACAATTCAGTATGGGCTACTTTGAGTGGCCGAACTATCAAGTTGCATTGGTATATTAAACATCCCGCTTGTATGTTATTTCCTATTCGTGCCGGGCTACACCAATCAGCTCGGTTATATCCGTTATCCCCTCTTTTTCCATGAATTGCTCTATTCCCTCAAGAACATCAAGCGGAGCCCGAGGGTTGGTAAAGCTAGCGGCGCCTACCTGGATAGCGCTGGCTCCAGCCATAATGAACTCTATAGCATCGCTGGCGGTAGTGATGCCGCCACAGCCAATGACCGGCAGCTCTACGGCACCGGCTACTTCATATACCATATATAGTGCCACTGGTTTTATGGCTGGTCCAGATAACCCTCCAGTTATGCCACCTAATAGGGGTCGGCGCCTGGCGATGTCAATGACCATGCCCTTCATACTATTGATTAGGGAGATAGCATCGGCTCCAGCTTCAGCCACTGCCAGGGCTATCTTAGCGATATCACTGGTGTTCGGGGTTAACTTGACCAGTATCGGCAAGGAAGTGGCGTCTTTGACGGCGGCGGTTACTTTAGCCGCTGACTCGGGGTTTGCCCCAAATTCAGCCCCCCCAGCTTTGATATTAGGGCAGCCAATATTTACTTCAATAGCGCTGATTCCAGCTACCCCCTCCAGCTCGCCAGCCAGTTGGGCGTAGTCGTCAATAGTTTCACCGGCAATATTAACCATGACTGGCACCCGCCAGCTTGCCCAGATGGGCGCTTTTTCTTGGATTAAAGCCTTAACCCCAATATTCTGTAGTCCGATTGAATTGAGTAAACCGGCAGCCGTTTCGGCTAACCGCGGCTGTGGGTTACCCTCTCCGGGTTCAAGGGTGGTTCCTTTGCCGACAATAGCTCCTAGCTTCTGGATATCGAACAGGTGGCTATACTCGGTGCCATAGCCGAAGGTGCCCGAAGCGGTCATTACCGGATTGGCTAGCAGTAAGCCTTGCCGGTGTTTGGGGGCTAATTGAACCGATAGGTTCATAGGTAGCTCCTTATGGTAGGTTGATGCTGGTGCCAGCATTATTGAAGAAGAACTTGTCGCCAAACTCTTGAGCCATTATTGCCGCTGCCGGCAGACCAGTGCAGTGCGACACGCCTATCTTTTGCACGCCCAGCTCTTTTAGGGCGGCAATTGTCAACCGTACTCGTTCTTGGGAAGCACCAAATAGATGGCAACCACCCAATACAGCGTGCACCCGCTTTATGCCGGTAAGTTGCTGGGCATAATATAGGGTATTGATGATGCCGCGGTGGGCACAGCCGAGAATGACGATTAATCCCGACTCGGTATTGATAATGAGCGCCCGGTCATCCAGGAGTTTATCCGGCTGCCAGCCAGTATCTTCTTTTACCATCAGGTCAGGGTCTATCTCCTCATAATCGGTTACCATAGGAATCTCGCCTGTAGTCATAATGTTATCGGTTATCTTTACCGGTTTTGTCGTCAGGTTAAAGCTGGCACCAAGACCCTCCAGTTCCTGGCGCAGGAAGGGTATCCCGATATATATGTCCCTATCTTGACGGCGGCTATACTTGGCCGCCCATATATCGGGGTGAGCTATTATCTCTACCCTTTTCCTCATCTTGCGTAGCACATGGCGCAGACCACCGGTATGGTCGAAGTGACCGTGGCTCAATACAATCCTATCGATTCGGCTCAGGTCAATGCCCAGAATATCAGCGTTGTAGCCGGCGGAGATGCTTTGTCCGGTATCAAGCAGGATGTTCACCTCATCGGTTTCTACCAGAATGCTCAGCCCCCATTCCGCCAGAAAGTTAACCAGGCCGGCGGTGTTTTCATTTATACCGGCGGTGTTTTCACTCAGGGTGGTGATGCGAAGCTTCACTTTACTCTCCTTGTGGATAATATTGATTAGGATTATAGGTTATATGTTCCGAAGTGGCAACCTCGTCTTACTTTTACCAGCAATTCTACTATTTTATCACATATTTATTAATCTGACCCGTAAGGCGTTGACCAAATGAAGTAAATGGGATACACTGAAGATATGATATACCTTGGCACTTCAGGGTTTAGCTATGATGATTGGGTAGGGAACTTCTACCCGGTAGGTATGCCCAAGAGGGAGTGGCTTATCTATTATGCTCGTGAATTTAATACCTGTGAGGTGAACTCGTCTTTTTATGCTTTACCTAAACCCTCTACCTTAAAAGCAATGGCCGAGAAAACCGGTGAAGGCTTCCTATTTTCGTTTAAAGCCAATCAAGAAATGACTCACCAGCGAGAAGATAATGCCCATATTTTTAAGGCTTTTTGCCAGGTGTTAGAACCTATCATCACTGCCGGGAAGCTGGGTTGTACCTTGGCTCAGTTTCCGTATAGTTTCCGGTTTAATCGCCATAACTGGGACTACCTCGAACTGTTTAGGGAAAGGTTGGGCGGACTACCGGTAGTGGTTGAATTCCGTAATGCCCAGTGGATGAAGAGTGAGGTATTTGACTGGCTTCGTCATCTGGATTTAGGCTTCTGCTGTGTTGATGAACCCCAGCTACCCAATCTTCTACCACCGCTAGCTGAGGCAACAAGTAAGATAGGCTATATTCGCTTTCACGGGCGTAATGGTGCCAAGTGGTGGCAGCATGAGCAGGCGTACGAGAGGTATGATTATAGCTACAGCCCCTCAGAACTCAGCGAGTGGCTGCCTAAGATTCAGAAGCTGGATAGCGTAGCTGAAAAGACCTTTATCTTCGCCAACAATCACTGGCGGGGGCAGGCAGTCAGCACTATTCGCCAGTTGCGGGTTATGCTCGACTAATCCACTCTGCCTACCAAGTATCTCTATAGTCAAGTATAATAAGCTCGCTTGTCAGCTATAGATGAGGAAAATCAGAAACAGCCTATCTCAAACTTGACAGGCGGGCGGGAGAAGAAGAAATGACTACCGGCTTCAATCTATTTCACTCGCGTTTAGAGGCGGAGCGAAAGCGCTTAATTGAGGAATTGGAGCAGTTGAGAGCTAGTGTCCGTCCTGCCGGTGAGAGGCGGGAGGGTAGTCCCTTTGGCAAACGGGAGGAGGAGGCTACCGAGACCCAAGAGTTAGAGAAGCGGCTAGCCTTGGAGAAGCGTAGCCGAGACCAGTTGGCTAAGGTGGAGCATGCTTTGCGCAAGTTTGAAGAAGGAACCTATGGCTTATGTGATGTTTGTGGTCAACCTATAGACCCCGCCCGATTAGAAGCACTTCCCCAGGCGAAC
>DAOWJS010000007.1 GCA_030640255.1 Dehalococcoidales bacterium | reverse complement strand
GTTTGACCATCCGCAGGCTCCTTTATGGTCTCTATTAGCCGCCCTTTATATATCTATGGGTTGATGAACGAGTACCTATCTTTCTCGTATCGTGGATATACTTCCTCTGGAAACCCTCATGGTTACCCCTGATTCTACTTTTATGATGACACTATCCTCGCTGAGACTTTCAATTGTCCCGTAGATACCGCCGGCAGTAATTACCCTGTCTCCTCTTTTCAGTTCTGTCATCATTTCCTGGTGTTCTTTTTGTTTCTTGCGTTGCGGTCTAATCATGAGGAAATACATCGCGGCAAAAATCAGCGCAATAAAGATAATCATAGTCCATGGGCTGCCTCCCTCTTCTCCACCCTCTCCGGTTGGAACACAGCCGCCGGCAAATACTATGCTGATAAGCCATCCCCCTATTAACCCCAAAGCTAAGATTTTACTCTTGACCATTTTCTCCCCCTTATCTTATTAGTCGTCGCTATAAGCGTTAACCTTGCCTTGTAGCGACCAGGGGCTGGTTTTTTCAATCCTGATTTTTACCACTTGCCCCAGATAGTCATTGTTGTCGCTGAAGAATACCAGTTTACCAGTTCGGGTTCGACCTTGCCACTTGCCTTTGTTCTTGCTGTCTACTAGAACTTCAACCGTCCTGCCCAATAGCCGGGCGTTAATTTCGGTAGCGATTGTCTCCTGAAGTTGCTCAATTTTAATCAGTCGCCCCTTTTTCTCAGCCGACGGGATATTATCCTCAAGTTTCCTGGCGGCAATAGTCCCCGGTCTTGGTGAATAGGCGGCGACATGGACGGTATCAAATCTCAGCTCAGAGAGCAAGCTGACCGTTTGCTGAAATTGAGGTTCCGTTTCTGAAGGGAAGCCAACGATGACATCGGTGCTCAGGGCTACCTGTGGTATCTTACTGCGTATCTCGGTGACAAGCTGGCGATAGTCCTCCACGGTATAGCCCCGCCCCATTACCCTTAGAATATCGTTGTCGCCAGACTGAACGGGGAGACTTATCTGTTCGCAGACCTTGTCCAGCTCAGCTATCGCCTCGATAAGCCGTGGGCTCATGTCCTTGGGGTGGTTGGTCAGGAAGCGCAGGCGAGCTAATCCCTCTATAGTATTTAGCTCATAGAGTAAGTCAGCCAGGTCTGGTTGGTCAGGCAGGTCATGCCCGTATGAATCTACATTTTGTCCCAGCAAAGTAACCTCTTTTACCCCGCGGTGCACCAGCTCCTTGACCTCATCAGCTATTTCGGCTAGCGGGCGGCTCCGTTCCCGCCCACGGCGGTAGGGGACAATGCAATAGGAGCAGAAGTTATCACAGCCCTGAATGATGGAAACAAAAGTACAGGGCGAAGGACGCCGAGGTAATACTGGAAGTTTATTTTGTTTCTCCAGCCACTGGGGGTAGTCCCCGGGCTTAAAAAAGTAGTCAACGTGGGGGAAACGCTGTTTAAGTTGGTCAACCCTGGAGTTTACCAGGCAGCCAGTAACCGCCAGGGTTATGCCGGGGTGTGACTCTTTTACTGATTTAAGGGCATTGAGCTTGTTAACGACCCGGCTCTCGGCGCTTTGGCGCACCACGCAGCTATTAAGCACGATGAAATCGGCTTGGTCAGCGGTAGCGGTAGCCTGATAGCCTAGCTGCTCCAGGTAACTGCCGAGCCGTTCCGATTCCGCCTTATTCATCTGACAACCGATTGTCCAGATATAATACTGAGGCATGTTCTTCTTCTCTTGATATTGAAAATAAACCCCTTATTCCAGGGGAATGTTACTTCGTCTGGCGGAGGGAGTGGGATTTGAACCCACGACCCCAGTTTCCCAGGGTAAGCGCTTAGCAGGCGCCCGCACTAGACCACTATGCGATCCCTCCTCTAATTCTCTGTTCTCTATACATTTACTATATCACAACTGTTTTTTTGGCTCAATTCTCAGAGATTATTTATCAACCTCACCCCCTTTAGATTTTTATTAGGTAACCCCATCCCCTTTATCCTTGCCAAAGCAGGCAAGGACTTTATCCCCTTCCCCTTGATAAGGGGAAGGGG
>DAOWJS010000009.1 GCA_030640255.1 Dehalococcoidales bacterium | reverse complement strand
GTAACCTTCTCGCCAAGGTAAGCCTCGGCATCAGTTTTAAGTTTTTGCAGAATCATAGCCGAGATTTCAGGTGGGCTATACTCTCTATCTCCCATCACCACTTTGGCATCACCGTTAGCCGCCTTGACTATCTTAAAGGGCAAAAGCTTTCGGTCATATTCCACCGTCGGCTCGTCGAACTTACGCCCCATCAGGCGCTTGATGCTGAAGATAGTATTTTCTGGGTTGGTAATAGCCTGGCGCTTGGCTACCTGTCCTACTACACGTTCACCGCTCTTGCTCACCGCTACTATGGATGGGGTGATGCGACCGCCTTCAGCGTTAGGAATGATTACTGGTTCTCCGGCTTCCATTACTGCCACCGCCGAAAAGGTGGTGCCTAAATCAATACCTATAACCTTAGCCATAGCTTACTCCTCTTTTTTCTCCTCCTCTTCTTCCCCATTGCCCACCACTACTTTTGATGGACGCAGTACTCTATCACGTAACTTATAGCCCTTTTGTAGCTCCTCGATAACGATTCCTTCTTTACCTTTACCGAGCCTGGCTGCTTCATGAAGGTTGGGGTCAAAAGGTTCACCCAGTGCCTTAATCTGGGATAGCCCTTGTGCCTCCAGGCTTGCCTGGAGCTTACGCTCAATGAGCCTGATGCCATCTACCCAGCTAAGTTTAGCTAGATGGGGTGGGATAGAGGTAAGAGCTCGTTCTAAATCATCTAGAATAGGCAGCAGGTTAAGTATGAGGATAGAGTTAGCAAACTGGCTAATTTCCTCCTTTTCCTGCTCGGTGCGCCGCTTGTAGTTAATAAAGTCTGCCTGGGCTCTTTGCCAGCCAGCCAAATTTTCTTCCGCCTTTGCCTTTGCCTCAGCTAGTGCCTGCTTCAATACCTCTATATCCTCTACCTCAGCCACTTCCGGTTCTACTTGGCTACCTGACTCTTCTGACTCTGGCTGTGTCATTTTATCTACCTCACCCCCTTAATCTTACCCCAAAAATCAAGATTTTCGGGGGCCCCGACTTAATCCCCCTCTCCTTCAAAGGAGAGGGGGAGAAGACTTGTAAGAGGGGCTGAGCCCCTCTTTAACTCCCTATTTACTCTAAACCTCGCCGAATTCTCCCCCCGCAGTGCCCTCTCTTTAACTCTCCTTATCAGTTGGTATTATGCTCATATAGCTCAGCCACCAGTCCACTCAACAGCGAGGATAGATAGTCTACAGTAGAGATAGTACGGGCATAGGGCATTCGAGTAGGCCCGATTACACCTATAGTGCCCATGGCTCCTTCAGGAAGACTATATTGGCTGACAACCACGCTATAGTCGTGGATGACCTCAGCCTTATTTTCCTTACCTATAACTACCTGCACTTGATGACGGTGTAGCTTGCCGGGGATAATGCTCCTCAACAGCTTTCGGTGCTCAATTAGTTCCAGTAGGGCTAGTATTTGATGGCTATGGGCAAATTCGGGCTGGTTAAGCGTAAAGTGCAGGCCATTGAGGTAGGGCTCTTCATACTCCTGCTCATCTTCAGCCAGCATTATCTTTAGTAGGCAATCAGTTATCTGCTGTTCAGTCGGGGAGAGTTCTATGGCTTTAGCTAAAATCTGTGGTCTGGTCAAGTTAGCATAAGCAGTATTTAGTTTGTTGGCCATAGCTGTTAGCTCAAGTTGAGATATAACTTGGTCAAAGGTTATTAGCAGTTGCTTTACTCTGGCTCCATGGAGGACAAGGACAACCAGTGCCAGCAAGTCTTGCAGGGCGACTAGCTCCAGGTGCTTGAATTGGCAATTTACTGGCTTAGACAGGGTAACTACCGCCATATTTTGAGTCAACTGAGCGGTGATGGTTGCCGCCAGGCTTAGCCATTCCTCTAGCTTCCTCTCTACCTGGTAGAAGAGGTGATTTATTAAACGTTGCTCAGCTAAGGGAAGCTCAATGTCATCCAGAGAGTCCACATAGTAACGGTAGCCTCTATCTGAGGGTATGCTTCCGGCTGACGGGTGTGGGCGGGTAATATAGCCCTCCTCCTCTAGATGTGCCATCTCATTACGGATAGTAGCCGCACTTACCTCTAGCTCACGGTCATTGACGAGGCACTGTGACGGCACCGGCGTTGCCCGGACAATATATTGTCCCACTATAGATTTGAGTATCGCCCCTCTTCTAGAAGTTAACACCTCTGGCTCCCATTAGCAGTCTAAGCCTGAGACTGCTAATTACCACTTAATTTACCACCTCTAGCTATTACTTGTCAAGAGAGGGGGGCTATTATTTATTTACTCTCAATCCCTTAGTTAATTATCCAATTGACCGGCAGGCGTGCCTATGTTATATTTAGCTGGACAAAGGCTAAGATGATGGATATTACCTGGTTAGGTCACTCTTGCTTCAGGATTAGAGGCAGTCATGCCACAGTTATTACTGACCCTTACCCACCGAGCTTGGGCTACTCTTTGGGCAGACCTACCGCTCATATTGTAACGGTAAGTCATCAGCACCCGGGTCATTCCTATGTTCAGGGCATTGGTGGTGAACCGAGGCCGATTGTCGGACCCGGTGAGTATGAAATTAGAGGTGTCTTGGTTATAGTGGTGGCTACTTTCCACGATGCTGAGAAGGGAGATAAACGGGGTAGGAACACCGTTTATCTTATGGAGATAGATGAGGTAACGGTGTGTCACCTTGGTGACCTGGGGCATGTGCTTACTGCGGCTCAGGTAGAGGAGATAGACAATGTGGATGTGCTACTGCTTCCGGTAGGCGGGGTGTCCACTATTAATGCTCCTATGGCAGCCGAGGTAGTCCGACAGCTTGAGCCAAAGGTAGTGGTGCCTATGCACTACAAAACCCAGGCAATAAGCCGGGAGCTTGAGCCAGTGGGAAGGTTTCTCAAGGAGATAGGGGTAAAGGAGATAACCCCCCAGCCCAAACTGTCCTTCACCAAGTCAAGCCTGCCTGCCAGCACGCAGGTCTTTTTGCTTGACTATTGAGGTTATTATCCAGCCGACATTCATGGTCATTTAAATTTGGGCTACTGAAAGCGAGGTAAGGAATGAAAAGATTACTCCTAGTTGTTACAGCACTCTTGGTTTTAGTTTTGGGTGGCATAAGTTGTGGACCCTCAGCACCACCACAGGAAGAAGGGCTGGTGACCAAGGAGGAGCTAAAAGTTCACTTCATTGATGTTGGGCAGGGTGATTCAATCCTAGTTGACTTAGGGGAGACTGAAATTCTGATTGACGGTGGGGGAAAATCGCCTGGCGTCACGGCATACCTAAATAACTATGTGGATGGTGGACTTGAGGTAATGATAGCTACTCATCCACACGCAGACCATATAGGAGGCCTTATCGCTGTCCTAGACGCTTTTGATGTTCAGGAAGTCTGGCATAATGGAGATTCAACCACTTCCCAAACCTATGCCGTGTTCATTGCTGCCGTTCAAGCAGAAGAAGCAGAAGTATATGAGGCGAGGAGAGGGGACACTATAGAGGTCGGTGAGCTTGCCTTTAATGTGCTTCACCCTGTCAATTTGAGTGGCGCCACTAACAACAACTCCATTGTTTTGAGCCTTAACTATGGAGAGGTTGACTTCTTATTTACTGGAGACGCAGAGCAGGAAGCTGAGAGTAGCATGGTAAACGCCGGGATAGTTCCTGATGCGGAAATATTGAAGGTAGGTCATCATGGTTCAAGTTCGTCGTCATCCGCTCAGTTCCTGGACATCGTAAAGCCACTACTTGCAATCTATATGGCTGGGGAAGGCAATAGTTATGGACATCCTCACCAGGAGACTATCGCTGCACTTACTCAGATTGGGGCTGAGATATATGGTACAGATATTCATGGCACTATCGTAGTATCTACTGACGGTGAGTCATATACCATTCAAAAAGAACTTTATAACCTAAATGTTTCTGTAAGTCCTTTGGAAGCGGGGTCTGTAAATCCTTCTGGAGGTGACTTTTCCTCTGGCACTGAGGTAACACTAACCGCGGTGTCTAATTCGGGCTATGTTTTCATGCACTGGGGAGGAGATGTGTCAGGCAATTTCCCGTCTGTAACCATCACCATGAACAGTGACAAGAATGTCGTTGCCTACTTTGAGAAAGTAGCCGTTACCTATAACCTGACCGTAAGTATAAATGGACAAGGGACTACTACTCTTAGTCCCGGGGTCTATACTTATGACGAGGGTACGCAAGTGACCATCCATGCCTCACCTGCTTCTAGCTGGAGATTTGACCATTGGGGAGGAGATGCTTCAGGTAGTTCGACTACAGTTGTCATTACTATGGACTCAAATAAGAATGTTGTTGCTTACTTTGAGAAGGAAACTTGCGTCGGTAGCAATGTTCAAATCACCTACATTTTCTACGATGGCCTCGTTTACCGTACGGAGTCCGATGAATATGTAGAGATTACAAATCTTGGTGATACCTCGCAAGACTTGGAGGGATGGGTATTGAAGGACATATCTGAGGGATATCCCTCTTTCACATTTCGACAATCTTATATCTTAGCTCCCGGTGCAAGTATCCGAGTTTACACAAACGAAATTCATCCTGAATGGGGTGGCTTCAGCTTTGGTTTTGGTAAGGCTATTTGGCAAAATGCTCCTCCCCATGATGTAGCGGCATTATATAATGCCCAGGGGCAGAAGGTTTCCGAAAAAAGCTATTAGACCTCCATATTGCCGGATTGCCGTTACCAGCCCCGGCTAGGAATACTACCTGACTGCTGTTACCGTATTGGGGGGAAAGCTCAACCAGACTGAAGCTGTCCACATTGGTCATGGTGCTGGTAAGCACCCTTTCCCATCTGGTTCCATCGTTCAGGCTCCGCCACAGGCTGTGCTCTCCACCCCAGGTGAGCATAAACAGGGTATTGTCCCGGGTGTAGTCGGGTGATGGCGCCAGGTCAACAATGGTGGTCATAGCGGTATCAATCAGGCTTATCTGGTTCCAGGTAACGCCGCCGTCGGCAGTGCCGGAGACGGCGCTCTCGGTGCCGCTGGTGGCGGCGTAGGCTCTACCGCTGCTGGTGAAATCAGGCGTCATAAGGACATAGGTTTTAGACTGTCCGGTTGGCGGTTTTGAGCTTATCTTCCAGTTTTTCCCGCCATCGGTGCTGAAGTAAACCTGAGCGCTGTCGGCAACGCCCGCCAGCAGATTGGCAGTAGCCGCATCGCCGCTGACTGCCACAGTGGTAACGTCAATATCGTCCAGACTATAGCCAGCGCCAATATTAAGGTCAGTAGCCACTGAACTACCCGGTGCTGCCACGTTAGAAAGCTTATAGACATCACCATTATTACCACTAGCCTCAATGGCTACAAACAGGACGCTGTCGCCAATGACTGCATCAGGGGCATAATCACTGGGGAAGGCTATGCTGGCTGATGTCGGCACCACGCCGTTGATGGTGGCATTACCTGTAGTGTTGCCCCATGCCCCATCCCCCACCTTGGAGGTAACTATGGTATTGGTCTCATCGGTGACCACGGCGACGAGCTGCACTCCGAAGTTGGGTGAGCTGGCTATAGTATAGACATCGTAGTTGCCTACGGTGGTGTCGGTCCAGGTGAAGGATTCGCCTTCCTTCATGGTATAAACGCCGCCGTATTGACCGTTATCACTATCTCTGGTGCCGACGGCAATGGTGTAATTGTTGCCCCGCCGGGTGGCAGCAATGGAGGTAATTTCTATATTATTGCTCCCCGCCCCACCCGGGTTGGCGGGCAGTGAGATGAAACTACGCCCGGCATCGGTTGACTTATAGACATTAGATGTGGTGGCGTAGTAGATGATATTGGCATCGTCGGGGGAGGTGGCGATATCAACTATGGCATCGGTTACCTTGCCCGTGTAACACCAGCTATAGCCATCATCGGTGGACTGGTAAAGGGTATAGGTCAGACCCTTGCCGTAGGCGTAGAGGGTGCCGTCAATCGCCCTGGTCAAATACTGGATATCCGAGCCATTAGCCAGCATCCAGTTACCGGCCGTGCCCTCGGTGGGGATATTTGTCCTGAGCCATTTTACTGTGCCCGGGTTAGCTGTGGCTGGGGCAGCCGGGGTCATTGAGCTGAGCAGGCTCAGTAGCAAAATCAGCCCCACGGCAAATCTTATCTTTGCCATATGGCGATTTTATCTTGGTGGTGAGGCGAAGTCAATAGGTTATTTATCTACCTCACCCCCTCTTTTGGTGAAATCACAAACTCTAATTTCTAATCCTTCACAGGTGAAGGACTAAACAAGTTCAAAATTCAAATCCCTAAAGTTTAGTATTTAGTATTTAGTATTTAGTATTTAGGGTTTTACAAGAGGGGCGAAGCCTCTGTTCAAGAGTAAGAGTCAGGGGTGTTAGAGGGGCGGAGCCCCTCTCAAAAATACCTCCCCTTCCCCTTATTAAGGGGAAGGGGATAAAGTCCTTGCCTGCTTTGGCAAGGATAAAGGGGATAGGGTTACCAAAAATAAAGGGTGAGGGGTTGGTAGACAGTCTCTAAAAGAAGAGAGCCCCCCTTCTCGGAAGGGGGGCTCTCTCTAAGCGCTAAGCACTGGCTTAGGCGTT
>DAOWJS010000059.1 GCA_030640255.1 Dehalococcoidales bacterium | reverse complement strand
GGATATGTGAGGCCTGGTAGTGGTGTCTATGATAGCGGTGAGGTACTCACTATTATGGCTGTGGCTGCGGAGGGTTACCAGTTTGATTACTGGAGTGGTGACCTCTCCGGCAGAGATGACACAGTCAGGCTGGTTATGGACGACAATAAATGGGTGGTGGCTCATTTTAAGAGGCAGTAAGTAAAAGCCGGGTGGGATGGTAAAAACAGTCAGCCTGAAAAGACTAACTTAACCTTAAGTAGCCGGTAAGAAGTTGAATCAACGGCGAGGCTTTATGTAATTGTGGATGGTCAGCATTACTGGAGGCCCATCTCTAATTGGAAAGCAACTGCCTTAGCAGCCTCGACGTTTTGCGGTATCTCCTCGTGGACACGCTCAGTTAACCTAAGGAGATTAGGCCCTGCTTTATAGCTACAACCACCGCTTCAGTGCGGGCATTAGCATTCAGTTTGCGCAAGATTGAAGTAACATGATTTTTAATGGTTTGCTGGCTAATGCCAAGTTTAGCCGCAATCTCCTTGTTAAGGTAGCCCTGAGCTATATAATTGAGGATTTCCGTCTCTCTAGGGGTGAGCGGTGATATAAAGACCTCAGCTTCGCTTCGCAAGGAGAGTTCTTGAAACTGGCGTAACACTTGTTCAGCTACTTTTGGTCGGGCAGTAAGGCTTTCATTTATAGGGTGCTCACCACGAGCTACATGCCTAACTGTATCGACTAGCTGGTCAGCAGTAATTTCCTTGTTCAAATAAGCTGCAGCCTGGGCTTTGAGTGCCTGAAAGAACTGAGTATCGTTGGGGTTTGAGGCAAGCACAATTATGCCAATGCTAGGCGAGCGTTGCTTTATCTTACGAGCTAGTGTCAGGCTATCATTAGAGGGGCCATCAATATCCACCAGGGCTACATCGGGCAGCAAGGTGTCGATGGCTGATAGCACTTCGTCATTGACCTCGGTGGCACCTGAGATTTCAATGTCTTCCATAGAGGCGAGCGAGTGCTCTATTCCTTGCCGAAATAGAAATTGCTGACTAACTATAAAGAGTTGTATTTTATTGGTGTTCATGAGCCTTATTTAACACCAGCCGGCAGTGGAGCCGACTTCAAGTGATTTCACCTCCTTTCATTCTCTATATTATTCTCACTTGTGGTAGTGACCGGGGTAGTTTTAACAACGGAGAGGAAAACCTCGGCCAGATTAGGGTCGAACTGCTTGCCGGCACCTCGCTTTATTTCCTCCAACGCTTCTTCATAGGATAAGGTATTAGAGAAAGGTCGTTCAGAAATCATAGCGGCAAAGGCATCAGCTATAGCCAGAATGCGAGCCTCTAATGGTATCTCCTCACCCTTCAGTCCTTGGGGATAGCCGCTCCCGTCATACCTCTCATGGTGGTGCAGAATTCCGGGTATACAAGGAGCCAGGTGACCAACATGACTAACAATAGTTGCCCCCAATTGAGGGTGAGCTTTAATTGCTTCCCATTCCTTGGCAGTCAGCTCGTCCTGTTTAGTAAGTATCTCATCACTGATGCCAATCTTGCCAATATCGTGCAGTAAAGCACAAGTGCCCAGCTTATTTATTTCCAGTGACTCCAGATTCAGAGCTTCCGCCAAGGCTGCAGCATACTCACTCACCTTTTTTGAGTGGCTGCGGGTATAGTGGTCTCTGGCATCTACGGCTGCTGCCAGAGCATAAATAGTGCTTAAGGCTTCACTGTCTTTATTACTCCCACAACCAATCATTGTATCATCTGACACTAGCATAGCTCCTGAGGCACGGTGGCTTTGATTACCGCCGTTTCGTTTGGCGTGATAAAGCGCGGCGTCAGCAGCCGCGATAATCTCATTTGTTCCTATGCCGTCAGCCGGCCAACTAGCCAAGCCAAGACTGGCGGTAACTGGGATAAAGCCTGCTTTCACTTCTGAGGCGACTCGTTTGCGAACTCGCCCAGCTACCCGGTAGGCAGCCTCAATGGTGGTCTGGGGTAAGAGAATAGCGAATTCATCTCCACCATAGCGAAAAGCCTGGTCAGCACTCCTTATAGTCCGTTTCATGGTGTCGCCGGTTTGCCTGAGGAGTTTATCACCAGCCAAATGCCCATAGTTGTCGTTATAGACCTTAAACGAGTCAAGGTCAAGAATGATTAATGAGAATATGCCGCCGTAACGGGAGTGTCGTCCAATCTCACTGGTAATCATTTCATCTAAGGAGCGGCGATTAAGCAGTCCGGTAAGCTCATCAATGCGAGCCCTCTGCTCCACTTTAGCATAGAGGCGAGAATTCTCAATAGGCATAGCAATCTGGGAAGTTAACTGCTCAAGGAGCTTCAAGCGCCTCTGGCTGTAGGCATCCGGGTGGCAACTAGCCACGATTAGACTGCCGATAACTTCATCCTTGACTATTAACGGGAGGTAGGCAATGGAGCGCACCCCCTGCCTGAGATGGTATTTCCCGGTGAAAAACCTGGTTCCCTGCGATAGGTCAGACTCAATCATGGTCTTCCTATGGGTAGCTACCCATTCGGTAGCTGTGCCTTTGATTGGGATTCGCTCCCCCACCTGCCAGGCTGAGCCTATCTCAGAGGATAACGCCAGAAAATAAATCTCATTCTCCTCAATAAGAAGAATAGCTGCCCAGCTAACATCAACTGCTTTCTTCAACTCCTGGGTAAAGCCTTCGTATATTCTCTGAATATCCAAACTGGAGGTTATAATTGCGCTGGAGCGGTTGATTACCAATAGTTCCTCTTCGCGCTGCCGGAGTTGCTCTCGAAGGTATTCCTTCTCCATACTTACCGCTACTCGGTTGGTAACATCCTCCAGCAGATTGAAATCTTCAAGCGAGTACCTACCGGATTGCTTTTTGTCCAGCACTAGAATACCTATTAACCTGCCACGACTTATCAAAGGCATAAATAGCTCTATCTCACTTGACTTGATTGCCTCCTTTTCCTGCTGCCAGAGACTGCGAAACTGGGGCAGAACAGCTAAATTCTGTCTAGTTAACGGTTTACGTTCTCGCCCCAGATACTCCACAATAGGACTGTGCCCTCTTAGCCTTAGACTAGACAAGGAGTTGTCTTCCCGGTCAGGTTCAACAAGCTGGACAGTAAAATCCTCGATGCCGACCTCAAGGAACAATAGCCCTGCCTTATTACAGCCAATGGCTTTGGTAACCAGCGCTAGCAGCTCTCCGCCTTGTTCCCCGAGGCTGAAAACGTGGTGTATCTTACTGGCAAAATCAGATAGTTTCCGGCGGTAATCATAGCTTTGTCTCTGAAAAGCTTTGCCCACGGTTACAAAGAGAAAACCACGCAGTTTATAGACAAATATAGCGACTAAAACGGCGGCTACAGTAGCTGCGAATGTAGTCGTCAAGTCAAGCTCAAAGTGGAGAATACTATGAAGGATAGTGAGTAAAAGCCAGTAGCTACTAGCTCCAATAATCCCCAGGCTTATCCACATCAATCCTCGCCGCAAAACAAATCTGATGTCCACCAACTGATGCCTAATAGTGGCATAACTCAGGATGAAGGCAACGATAATGTTGCCAAAATGACTTACGGGAAATTCCCTCCCCCAGGGGAGAATGGCAGCGAAAACAAAGATAGTCAGAACGAAGATACCGAGCAGCAGAGAAACGATTTGATTATATAGTACCGGGTTATCTAAAATCCTCAGCCTTTTCCAGAAAAGATACACATTCCTAGCGACCAAAGTGAGGAGGGGAATAGCTAAAAAGATGACTCCCTTTCCGTAATCAAGATAAAGCTTGTCACCGCTGGCAGTAACCCCTTCGGGCATATAACCCAGTAGTACCAGAGCGATAATTGCCGCCAGTGAACCATAGGCAAAAGGTAACCAGCGCCCCTCGCCCGGGGCAAAGAAAGAAGAGGTAAAGCAGTGGAATTGCACTGCCATCCAGGTGAGTGTAATGAGAATGACTTGAAGCAAGAAGAAATTAAGTTGCGGGAAGAAATTGCTGCGTAAAAAGACACTAGTGAGGCTCCACGTCATGGCAGCGATTAGAAATAGGGTGAAGAGTTTATGCTTCCTCTGCCAGGGACGGCTGCTAATGGTAGTAACCAGTAGCGGGATATAAGCAATGGTGGCAATTAAAGGAAATAAAGCATAAATATTCATATATGAGGCAATTATTACCCTAAATAGGAAAGCTGTCAAGCAAAACTAAAGTAAGTTGACTAAAGTAGGGGGACTAAAGTACTAGTGAGTAGCTACAGCCTCGGCTTCAGCAGCTACCTTAACCTCTGGTACCGCTTCTGGCTTGGCTAGTAGGAGCGAAAGCACTTTGTCTGACGGATTAATATGAGGTGGTTTCAGATGAGCTAAATCAGCACCTTCAGCTTGTCTTTGAGATGTGTAATTAGCGAAAGCACCGCGAGGCAGCAATGTGGTCTCCACCCTGAAATTAATCATATCCGCAAAATCATCACGAACCGGCGACATATAGTTAGCGTTCTCTGATTTCATAATCTGCTCATGCACCGCTCTGGCTACATCTGCCTCGCTGGCTCGGTATTCATCTTTAAGTTCAATAAAGAGACGTAGCACCGGCTCCCCGGTTTTCTTGAAAGCTGTCCAATCCTCGTAAGCAATACCGGTATTCTCTATTGCCTGCCAGATTACCTTTTCCGTCAGCCGAACGACACTGAAATCGAGAAGGTCGTCAGCTCGTCTCTCAAAAACCATTTGCGGGATATCAATGCCCAGCTTCTCATTTCGCAGTGAGGTTATCCTGACCATATCACCAACCCTATATCTGGTCATAGCCCCGCCGTGAAAGTTGGTGGTAACTATCTCATAGTTTTCCCCGGCTTTTACCTCATCAAGTAAAACCGTCTTGGGCTGATAGCTGTGGTCTATCTGCCATTTGAAATGTTCCTTTTCCGGGATAAACTCCAGGAAGTTAAGATTGGGGATGAAAGTCATACCATCATAGTCCCAGGTCTGGGTAGCGATGATACTACCTTCAGTGCTAACATATGCATCCAACGGACACCTTCCCCAAAGTTCCTTTATTTTATCCTTGTAAACCGCGCTATCCAAGCCACTGCTTACGATTCCCTTTACTGGCCATAGGTCTTTAGGTAGCATGGGGCGCCCGGCTAATTTGCTCCTGACCAGTCCCTTAGTTAAACGAAACAGGGCTTTAGGCTGGGAGAGGAAGGGACGAATATCTACTTTGTCTGAGGACTGGCTGAACTTGTTGCCCACAGCAACCAAAACGAGAGACAAACCAAAGAAGTAATCAAGTCCTTGGGATAGAGCTTGTTTAAAACCGAGTTTTATTCTTTCCTCAAAAGGCAAGTTTTCGGCTTCATCTAAGGGAGGCAAATAATCTGATGGGGTTTGTTCCTGTAGCATAGTGGCTAGGGCACCTGATATATAGGGTCTGGGGGCTACTGTGTAGACAATCTTGGGACGCTCAGGAAACGTAGAGGTATCACCCCACCCCTTACAACTAGAGAGCATGCCAATGCCGTACATTATTACACTCAATTCATGACAATATGCTGGGGTTATCGGCACCCATTTGCAGGGGTGTTCACCAGACCTACCTGAGGAGTGTACCCACAAAGCGGGCTTGGCCGGCAATATGTCTTCCCTCTTCTCTAGAAGCTCGGGGCAATAATCGGCATAGGTAGTTAACGGCACCTGCTCCCTGAACTCGTCTACGGTCTCTGGTTTTGCCCCGCGCATCAGCTTCTTGCCTAACGCACACCGGTTTATTAATTCTATCTGTTCCAACAGTAGTCGTTTCTGAATAGTCATGAATTGCTCCAAGGTGAGGTTAATAAAGCCACAGCACATCTGCCATAGCTCTTCGTCCCTGCCCTGGCGCAAAAGCTCAACCGCTCTTGGCATTTGCCACCTCCCAAACCAACCTTAGTATGAAAATACTATGGCAGGTGTCAGTCAGCTTGGGAAGTGGTTATGTTCTAGAAGATAGTTCTATCAAATATGAGGGGGGTTACCAAATAGGTTGGTGGGGGGTTAAGAGGGCTCAATTAGAGTTTCTTATCTTTGTTACCGGAACTACCCAGAGCCTGTAACTTCTGGCTCAGCTCGGCAAAGGTTTTATCTTTCGGTTGTTTGCCCAGCTCCAGCCCATAGCTGATAAAGAACTCAAGGAAATTGCGTAGCAGCTCCTTCATTCCCTGAGCGAATTGGCGGAATTCTTCCTTGTCTACATAGTTTTGATTCCCCGTCTCTTCCTTTAACTGGCTATCAATAAGAAAGTTGAGGAACTCCGACCGGCTCATGTCACCACGATTTTCGTCTATTTTTCCGGCTACGTCGGCATCAACTATTAACATCCTTTTCTCTGCCACGCTATACCCCTTCCGTCACTGGTAATCTAGAATATAGAATAACCTGAAGGCTCCATTGCCCTCAGGTTACCTCCTTAAACCACAGCTCTTAAACCGTTAAAATCCGTCGTCATCATTCAGGCCGAGCATTTCTATTGTGCTGTTTATGGTATTAAGTAACTTTAGACCGCTATCGGTCACCTTATAGGTCACTGCCGGATTACCCACCTCCATCTTGTCAATAAAGCCCTGACTCACTAGAAAACCAAGGTATTTCTGTATCTGGCTATAACTCAAATTGGCACCATACATGATCTTGGTCTTACCTGCGCCATTTTCGCCAAACTTCAACATATCAGCAATTATCTCAATATTAGAACGTCGCTGATTTACCTTCATCCCTGACCCCACCCCCTACTTATTACCTAGCTAAATTGTACTATACCCATTAGGTGGTTTGTCAATAGTTAAGTCGAGGTGGGAAAACGGCGCTATGTAAGCTTGGCAGTGAAACCACGCCATATTAGGAAGGGGTAGAAACCAACAGGAGAAGCTAAATGAAGGAGAGGCAGGAGCTTCCTCAAGTCCTTTGTAGAGGGGTGCGAAGCATTTAAAAGGTCATCTTCATCCTAATCCCTGTAAGCCCCGAGCCATACCTCATCTGTCTGTGGTTCAATAAAGTAGATATTGTTACCTATGCTGGTACTATTTATCATGTGCTGCTCTTTCTCTTTAATGATTATCTCCGTTGACATAAGGTATCCATCGGCTAGAGCACTCTTTTGTAAGTGGTAAGCAAAGTCATCACAGTCATACTTTGAGTCTAGATTGGATAAATCTACCTTGACTGTGAAATAGAGAGTGGCATCAGTCTCATCTTGCTCAAGCCAGTCCACGAGTTCTTGAAGGGAAACAAACTCTCTCAATTCTATAGGCTTCTCAACGAGCTTCTCAACAATAATTTCCTTTTGAGCTGTGAATGGCTCATGAGCAATCCTATCAATATATTCAGTGCGGTAACTAATATAATTGCCATCATTAGGAGCCACAGCGGGTACCTCAGCATAGGAGGTCTCAAGCTGGGGATGACTAGCCGGGATGTGGCTATCTGGCTGGTTATCCCCCAGAACATTGGCTACACTGGAACCAAGCAGACAAAATAAGATAACTATGAACCAAGATGCCCTCATAGCAATAATCTACACCTGGGCAGCCCGGTTTTGAATCACCCATTAGTCACTTTTAGAGGTAGTAAATTAGTCCTAGCTTATTGATGATAACAAGGTAACAATCAGCCAGAATGTTATTTCGCTCATAAGAGGCTAAACTTTGCCCCTCTGCTCAATGGCTCGCAGTGAAACCCAACAAATTAGCGCTGGTATGTGCCCGTGAGCTGACCCTGGGCAAGGATGTGTCCCTGCATAGCATCAAGAACCTGCTTCTTAGATGCACCCGCCTTTAGGCCCAATGCTTGACCCAATGCGTAAAGGGTGAACCGATATCGATGAGGACGTCCGGGTGGAGGACAAGGGCCACCATAGCCGATTCTCCCAAAGTCACTCTTCCCCTGTAGGGCACCGGTGGGCAGCTCAGCTTGAGCAAGCACGGCCTCGGACAACTCTCGGCTATCAGATGAGATGTTGAATATGACCCAGTGTGTGAACACACCACCAGGGGCATCCGGGTCATCCATTACAAGCGCGAAGGACTGAGTCCCCGCAGGTGGTTCACTCCACGCAAGCGCTGGCGATATATCCTGCCCCTGACAGGTATACTTACTGGGTATTCTATCTCCCTCCTGAAACGTTGGGCTTGATACGGATAATACCATTTCTTCCTCCTTCGGTAGTTGAGCTCTAGATGGACAACCTACCAACAACATGACAACAAGGCAGAGCACGGCAAGAGAACAGCTGCCCCGTACATATGGTATCGCTCTTTAAGACAATTAACCTTCATGCCAAGTCGACCTTAATTGCTGTCAACATAAATCGTAGTTCAATAAGGCCTTACTGTCAATCTGTGTGGAAAGTATTGGTGTGGGGGGACTTCCCTAGTGCCAACAATTAAACTTTAGAGATGATTCATCCCAAGACTAGGGTCTATAAAGTTCGGGTTTACTACGTATGCTCTCACTCTCGATAAGTCTAAGAACTGCGTGGAAGCGCCTATTTGGGAAGTAACCTCACCCCCTTTAGATTTCTTATTTGTAACCCTCCCCCTGTATCCCCCTCCCTTATCAAGGGAGGGGGAGCTTTCTATATTAAGAGGGGCTTTGCCCCTCTTTGACTCCCCTTTAGTATTTACTCTTTTCAAAGGAGAGGGGGAAGAGTTTTTAGCAAAGGGATTTAAAGGGGCGAAGCCCCTTTAAGAATTTCTCTTCCCTCTCCCCTTATGAAGGGGAGAGGGATAAAGGGTGAGGGGTTGTTAAACAATCTTTTAGTAAGGGAAGGGGGCCAGGGGGATAGGTTGCTAAACACTCTTGATATAGGCTCTTGATAAAACCAGCTCAGCTAATTAATATTTCCGCCATCACTCAAGGAAGCGGCTCTAGTGCCCTTGTTTCATCCCGTCAGTCTTCTAAACCAGTATCGAATCATGTCATTTTAGGTTGTTTCACACATTAGAATTTTACTTTATCCTTGTTTGCGTAATTGTTAATACCCCAAAGGCGAGGGCACCGTGCCGTCCCTTATGATACTTGCCGTATCTGCCAACTATGGTTATAATATCAGAGAAATCTAGAGAGCAGGTGGATTAAATGCAGCAGTATGGACTGGAGAATATTCGTAATCTGGTTTTACTGTCCCATTGTGGCGCCGGCAAGACATCAACTTCAGAAGCAATTTTGCTTACTGCTGGAGCCATTAAGCGATTAGGCAAGGTTGACGATGGGACTACTACCTCCGATTACGACCCTGATGAGGTAAAGCGCCAGATTAGCCTTAACCTAACCATGCTTCCCTGCGAGTGGAAGGGGGCTAAGATTAACCTTATTGATACCCCGGGTTATTCTGACTTTGTTGGTGAGGTCAAGGCAGCGATACGGGTTAGTGAAGGAGCAGTAATTGTAATATGTGCTGCCTCCGGCGTTGAAGTTGGCAGTGAACAGGTGTGGGCATATAGTGAAGAAGCTAACCTGCCTCGACTTGTCTTGGTAAATAAGATGGACCGTGAGAATGCTGATTTCTACCGAACGGTGAAGGAGCTTCAGTCAAAGCTTAGCCCTAGATGTATACCGGTGCAGTTACCTATAGGTGCCCAAAGTGATTTCCAGGGGATAATTGACCTGCTGACCATGAAAAGCTATACCGGTTCTCCGGTGAAGGAGGCTGAGATACCGTCATCATTGCAAGCTCAAGCCGATTCTTTTGGTGAGAAGCTGGTAGAGGCGGTGGCTGAAATTGATGATAGGTTACTAGAGAAGTATCTATCTGGCGAGGAGCTCAGTCTGGAGGAGCTAAGTAATGGCTTGCGTGAGGGGGTGGTAACCGGCAAGATTGTGCCCGTTTTAGTTGGCTCAGCTACCCGGAATATAGGGGTTACCTCGCTGCTGGACGCCGCCTATAGTTATTTACCATCACCCAAGGAACGAGAAGTAATTATTACTATTGATTCAGCTAAAGAAGCCATTGAGCCAAGTCGGGAGGCTCCCTTGGCGGCTCTGGTGTTTAAGACCAGTGCTGACCCATATGTTGGTAAACTTACCTACTTTCGGGTTTATACCGGCGCTATTGACAGTAATTCTCAGGTGTGGAATGTGACCCGGGGTGAGGTGGAGCGCATCGGTCAGCTATTTATTCTTAGAGGTAAGAACCAGGAGCCAGTATCTCAGCTTGGGGCGGGGGACATGGGGGCGGTAGCCAAATTGAGTTTAACCAATACCGGAGATACACTGTGTAGTCGGGATAAGCCGATAAAGATCGCCCCCGTCATATTCCCTGAACCGGCTTTTAATGAGGCGGTGCATCCCAAGACCAAGGCTGACCTGGATAAGCTGGGAGGAGCATTATCCCGGCTAACTGAGGAGGACCCTACGCTTCAGGTGCGCAGGGACGCTGATACCAATGAAACTATCCTCTCCGGGCTTGGCGAGACTCATCTTGAAGTGGCTGCCGAGAAGATGCAGCGTAAATTCGGTGTCAGCGTTGAGCTGGCAACACCAAAGGTTCCATATAAAGAGACAATTACTGCACCCGCCAAGGCTGAGTATAAGCATAAGAAACAAACCGGGGGGCATGGTCAGTACGGGCATGTCTTCCTGAATTTGGAGCCTTTACCTCGGGGCAGTGGTTATGAGTTTGTTAAGGCCATAGTAGGTGGTGCCATCCCTAGGAATTATATTCCGGCGGTAGAGAAGGGGATTAATGAAGCTATGCGAGAGGGGACACAGGCTGGATACCCGGTTGTTGATATAAAGACAACACTGTATGATGGTAGTTTTCACCCGGTTGATTCCTCGGAAATATGCTTCAAAATTGCTGGAGCCCAGGCGCTGAAGAAGGGATTATCTCAAGGGCAACCCATCCTCCTCGAACCGATAATGAATATTAAGGTGAGGGTTCCTGAGGACTTTACCGGTGATATTATTGGCGACCTTAATACCAAGCGAGCCAAGGTGCTGGGCATGAACCCTGAGCCTGGGAGCAATGTTATTGAGGCTCAAGCACCGCTGGCTGAGATTTTACGCTACGCTATAGACCTCAAGTCAATAACTCAAGGTAGGGGTAGCTATACGATAGACTTTAGCCATTATGAGGAGGTGCCGGCTAACATTACTCAGAAGATTATCGCCGAAAGGCAAGCGGAGAAGGCTTAGGTCAAGTGTAGGCTCACCACCCGGTCTATGCCGCTCAAGTCTGGGGTGACCTCTATCTCGGCTGAGGGGAGGAGGTTGGATAAGAAGGTGGTCACGGCTGTTTCCTGCCCCTGCCCAATCTCCAGAAGCAGGTAGCCCTCGGGGCGAAGCTTGCCATTTAATTGGCGACATAGCTGGCGTATCCTTTCCAGTCCATCTGGGCCCCCGTTTAATGCCAGCCTCGGTTCAGAACTCACCGGAAACTGGGCAAGCAGTTCTGATTCCTTAACATAGGGCAGATTGGCTACTATCAGGTCAACCGGCTGGGGTAGAGAGTCAAGCATATCACCCAGCAGGAGACGAACTCTATTGAGCACCCCGTGCTTCTGGCAGTTAGCTCGGGCAACCTTGAGGGCAGGAGCTGATATATCGGTAGCATAGATTTTAGCTTGGGGCAGGTTTAGTGCCAGGCTGATGGCAATTGCTCCACAGCCGGTACCAATTTCGGCTATAGTAACCCCAGGTTGATGTTGAGCCAGTTTGAGAGCCTTTTCTACCAGTAACTCGCTTTCCGGTCGGGGGATGAGGACGTTGGGGTCAACATAGAAATCAAGTCCATAGAACTCGCGATGTCCGGTTATGTAGACGGTGGGCTCACCATTAAGGCGGCGTTTAACCAGATGCCAGAAGGCCTTCTCTTGTTCAGGGCTTAATTCCTGGTTGATGTCTATATATAATTGAGTCTGGCTTATATTTAGGGTGTGCCTTAGCAGTAGCTCGCTCTCCAGGCGGGCATCTGCTATGTTATTAGCCACAAAGATTTCCCGGGTGCGATTAAGCGCCTGTTTTAGGGTCATGCCAGTTGCTTCTCTAGCTGTTTCGCCTGGTCGCTGGTGGCTAAGGCATCAATGAGCTCGTCAAGCCCTCCTTCCAGGATTCGGGGCAGGTTACGGAGGGTTAGACCGATGCGGTGGTCAGTAACCCGGTCTTGAGGGAAATTGTAGGTTCGTATCTTTTCGGCACGGTCGCCAGTGCCTATCTGGGAGCGACGCTGCGTGGTTATTTTCTCTTCCTGTTTGCGCTGCTCCATATCCAGGAGTCGGGCTCGGAGCACTGACATCGCCTTGGTCTTATTTCTAAGCTGTGAGCGTTCATCCTGGCAGATGGTTACTATGCCGGTAGGCAAGTGGGTGATGCGGACGGCGGTAGCTACCTTATTTACATGCTGTCCCCCAGCGCCTCCGCTGTGATAGATGTCAATCCTCAGGTCGTCAGGCTTTATGGATACCTCTACCTCGTCAGCCTCGGGGAGAACGGCTACGGTAGCGGTTGAGGTGTGAATTCTACCTGAAGATTCGGTGGTGGGCACTCGTTGTACCCGGTGAACCCCCCTTTCATACTTGAGTTGACTGAAAGCGCCTTTGCCTTTTATTTCAAATATGATTTCCTTCAAGCCGCCTATATCGCTTTCATTACGGTCAATAATGTCTATTCCCCAGCCTTTAGATTGAGCATACCGACTATACATGCGGAAGAGGTCAGCGGCAAACAACGCCGCCTCATCGCCGCCAGCCCCGGCTCTGATTTCCATAATGATGTCTCTTTCATCATTGGCATCCTTAGGCAGCAGGGCAAGTTTTAGCTCTAAAAGCAGACGGTCTAGTCGCGACTTGAGGCTTTCTATCTCTTGCTTGGCTAAAGTCACCATGTCTTCGTCCTGCTCACCATCTAGCATCGCCCTGGTTTCCTCCAGTGACCTGGCGGTGGCTTTATATTCCCGGTACCTGGTTACCAGGTCTTCAATACCGGCTTTCTCCTGAGCTAAGGCTTGCAATCGCTCAAGGTCGGATGTTAGCTCAGGCGTGGCTAATTGGCGGTCTAGTTCCTGATAGTGCTGCTCAACTCTTTCTACCTGGTCTAGCATGGTTTATTTTACCTACCTTGTTATTATATCACAGCCCTAGCTAGCGCTCAAAAAACAAGGGGGTAAAGGTCGTTTATAAACTGTAGCCCCTTGCTTTGTGGTAATAAGGGACTTTAGGCAGACTATACTTCTTCAAAAACTATGATTTCCCCCTTAAAAGCGGTAAGCTTTGTTTGCCATTGGGCGATAT
>DAOWJS010000088.1 GCA_030640255.1 Dehalococcoidales bacterium | reverse complement strand
AGGGTTGGCTGAGGAGGTTTTCCCTTATTATAGGGCAGGCCGAGGTGCTGATATGCCAGTTGGGTGGCTAATCGGCCGCGGGGGGTTCGCTCCAGGAAACCCAGTTGCAAAAGATAAGGCTCGTAGACATCCATAATAGTATCTGCTTCCTCACTGATGGAGGCAGCAATAGTATCCAGTCCCACCGGACCACCATTAAACTTGTCAATGATAGTATGGAGCACCTTGTGGTCTATCTCATCCAGTCCTATATGGTCGACTTCAAGCTTGGACAGTGCCTCAGTGGCTACCGGTTCGGTGGCTATGCCGTCTGCCATCACCTGAGCATAGTCTCTGACCCGCTTGAGCAGTCGGTTAGCCACGCGGGGTGTGCCTCTAGCCCGGCGGGCTATCTCCCTCAGCCCCCCAGCTTCCGCCTTTACCTGAAGGATGCGGGCTGAGCGCTTGAGGATGGTCTCTATAGACGCTTGGTCGTAGAAATCCAGGCGATAGACAGCGCCAAATCGGTTTCGGAGAGGCGGGCTCAGCAGGGCAAAGCGGGTGGTAGCCCCAATGAGAGTGAAAGCGGGTAGCTTTAGTCTCAGGCTTTTAGCACCAGGACCCTTGCCTATGATAATGTCCAGGGCAAAGTCTTCCATAGCCGGGTATAACACCTCCTCTACTGCCCGACTCAAGCGGTGGATTTCATCAATAAAGAGGGCATCATGACTACGGAGATTGGTTAAGATAGCCGCCAGGTCCCCGGTGCGTTCTATTGCCGGACCCGAGGAAGTCCTGATGTTAACCCCCATCTCAACAGCTATGATATAAGCCAGAGTGGTCTTACCCAGACCAGGTGGGCCATAGAGTAGTATGTGGTCTAGTGCCTCGCCCCTGCCTTTAGCCGCAGTGATAGCTATGTTCAAATTGTCCTTGAGCTTGGTCTGCCCAACGAAGTCCTCAAGGCGCCGGGGTCGGAGACTAGTTTCAAATGATATATCCTCAGTGCTGGGTTTACCCGATATAATGCGCTCTATTTTAACCTCACCCCCTTGAGTAAACGACCCTATTATATCACATCCACCCCTCCAGCCAGGATAAATCAGCAATAATAATTGTTTACTAACGCCTGCTATTCCCACCCACCCCCCTACCGGGGCTTTACTCACCAATCCCAGAGGATGCGAGGGCGAAGCCCCCGAAACCCAGACTAGGGTGGGCGGGTGGGAAGAATTAAGTTGCTAAAACAACCTCGACCATAAAAATAGAGCCGCCCCGATTAAGTTAAGGCGGCTCCCTTTATAAACGCCGTCAAGCCACAACGCCAGGACAGGCTAGATAGCTAGCTTCTCTTTATCTTCTTTTCCTTCTTCGCCTTCTTCACCAGATGCCAACTCTGGCACCTCCCCACCTTCTTCACCAGCCTCCAATTCCGGCACCTCTTCAGAAACCGAGTAGTGGGCTGGAATCAGCCTACCAATGATTACATTTTCCTTAAGCCCGACCAGCTTATCTATCTTGCCGGAAACGGCAGCTTCGGTAAGCACCCTGGTAGTCTCCTGGAAAGAAGCTGCTGCCAGCCAGCTATCAGCATTTAGCGAGGCTCTGGTTATACCCATTAATACCGTGTGGGCGGTAGCTGGCTCGCCTCCTTCAGCCAGTACCTTGGCATTAATATCCTCATAATGGAACCTACCTATCAACTCTCCGGGCACTAGGTCGGTATCGCCTGAGGAATCAATGCGAACCTTGGATAGCATCTGATGGGCGATAACTTCAATATGCTTATCGTTTATGTTCACCCCCTGGGAGCGGTATACCTTTTGCACCTCCTCTACCAGATGTTGCTGGACTGCCTCTTTACCCAAAATATGCAGAATATCCTGCGGGTTGATAGTGCCATCAGTAAGTTGTTGCCCTGCCTTTATTAGGTCTCCGCTTTGAACACGAATATGAGTGGCAACGGGAACAACATACTCCCGCTCTTCTTCCTCCTCATACATGATGGACAACTGCCCGTCTTCAATAACCACCTCGCCAGCCACACGAGCTGGGATAGGTTGGGTTTCAGTAATCAAGGCGGCTGATTGTGGTATAGCTTCGGCCTCAGGGGCGGGGCAGGCTAACACGGTTCCTATATCTACCCGTTGACCATTGTCCACCATAACCTGCCAGCCAGGGGGCAGTGAGTATTCATCACGGAATACCTCAGAGCTAGTAACCTTAATTACTTTCCTCTCCTCATTATGAATCACCTCAGCCACCCCGTCTATCTCGGAGAGAATAGCTTGAGCTTTAGGCGGCCTTACCTCAAAGAGTTCTTCTACCCTGGGCAGACCGCTGGTGATATCGAGTTCTACCACGCCACCGGTGTGAAAGGTGCGTAGGGTTAGCTGAGTACCAGGCTCACCAATGCTCTGGGCAGCAATTATGCCTACTGCGGTATTGAGGTCAACCAGATGCCCGCGGGCGAGGTCTCTACCATAGCACCGCTGGCAGGCACCCTGCCTGGACAGGCAGGTAAGTGGAGACCTGACATGAACCTTGGTTATCCCGGCAGCAATAATTTCACTTACTTTCGGCTCATCAATTTCCTCATTCCGGTCAACAATGGTTTCTCCAGTGTGGGGGTTGACCACTCTACTGGCCGCCAACCGACCCGTTATTCGCTCAGCAAGTGATGGCAGTAGCCCCTTTTCTTGCGGTTCAGATGCCCATATACCGTCGGTAGTACCACAGTCCACCTCAAGAGTGATAACACCCTGAGCGACATCAATGAGACGTCTGGTGAGGTAGCCGCTGCCCGATGTTCTCAGGGCGGTATCGGCTAGTCCCTTACGGGCACCGTGGGTAGAGATAAAGTATTCCAGAACACTAAGCCCTTCACGGAGGCTCGACTTAATCGGCAGGTCAATTATCTTGCCTGAGGGATTAGTCATCAACCCCCGCATTCCTGCCATCTGTCTAATCTGAGTAATATTTCCCTTGGCTCCTGATGTTGCCATCATGTAAATACCACCGTAGCGGTCAAGGGTCTGGGAGAGGGTATTAGTAAGCCGGTCGGTAGTCTCCATCCACACCTCTATGACGCCATTATACCTTTCATCCTCAGTGATTAAGCCTCGGTGATACTGGCTTTCAATAATGGCCGTCCTTTCCTCAGCCTCTTCTAGCAGCTTGGGCTTGCTCTGAGGAACCTCAATATCGCCCATAGCAATGGTAATCCCTGATTTGGTGGCATAGTAGAAGCCCAGTTGTTTGAGGTTGTCCAGTACCACTGCCATATCTTCATTGCTTAGTAACTTATAGCACTCGGTTACTATTTGCTTTAAGCTTGACTTATCAATGGCTTGGTTATAGAAGCCTAGCTCTCGAGGCAAAGCATCACTAAAGATGATACGACCGACACTGGTCTTAATCCTTTGCCCGCCCCTTTCCTGGTCCCTGACCTCAATCTCAGCCCTGAGGTCAATAGCACCAAGTTCACAGGCAAGCTTTGCCTCTTCGAAGCTGCCTAGGATTCTGCCTTCCACTTTGGCCCCAGGACTGATGGTAGTCAGGTAGTAGCAGCCGAGAACCATATCCAGGGTTGGGGTTACTATTGGCTCACCACAGCTTGGTAGCAGCATATTGCGTATACTGAGTATCATCTCCCTGGCTTCCCTAACCGCAGCTTTGGACAGAGGAATGTGAACCGCCATCTGGTCACCATCAAAATCAGCATTGAAAGCAGCACATACCAGGGGATGAATCTGGATGGCACTACCATCAATGAGCACTGGCTCGAAGGCCTGAATGCTAAGTCGGTGCAGGGTGGGAGCCCGGTTGAGTAATACCGGCCGCTCCTTGATAACCTCCTCCAGTACGTCGTATACCTCTGGTTTAGCCCTTTCCACCAGCCGTCGGGCATTCTTAATGTTATGGGCGAGGCCCTGCTCCATCAGCCGACGCATAACAAAGGGCTTAAATAGCTCCAGAGCCATCCGTCGGGGTAAACCACACTGGTGAAGTTTGAGCTCGGGGCCAACAACGATAACCGAGCGCCCACTATAGTCAACTCGTTTACCTAGTAGATTTTGACGAAAGCGCCCTTGTTTACCCCTGAGCATGTCGGAGAGTGACTTCAACTTGTGATTACCGTTAACCGAGACAGCCCGTCCCCGTCTCCCATTATCAATGAGGGAGTCAACTGCCTCCTGGAGCATCCGTTTCTCGTTGCGGATGATTATTCCTGGAGCCTCTATTTCCAGCAAGTGGCGTAATCGGTTATTACGGTTAATAGTTCGTCGATACAGGTCATTTAGGTCGCTAGTAGCGAATCTACCTCCGTCCAACTGAACCATAGGTCGAAGGTCAGGAGGTAGAACCGGCAACACAGTTGAAATCATCCACTCCGGTTTATTGCCGCTGCGGCGAAAGGCCTCCACTACCTGTAGCTGTTTGCTTGCCTTCCTCCGGCGTTGACCTGAAGTAGAACGGGTTTCCTGGAGCAGCTGATTGCGTATTTCACTAAGGTTAATACCCTTAAGGATTTGGAGGATAGCCTCGGCTCCCATCCCCGCCTCAAAAACTTGACCATACTTCTGCTTGAGCTCCTGATAATGATTCTCGGTAAGTAGGGCACATTTCCTGAGGTCTCTTAGCTGTTCCACATCAGCGGAAAGCTGCTCTTCAAGCTGCGCCTTTTCCTCAGCAAAATTTCGCCGGAGCTGGTTTACTTCCTCTACCGTGGCTCCTTTCATTTCGGCGATTTTAGCTTCCAACGCCATTTGGTGCTCAGCTATGGCTTGGGAGCAGTTCTCCCCAAATTGTCTAATCGCTTCCTGGCGTGCCTCCTCGTCTATAGAGGTGATGATATAATGGGAGAAGTATAGAACACGCTCCAGGCTTCGTGGGGACAGGTCAAGTAGTAGCCCTACTCGGCTAGGTGTTCCCTTAGCGAACCAGATATGACTTACTGGGCATGCCAGTTCAATATGTCCCATCCGTTCCCGACGCACCTTGGCTCTGGCTACCTCAACGCCACACTTATCACAAATAACCCCCTTATAGCGTATCCTTTTATACTTACCACAAGCGCATTCGAGGTCTTTAGTTGGACCAAAGATTCGCTCGCAGAAAAGCCCGTCCCTTTCTGGCTTCAGGGTGCGGTAGTTAATCGTCTCTGGTTTGGTTACCTCACCATATGACCAGCTTCTAACCTGCTCCGGTGAAGCTAGTGAGATACGGACAGCATCAAAATCATTAACCTCAAACATTTTCTTCCTTTACCTCTCCTAAAGTCTGGTCTTTATCTGTTTCACTCTCTATCTCCAGTTTAGGGGCTTCCTCACCCTCCTCAACCAGGGCTGCCTTGTCTTCTTCATTAATCACCTCAACGGCAAGCCCTAAGCTCTGCAACTCCTTAACCAGAACCTTAAATGATTCCGGCACGCCAGGTTGGAGGATAGGCTCATTCTTAACTATAGCCTCATAGGTTCTGGCTCGACCGGTCACATCATCTGACTTGATAGTCAGGACTTCCTGAAGGTTGTGAGCGGCACCGTAAGCCCCCAGTGTCCATACCTCCATTTCACCAAAGCGTTGACCTCCGAATTGAGCCTTGCCGCCCAGAGGCTGTTGAGTAATTAAGGAGTAGGGTCCGGTAGAGCGAGCGTGAACCTTATCCTCAACTAGGTGGATTAACTT
>DAOWJS010000078.1 GCA_030640255.1 Dehalococcoidales bacterium | reverse complement strand
AGTGTAACCTGTGGCGTTAATACCTGAGGGTAATTAAGTAAGCCTTGGTAATGGCTTTCTGTGGCTAGAAAGGAGGCAAGGTTAACTTTGGGTAATATTAATGTAGCTATAATAGGAGTAGGTAACTGTGCCTCCTCATTAGTTCAGGGTGTTTACTACTATAAGAAGGCGAAAGAGTCTGAATTTGTGCCTGGACTTATGCATGTTAATCTGGGGGGGTACCATATAAGTGACATCAATTTCGTAGCTGCCTTTGATATTGATAAGAACAAGGTTGGCAAAGACTTGGAGCAGGCAGTTTTTACTTCGCCTAATAATACCTTTAAATTTAGTGAGGTGCCGGCTACCGGCGTTAAAATTCAGCGAGGTATGACCCATGATGGTCTGGGTAAGTATCTATCTCAAATAATAGAGAAAGCACCCGGTCCCACGGTTGATATAACTAAAATCCTTAAGGAAACTCAATCCGACGTGGTCATAAACTACCTGCCAGTCGGTAGTGAAGAGGCAACTAAATGGTATATTGAGCAGGTGCTGGCAGCTGGTTGCGGCTTTATCAACTGTATCCCGGTTTTTATCGCCCGAGAGAAGTACTGGCAGGAGCGCTTTATTAAAAAGGGGCTCCCCATTATTGGTGATGATGTAAAATCTCAGGTTGGAGCCACCATAGTCCATCGTGTGCTTACCAAGCTATTTAGAGACCGTGGCGTTAAACTGGAGCGAACCTATCAATTGAATTTCGGCGGTAACACCGACTTCCTAAATATGTTAGAGCGAGAACGCCTTGAATCTAAGAAGATATCTAAAACTACCGCTGTCACCTCTCAGCTAGATTATAAGCTTGACCCCAAAGATATCCATGTCGGTCCCAGCGATTATGTCCCCTGGCTTGATGACCGTAAGTTTTGCCATATTAGGATGGAGGGACGAACCTTCGGCGATGTTCCCCTGAACCTTGAGCTGAAGCTTGAGGTATGGGATAGTCCTAACTCAGCCGGGGTAGTTATTGACGCTATAAGGTGCTGCAAACTCGCCTTAGACCGGGAATTGAAAGGGGCACTGGTAGCTCCCTCTGCCTATTTCATGAAATCACCACCTATTCAATATTCGGATGACGAAGCTCACCGCATGGTAGAAGAGTTCATTGCTAGTACTCCGCCAGTTGCCGAGGAAAAACAGCTGAGTAAATCTGCGGAGAGGGTTTAGGCAGCTACTTATGAAGATAGCACTGGTCTCTCCTTACGATTTTGCTTACCCAGGCGGTGTAACCAATCACATCTCCTCACTAGAGTATTACCTTACCCGGATGGGGCACGAAGTTAAGGTAATTGCCCCTGCATCTAAGGCAGTTTCCACTTTTGGCGATAGGTTTATACCCATAGGTAAACCTCGACCTATCCCTACCAGCGGTTCCATCGCTCGGGTTACTATATCGGTAAGGTTGTCATCAAGCGTAAGAGCTGTGCTTGATAAAGAAAACTTTGATATTATCCACCTTCACGAACCCCTCGTGCCAATGTTATGCACTACCGTGCTCCGTCTGTCACAGACAACAAATATAGGCACCTTTCACGCCTTTGCCAGCAGACCCAGCTATGGTTTTGCTAAACCTTTAGTCATTAGATTTTTAAGGAAGTGGTTCCGCAAGCTTGACGGCAAAATTGCCGTGTCTAAACCAGCCATGGAGTTCGCCAACAAACATCTCCCCGGACACTACAATATTATCCCTAACGGCGTAGATTTAGAGCATTTTTCCCCCGATGTACCTCCAATTGATGAATTCTGCGACGGAAAACTGAATATTCTGTTTACCGGTCGTCTGGAGAAACGAAAAGGGGCAAACTATCTACTTAAGGCTTACCAGCGAGTTAAGCAGGAAATTCCTGACTCGCGACTTATTATAGTGGGTCCCGGCACCAGACTGCGTCATAAATATGAGAAGCATGTTAAACGTCATGGATTAAAGGACGTGGTTTTTGTTGGCTATGCATCCTACGATGACCTACCTAGGTATTATAAGACAGCCGACATCTTTTGTGCTCCAGCCACCGGGCGAGAAAGCTTTGGTATCGTTTTGCTTGAGGCTATGGCACTTGGTAAGCCAATTGTGGCTTCTAATATAGAGGGTTATGCCAGTCTAGTAACCCATGGTGTTGAGGGATTATTGGTGCCGCCAAAAGATAAAGAAGCGTTAGCTCAAGCTCTAATCTCGCTTATGACTGACGAATCGCTTCGGCAACAGATGGGAGCCAGGGGAAAAATTAAAGCCAGAGAATACGACTGGAAATACCTGGCTCAAAGGATATTGGATTATTATATTAGCATACTTAGCCAGTCTCCACAGAAGGAACGATTTGCCAAATCTGAAGCTATATCGGTCTAGGTGAAAGCTGAAGACAGCTTAGATGGCGTTATTTCCCAAAGCAACGTTTAATGACAAAGTTATCCCAAGCTCGCAAGGCGACAGCCTATCACTTTACTCAGCCGGCAGTGCGGCTTTTAGCCAAGACACCGATAACACCTAGCGCCCTAACCTGGTTTGGCTTTTTACTGGCTATCGGTGCCGCTGCCCTTATTGCTACCGAACACCTTTTAATTGCCGGCTTGGTGGTGCTTATTGCCGGTTTCTTTGACATTTTGGACGGGGCACTAGCTCGCCACACCAATCGGACTACCCCGTTTGGCGCCGTCCTTGACTCTACACTTGACCGTTTATCTGAGGGAGTCCTGCTACTCGGCATTTTAGTCCTATATGCTAGAGAACCGTCAATCACCGGGATTTTACTGGCTAGCGCTGCCCTACTCGGTTCCCCGCTGGTGAGCTATATCAGAGCCAGGGGGGAGGCACTAGGACTGGAGTGCCAGGTGGGGTTATTCACCCGGCCCGAGAGGGTCATTGTGCTGGCGCTAGGCCTTTTATTAAACCAGGTTATTATTGCCTTAGCTGTTATAGTAGTATTTAGCTTTATCACCGTTGGTCAGAGGTTAGTTCATTTGCGGCGACAAACAATAAACAGGTAGCTTGGGGAGTTTTATTCCTCAACCTCCCTTCCGAGGCAATCTGTCCTCATAAACTCCATCCTCTAGCCGCTTTTATCTCTGGCGTTATTATGTTATAAATTAAAGGAATCTCTAGAGGGGGAAGTAATGCCAGTTATTGCTGTTATTGGAGCTCAGTGGGGAGATGAGGGAAAAGGTAAGGTAGTTGACCTGCTTGCGGAAAAGGCTGGGGTAGTAGCCCGTTTTTCCGGCGGTGATAATGCCGGGCATACGGTGATTAACCCCTATGGTGAATTTAGGCTGCACCTTATCCCTTCTGGAATTTTTTACCCATACACCGTTGCCATTATTGGTAATGGCGTGGTGATTAACCCCGCTGTCCTACTTGACGAGATAGCTCAGCTCAACCAGTGCGGGGTGAATACCACCAGGTTATTTATCAGTGACCGGGCTCACCTGATTATGCCCTATCACATCCTCCTTGACCGTCTGGAGGAAGAATCACGGGCAGGAAAGGCAATAGGCACCACCGGCAAGGGCATAGGTCCTGCCTTTGCCGATAAAGCCGCCAGGTTGGGCATTAGAATCGGCGACCTGCTGGATAAAGAAACCTTCTTGGAGCGACTCCGTTTTATACTTGATTACAAGAACACTATTTTAACCAAAATCTATGGGGCCAGCCCTCTGTCACTGGATGAAGTATATGCTCAGTATTGCCAGTATGGAGAGCGTTTGGCAGCTCGTATCAGGGAAACCGACATAATGCTGGAGGAAGCCCTGAACCGGGATGAGCTGGTCATATTAGAAGGCGCCCAGGGGACTTTACTTGACCCCGATTTTGGCACTTACCCTTACACCACCTCGTCTTCACCACTAGCCAGCAGCGGCTGTCTGGGGGCTGGTATTAGCCCGACTAGGATTAGTCGTATTCTAGGTGTATTTAAGGCTTACTGCACCAGGGTGGGCAGTGGTCCCCTGCCTACCGAACTAAAGGATGAAACTGGAGATTTGATTCGGGAACGAGGTCACGAGTATGGCACCACTACCGGCCGACCCCGCCGCTGTGGCTGGTTTGACACCGTGGTCGCTCGCCTTAGCACCCGCATTAACGGCTTTACCGGGGCAGCCATTACCCGACTTGACGTCCTTAATGCTCTGCCTCGCCTGAAGATATGTGTCGGCTATAGACTGAATGGAAAGTCCGTTGACTATTTCCCGAGCAATATAACTACTCTGGAAAAGTGTCAACCTATCTATGAGGAGCTAGAGGGGTGGCAGGCTCCCATTAGTGACATCCGTCAATACGAGCAATTGCCTGCTCAGGCTCGTCAATATATAGCCAGACTGGAAGAACTCATTTCCTGCCCGGTCAACATCATCTCGGTAGGAGCCAGACGGGAGCAAACCATCATAAAGACGCCCGTCATATAGAACTGTTTATCAACCTCACCCCCTTAATCCCCCTCTCCTTGGAAAGGAGAGGGGGAAAGTATTTATAGAAGAGGGGCTGGCGCCCCTCTTAAACACCCCATTAAGCAAAGCTCATTATCAAGGGGAAAGGAGGGAGAGATTATAGAGAGGGGCAAAGCCCCTCTCTTACCTACACTCCCCCTTCCCTTAATAAGGGAAGGGGGCAGGGGGATAGGTTGCTAAACGAGCTATTTGAAAGGAAATGGGATTATTATGGGGGGGGACTATAACCGCTGCCCCTATACCGCCAAATCAATTTTGTAGTTTTTCAGCGTGTCCTTGATGATAGCGGCTGATTTTTCATCGGGCTCGGTAAGAGGCAGGCGGGGCTTGCCGACATAGAAGCCGATGTAGTTAAGGGCGTATTTGACTGGAATCGGGTTGGCCACAACGAACATAGCATCAACCAGAGGGAGTAGACGGCGGTGGATAGCTGCCGCTTCGCCTATTTTACCGCTAATAATGTCATCAATCATTTCCTTGATTTGGTTACCCACCAGGTTAGAAAGAACACTAATCGCCCCGTAGCCACCGGAGACTATTATGGGTAGGTTATCACTATCGTTGCCACTCCAGACCAGAAAACCGTCGCTGGCGTTACCAATTATCTTAGAAATCTGAGACAGGTTACCGCTGGCTTCCTTTATTCCGATAATGTTGTCAATATGGCTTAGCTTGATAACCGTATCGGCGGATAGGCTAACCACGGTGCGTGACGGCACATTGTAAAGGATACAGGGTAGCTTGGTGCTTTGAGCGATAGTCTTGAAGTGCTGATATAAGCCGTCTTGAGTAGGTTTATTATAGTAGGGGACTACTAATAGACAGGCATCAACCCCTGTCCTCTCTGCCTCTTGGGTCGCCTCCGAGGCTTCAGCGGTGCTATTGCTACCGGTGCCGGCTATTACTGAACCCCGTTCACCTACGGCTGATTTAACCTCAGCAAAGAGACGCATCTCCTCCTCCCGTATAAGGGTGGGGGATTCTCCAGTTGTGCCCACGACTACCAGCCCGTCACTTCCTGAGTCAAGCAGGGCTAAAGCTAGCCTCTTGGCCTGCTCATAATCAACCTCCCCCACCTCATTAAAGGGGGTTACCATAGCCGTTAGTAATCGCCCTATTCTCTTCATTTTCTAGCCTCCAGAGTTATAGCCAGTCTCTCTTAATCATCTCTTCAGCAATCTGGACTGCATTTAGAGCCGCTCCCTTACGCAGGTTGTCGGCTACAACCCACATAACCAAACCGTTAGGGTGAGAAGCATCTCGACGAATACGTCCCACAAAAACCTCATCAGTGCCGGCGGCTGACCAGGGCTGAGGATAAAGACTGATAGCCGGGTCATCTAATATCTTGACCCCTGGAGCCTGGGTAAGAATACGCTGTGCCTCGTCGGGAGACATAGGCTGGGAGAACTCTACATGGATGGCGGCACTATGTCCGGTAAATACCGGAACTCGCACACAGGTAGCCGAGATATCTATAGCACTGGCATGCATTATCTTCCTGGTTTCTTCCACCATCTTCCATTCTTCTTTAGTGTAGCCATTGTCCAGAAAAACGTCAATCTCGGGCAGTACATTAAAGGCTATTTGATGAGGATAAACATGGGGGGTAGTGTTCTGCCCTTCCATTACCTGCCTGGCTTGTGTGGTTAATTCCTCTACCGCGACTGAACCGGTGCCTGACACCGCTTGGTAGGTATCGGCGATAATGCGTTTGATGGGATTAACCTTGTGCAGCGGGTATAGAGCCACTACCACTTGAATAGAGGAACAATTTGGATTAGCTATAATCCCTTTATGCCACCTAATATCTTCAGGATTGACCTCAGGGACTACCAGAGGAACTGTAGGCCCCATTCTAAAGGCAGAGCTATTATCGATAACTACCGCTCCTGATTGAGCAGCTATAGGGGAGAAGTAGCGACTAATCTCAGCCCCTGCGGAGAAGAGAGCAATATCTATTCCTTTGAATGACTCGGGAGCCGTCTCTTTGACCTCAATCTCCTGATGACTGACAAATAACTTCTTGCCTGCGGAACGGTCTGAGGCTAAAAGGTGAACTGAGGTCATAGGGAAGCTTCGCTGCACTAGCACCTTGATGAACTCCTGTCCCACCAGCCCGGTGGCACCAACAATGGCCACCTTATACCCCTTCATTACTCCTCCTATAAACCGAGCAGAGTATCCAGCCCGTAGACTAGCCCCTGGCGTTTAACCACTTCCCTTACGGCTAGTATAACGCCCGGCATATAACATTCGCGACTAATGGTATCATGTCGTATGCTTAGCGTTTGCCCTGGTCCGCCGAGGATTACCTCCTGGTGTGCCAGAAGACCGGGGAGACGGACGCTATGAATGGTAATACCTTCAACCGGCTCCCCCCGGCTAGATGAGGTCTTGCTCCCTTGTGGAGGACGGGGGAATGGTTTACCTCTGGCGGCGGCCATAGCTCTAGCTGTCGATAGGGCAGTTCCTGAAGGAGCATCAGCCTTTAAGTAGTGATGCAGCTCTATAATTTCGGCATAATCAAGGTATTTGGCAGCTATCTTGGCTAAGTGCATCATCAGCACTGCTCCCAGGGCAAAATTGGGAGCTACCACTGCCCCAACCCGGTGAGCTTTTGATAATCGGTCAATCTCACTGAGGTCATCAGCGGTTAACCCGGTAGTTCCTATTACCAAGTTAACCCCCTGCTTAGTGGCTATACGCACCGCTGGCATAGTAGCCTGGGCAACAGTGAAATCTACCAGCACGTCAGGCTGGCAACTGGTGAGGATATACTCTAGATTGGAAGAAAAGGGTATCGCCTCGCAGCCATCAGGTAGAGGTAAGTAGAACTCATCAGAAACCTCCTGTTCTACGGCACCTACCACCTGTATCTCAGTCTCACGGCATAGGGCTCTAACCACCTCCTGCCCCACCTTGCCTGATGCCCCGTGAACTACTACCCTTACTGGCTCCATAGCCTATCTCCCTCTGCTGAGAGGACGTTTCGGCAAACGTGGGGAATGAGCCTCACGCCTTTTCTCAGACGGGTAGTTTGGAGATAACGAATCCTTTACTGTTGCCCCCGGCACCTGCGAAAGCTTGTCAAACACAGCCCGCCGTGACAGGTTTATCCTGCCCAGATGGTCAATCTCAATAACTTTGACCGTAATCTCATCGCCTACTTTAACTACATCCTCAACCTTGTCCACCCGATGGTCAGCCAGTTCACTGATATGGACTAATCCCTCTTTGCCGGGAAGAATTTCCACAAAAGCACCGAAGTTCATTATACGCATTACTTTTCCAGTATAGATGCCGCCAACTTCTACATCCCTGGTTAGACCTTCTATGATTTCGATGGCTTTACGGGCTGCCTCTTCATCTGGTGAGCCGATAATCACGGTGCCATCATTCTCAATATCAATAGTGGCTTTAGTTGCAGCAACAATCGACCTGATGGTCTTACCTCCGGGGCCAATTACAGTACCAATCTTATCAGGGTCAATCATCATTTTACGCATTTGCGGTGCATAGCGGCTAACCTCAGGTCGACTGGAACTGATGGTTTGCTGCATTGTTTCTAAGATGAACAGTCGCGCCTCTTTAGCTTGATTTAATGCCTTTTCCAGAATTTCCAAATCCAGTCCCTTGAGCTTAATATCTAACTGCAGGGCGGTGATACCCTCAGCGGTGCCGGCTACCTTAAAGTCCATATCACCGTAATCATCCTCTATGCCCTCGATATCAGTTAAAATAGCGTAGTCGCCTTTCTCCCCGGTAACCAGACCCATAGCTACCCCGGCTACTGCTCTCTTTATCGGTATCCCGGCATCCATTAGGGATAGGCTCGAGGCACAAACACTAGCCATAGATGTGCTGCCACTGGAGCTAAGAACCTCGGAAACAAGGCGAATAGTATAAGGAAAATCCTCGTCCTTAGGTAACACCGGGATAAGCGCCCGTTCCGCCAAGGCGCCATGTCCAATCTCACGACGACCGGTTGTACCGATGCGTTTCACTTCACCATTCGAGAAAGGCGGGAAATTATAATGATGCATAAAACGCTTAGTCTCCTCTATGCCCAATCCATCAAGCTGTTGTTCCTTCCTGATAGAGCCCAGAGTAGCGATTGTTAGTACTTGCGTTTGACCCCGATTGAACAGCCCTGAGCCATGGGTACGAGGTAAAAGTCCCACTTCACAGCTAATAGGTCTAACCTCCGTCAGGCTACGGCTACCGAGACGCTGCGACCTGTTAAGGATATTAGACCTTAATTCATCCCTGACCTTCTTCTCAAAAGCAGAAAGTATATCTTCCTCAGAGAATGACTCCTTTAGACCCTCAACAAGCTCTTCCTGTAGTTCGCTGAGTGCCTGTGCCCGCTGCGTCTTTTCTGGTTGACTCAGCGCCTGGGCAAGCTTTCCGTTAACAACTGACGAAATTGCTGAAACTACCTCCGGGTTAACCTCACGGCTCGGAGCTTCCACCTTGGGCTTACCACAAGCCTGCTGAAGCTGCTCTTGAAGCCTGATAATATCTTGGTTTACCTCATGACCAAATTTGATTGCCTGAACAGCAATATCTTCTGAAATTTCTCGACCTCCGGCTTCTACCATTACCACCGCTTGCTTAGTGCTAGCCACCACCAGGTCAAGTAGGCTATCTTCCATTTGGGCTAATGTCGGATTTAAAATTAGCTGGTCATTAATATAGCCAATACGAACTGTGCTCACCGGACCTTCAAAGGGCACTTCTGATATTGATAACGCCGCCGAGCTACCGATAACAGCCAGGATATCAGGGTCGTTCTCCTGGTCAGCGGAAAGGACAGTAATTATAAGCTGAATGTCATTACGCCACCCTTTGGGCAAAAGCGGACGCAGCGGGCGGTCGGTAAGTCGACTAGCTAAAGTCGCCTCCTGGCTAGGGCGTCCTTCCCTTCTGATAAAACCGCCAGGAATTTTACCGGCAGCATATAGCCTCTCCTCATAATCAACGGTCAGCGGCAGAAAATCAATCCCCTCCCGCTTTTCATCACTAATACAAGCGGTAACCAGAACCACAGTATCCCCATAGCGGACGGCTACTGCTGAGCTTGCCTGCCCCGCCAGCTTTCCCGTCTCTATAACGAGATTTCTGCCCCCAACTTCACACTCAAAAGCATAGGATTCCATTATAACCTCTCTCGAAGAATTTACTTGCGCAGACCGAGCCTAGTAATTAGTTTGTGATACCGACCTATATCCTCTTTACTCAGGTAAGCTAGCAGCCTCCTTCTTTGCCCGACAAGCTTAAGTAAACCGCGCTGCGAGTGATAATCGTGACGATTAGCCGCCATATGCCCGGTTAACTGGTTTATCCTCTCGGTAAGCACAGCCACCTGAACCTCGGTCGAGCCGGTATCCCCTTTCTTAAGCTTAAACTTGTCTATAATGTCGGCCTTAATTTCTTTGTCCAAATTATACTCCCCCGGTCCTTAACCATTTTAACAAAGGTTAAGTATAACATAAGTCAAGGTAACTGTAAATTTATGAGGGCTATTTTGAGATTATTTATTAACCTTACCCCCTTAGATTTTTATTAGGTAACCCTATCCCCTTTATCCTTGCCAAAGCAGGCAAGGACTTTATCCCCTTCCCCTTGATAAGGGGAAGGGGAAGTGTTTTTAGGGAAGGGGCTTCGCCCCTCTCTTACCTGCACTCCCCCCTTCCCTTATTGATGGGTTGTTTAGTAAGGGAATTAAAAGGGGCGAAGCCCCTCTTGTAAAACCCTAAATCCTAAGCCCTAAATCCTAAACTTTAGGGATTTGAATTTTGAACTTGTTTAGTCCTTCACCTGTGAAGGATTAGAAATTAGAGTTTGTGATTTCACCAAAAGAAGGGGTGAGGGGTTGTTAAACAATCTTTTATTAAGGGAAGGGGGTCAGGGGGATAGGTT
>DAOWJS010000030.1 GCA_030640255.1 Dehalococcoidales bacterium | reverse complement strand
GGCTGCCTTTCAGTTGCTCTTGCCACGGCTTGGGCACGACTTTGGCTACAAGGTGGGGAGCCCAGTGCCGGAGAAGATAGAAGAGAACGAGCCCCACCACCACGGCAATTAATATCCATACCCCGTTAGTAATAAACCATTCCCACATCGTAACCACCCTCCTTAAATGTGACTAATATAGATAATATTATACCACTATCAGGACATAACCGACCTCCAGAAGATAACTGGCGAAAAGAGACTATTGGATATGGAGTAGGTTGGGGGTTTGGGAGGACTATTAAGAGACCTATTACACTCGGCTATTAACCCTATCCCCTGTATCCCCTTCCCCTTATCAAGGGGAAGGGGAAGGCAATGTCTTTAGAGGAGCTTTGCCCCTCTAAAACTCCCCATTACGAAATAAAGGCGCTTATTGAGGGTAGCTTGAAGGGGCGTTAGCCCCTTAAAAAATAATCATCCCCCTCCTTAAATAAAGAAAGCCAATCTTCTGCGGGTATAAGAGGGGCGTTAGCCCCTTTTTGATTTAACCAATTACTACTCTAGGATAAGGAGAGTCAAGAGAGGCTAGTCTCTCTTATATAACCATCTCCCCCTCTCCTTTGAAGGAGAGGGGGACAAAGGGGGTGAGGTTAATAAATAATCTCAAGACCAGGTAAATTGACAAGCCCACGAGTTAATATTATCATCTTAAGGATATGTCAAAAACGATTGAGGAAATAAATGAGAAGATACGAGAAGGCAAAGCCGTAGTAGTTACTGCTGAAGAGATAATAGGCATTGTTAAACAGAAAGGCGTGAACAAGGCGGCTCAGGAGGTAGATGTAGTTACTACCGGCACCTTTGGTCCCATGTGTTCATCTGGCGCCTACCTTAATATCGGGCACTCCAAGCCGCGAATAAAGCTAGGTGGAGGCAAAGTCTATCTTAATGATGTTCCCGCTTATGCCGGGTTCGCTGCGGTAGACATATACATAGGGGCTAACGCCCTCCCAGATGATGACCCCAGAAACAAGGTCTATCCCGGTGAATTCAACTATGGTGGCGGGCATGTAATTGAAGAACTTGTCGCCGGGAAGGACATCAGGCTAGTAGCCACTGCTTACGGCACGGATTGTTATCCCAGAAGAAGGCTGGAAACCTGGATTAATATAAGAGACCTCAACGAGACAGTGCTGTTTAACATCAGGAATGCTTGCCAGAATTATAATGTAGCGGTGAACCTGTCGGACAGGACAATTTATACCTATATGGGGGTGCTAAAATCTGACATGGGCAATGCTAACTACTCTACCGCCGGGCAGCTTTCCCCATTATTTAATGACCCCTATTATAAGACTATTGGCATAGGCACCAAGATATTCTTGGGTGGTGGCATCGGTTTTGTCGCCTGGCACGGTACTCAGCATAATCCCAATGTGCTTCGCTCTGATAACGGGGTACCGAGGAGAGGTGCCGGAACACTCTCGGTGATAGGTGATTTGAAGCAGATGAGTCCCCGATGGCTGATAGGAACCAGCATGCTAGGCTATGGTTGCACCTTAACCGTGGGCATTGGTATCCCCATCCCTATTCTCTCCGAAGAAATCTTACAGTATACAGCGGTAAGTGACGATGGAATTTTTGCCCCGGTGATAGATTATTCAGATGCGTATGTACAGTTGAAACCAGATATTCTGGACGAAGTCAGTTATGCTCAACTGAAGAGTGGCAAGATAGTAATTCAGGGTAAGGAGGTGCCTACGGCTTCCCTGTCTAGCTACCCACGGGCGGTAGAGATTGCCACCATTCTAAAGGAGTGGATAACATCCGGGAAATTCCTGCTAACTGAGTCGGTGGCGCCTCTACCTGGTGTAGAGTCGGGCATAACCTTCAAACCACTTAAAGAACGCCCACTTGAGGAGTAGACCCTAGTTTGAAAATTGCTTAAATAAAGTAATTTACAGGAGAAGGGTGATGATAAGATGTACTAAATGTGGTAAAGAGAGCTTTGAAGATGGTCTCATTTCAATTATCCACATGGAAGCAGTTGATGAAAAAGGGCACGCCAAGTATGAGGACTACTGCTTTGATTGCGGAGTGGAAGAGCTAAAAACTAGATTGAAAGAAGTGCCTATTACAATAGAGATTCCGGATTATCCGGAATATACTGGTGAGGAGCTCATCAAGCAGGGCGCTGCCATCAACTACACAGCGGAGCTTATTGACTATCCGCCCCATAAGTAAGAAGTTTCATCTCTCTAGGTAATTAAATAACGATGAAGGGTAGCTTGAAGGGGCGAAGCCCCTTCAAGCGAATCTTTCCCCCTCTCCTTCTAAAGGAGAGGGGGATACAGGGGGTGAGGTTGTTATGACTGTTTCCAAAAGAATAGTGCTACATTTCCCAAAGCGTCTGGTAGACCGGCCTATAGTATACCGGCTAATTAAGGATTATGACCTTGAATTTAACATTTTAAAGGCTTCAGTTACCCCGCAGGAAGAAGGCCTAATGGTTTTAGAGTTGAAAGGGGAACGAGAGGATTATGATGAGGGTATCAGGTATTTGACTACGACTGGAGTGAGGATTCAATCGCTTAGCCAAGATGTTATTCGCAATGAGGAAAGATGCACCCATTGTGGTGCCTGTATAACTATTTGCCCCACCGGTGCTTTTGAGGTTGACCCCTTAACCCGACTTGTCAAATTTGATAATGAAAAATGTCTGGCTTGTGGACTGTGTATACTGGCTTGCCCTCCCAGAGCGATGGAGGTGCATTTCTAGCCTATGTATGAGCCCAGAACATATCGGCACTGGATTAAAGATGAAGACCTAATCTCCTTTAACGTAGTGGTAAAAGAGACGGATTTATATATCCGTGCCTCAACTAACCTGAAAAGAAAAGCCCTTAAGCTGGTATTGAAATATCGCAATACTCTGGAGAGGTATATCGAGCGACACCCCGCCTTTCAAACCTCCCTCGGATTCTTCCCCGTTGAGGAAGACGCCCCACGTATTGTAAAGTCAATGGCCGAGTCGGCAGCGAAAGTCGGGGTTGGTCCTATGGCTTCAGTAGCCGGGGCGATAGCTGAATTTGTGGGCAATGAGCTACTGGCCTTTTCCCCAGAGATAATTGTGGAAAATGGAGGCGATATTTATCTGAAGAGCTTAAAGACAAGACTAATCGGGATTTATGCCGGCAAATCGCCTCTAACCGGGAAGATTGGGCTAGAAATCAGTAGTGAGGATACCCCGCTAGGAATTTGTACCTCTTCAGGAACAGTAGGGCACTCTCTGAGTTATGGGAAGGCTGATGCGGTTATAGTGCTTTCTAAATCAGCCGCTGTGGCTGACGCGGCAGCTACGGCTATAGGCAACTTGATTAAGCAGCCAGATGACATCCCGAATGGGATTGAGTTAGCTAAGGGTATTGATGGGTTACTGGGGGTGATAATTATTGAAGATGACAAAATAGGACTCTGGGGTGAGGTGAAAATCTGTCAAATGTCTATGTAATATGTAAGGTTAACCGTGTTTAAAGTCGGGATTACTGAGATGGAGGACAGAAATGGCAAAACGGCGGGTAATGCTCACCTTCCCCACCGAACTACTGGTGGAGCCAGTTACCTATAACCTTGGTCAGCAATTTAACCTAGTAACCAATATTCGCCGAGGCGAGGTGACCGAGGACAGAGGCTGGTTAGTATTGGAACTTGAGGGTAAGGACGAGGATATTGAAGATGGAATTACCTGGGCAATCTCTAAAGGGGTGAGGGTTGACCCAGTTAGTGACGAGATGGCAGGGATTTAAGCAACTGTTGCCACCTCCGCTTGAGAAGAAAGGTATAGCTTCCACCTGAGTCATTCACTTATGTTCTGAGATTTTAACCACTTTTGTTTCTGATTAAGCCGTATTTGCTCATTTGCAGTTTTATAGCCTGCCAGGAAACTATCTTGGAAAGAGCTAAAGGTGCCATTCAGGATAGCGCTCCTGGCTTTGCCCATCAGGTTATTAATGAAATTAAGGTTATGTATAGTGGCTAACCGGTAGGCTAATAGCTCATTACAACTAAAAAGGTGATGGAGATAAGCGGTTGAGAAAGTGCCACAGGTATAGCAGCCGCAATCGGGGTCAACAGGTTGCTCCACCTGTCTATAGGCGGCATTTCTAATATTATGTCTGCCCTGGCCGGTAAAGACGGCGCCATTTCGGGCTAAGCTAAAAATCTGGTAGCCGCCACTATCAGTGAGAATAGCCCTGTCCCAGGCCATGAATTTATGTAAACCTCCCATTTTTTCAATTACATCAATGCCTGGTCTGAGGTAGAGATGGTAGGTATTAGCCAATATCATCGGAATCCCAATATCTCTTAGCTCCTCAGGAATCAGCGTTTTAACTGTCCCTTGGCTGCCTACGGGGAGAAATATCGGCGTAGCCACTACGCCGTGTGGCGTGTTGAGTTCCCCAACCCGAGCCTTACTATCAGGGCAAGTTTGTCTTAAATGAAAGCTAATGAGGCTGTTTATTAACCTCACCTCCCTAGTTGTGATGTTCCTGTCAGCAAAGTGGAGAGCTAGACAAGCGCAGTTAACTACAACCTGTCTTTACGTGTCTCGTCCAGATAGCCCTGCAGGATAAGAGCGGCGGCAATAGCATCATCATGAGCTTTTCTCCGGTTTCTTTTGGTCTTAGCCGCTCGCATCAAGCGTTTAGCTGATACTGTGGTTAAACGCTCATCCCTGAACTCTATCGGAACATCGGTATGGCTACACAGGTTCTGGATAAAGGCTTTTACCTTCTCCGCCTGCTGACCTAGGCTCCCATCCATAGAGCGGGGTAAGCCGACTATAATCTGCCCCACCTGGTGCTGGCTAACAATATCAATAATAGCCTTGATATCTGCCGTTTCATCTCTGCGGCTGATAATGGTAAGCGGGCTGGCTAATAGACCCCGGGGGTCACTGAGAGCCACCCCTATCCTCTTATCTCCAACGTCAAGACCTAGGCTACGCGTCTTATTTACCTCCAAACTGTTTGAGATTCTCTATCAACCTCACCCCTTCAATCTTCCGGTGATAAATGACTATATCAATGGGAGTAGCAAGCAATAGTAAAAACTTCCTACCCTCCAGCTCTTTCAGAGTCCTTCTAGTAAGATGCCACTTCACTAAGCAAATTTCGCCTATCTGTGAACTCTATATCAGGCTTTTCACCAGCCGGAGGGCTTCGTCTAATTTACCTTTATCCTTACCACCTGCCTGACCTAATCGGGCATTGCCGCCACCACTGCCCCCGGTCACCCCGGCTACCTGCTTTACTATGTCGCCAGCATTATAACCCTTAGCTATTAAATCCGGGGTTACTGTGGCTAGGAAAAAGGGTTTATTTTCATAAACTGTGCCCAGAACTATTACCGCACTTTTAAGCTTGTCTCTAATCAAGTCAGCCATTTCCCGTAGAATCTGAGAGCGAGTAGATGACACCTTGGCTACCAACAAGGTTACCCCATTAACTACTTCCGCCCGACTTAGCAAAGACTCGGCTTCTTTTCTGGCCAGCTCTCTCTCCAGAGCCAGAGTTCGCTTATGTTCCTTATCAAGCTCGGTGGACATACTGGACAGCTTATCCTGAATATCTTCCGGTGTAGCGCCTATAGATTGGGCAGCCTTCTCCAGGCTGGATAACCGACGGTCAATAAATGCCTCAGCGCCTCTACCGGTAACCGCTTCAATACGGCGCAGCCCCGCCCCAATGCTGCTTTCGTTAATGATGTAAAAGAAGCCTATCTCCCCGGTTGAGGCGACATGGGTACCGCCGCATAGCTCGGCACTAATTATCGGTTCACCAATTTTCACCACCCTGACTACATCGCCATACTTTTCATCAAATAGGGCTATAGCCCCTGCCTCTATAGCCTTTTTATACGGAAGCTCCTCATCATATACTGCCAGATTGTGACGGATTTTTTCGTTGACGATATTGTTTACTTTATTTATTTCTTCATCGGTCATTGCCGTTAGGTGGGAAAAGTCAAACCTGAGTCGGTCTGGGGCTACCAGTGACCCCCGTTGCTGGATATGCTCCCCTAATACCTGACGAAGGGCTGCCTGAAGTAGATGGGTAGCCGTATGATTACGGGCAATATCAAGCCGCCGCTCTCTATCAACCTCAGCCTCTACCTCATCCCCTACCGTAAAGCTGCCCTCGGTAACTTGCCCTTGGTGGACAATAATATCTGGTGGAACCCTAATAGTATTAGTAACTAAAAAGCGCCCAAATACACCATGTATTTCACCGGTATCACCCGCCTGTCCGCCCATCTCTCCATAGAAAGGGGTGGATTCTAAGATAATGCTTGCCTCTTGCCCCTTATGTAAAGTCTGTATAGATTCACTATCAACCAATAGGCTAATAATAACCGATTTGTGTTTCAGGGTATCGTAACCAACAAAGGGAGTTGTCTCAATATTAAGCTGCTCATGTAATTCAATCACTCCCTTTAGAGTTACCCCAAATTTCTGGGCAGCTTTAGCTCTTTCCCGCTGTTTCTCCATTTCCTTCTCAAAAGCGTCCAAGTCCGCAGAAAAACCTTGCCTGCCAGCAATCTCCATGGTTAGCTCTACGGGAAAGCCATAGGTATCATATAGCTTGAAAACCTGTTTACCCGAAATTTTATTTTTTCCCTTGCTGGCGGCTTCTTCCATAATGCCATCTAGTAGTTGCACACCAGTTCTAATTGTCTCTCTGAATCTGGCTTCCTCAAGCTCTATCACCTTGATAATGAAGTCCCGCCTTTGCCCTATTTCAGGATAGATATGCCTCATCTGCTCAATAGTAACCTTAGCTGTTTCAGCAACGAATGGTATACCTACACCTAACGCTTCACTAAAAAAAACGGCACGACGCAATAGTCGACGCAACACATAACCCCGCCCTTCGTTGCTGGGAATTACTCCATCACCGATAAGAAAGGCAATCCCTCTACTATGCTCAGCTATTACTCGCATGGCATTATCAGCATCATCGTCAGCGCCATATTTTACTTTCGCCAGCTTGGATATACATTCTAATAAAGGAACAAAGAGGTCAGTTTCATAGACAGAGGTTTTGCCCTGCGCTACCGCCACCGTTCTCTCCAATCCCATACCGGTATCAATATTAGGTTTGGGCAGTAAGGTGCGCCGTCCTTCTATGTCCTGATTATACTGGGTGAATACCAAGTTCCAAATTTCAGAAAACCGACCACAGTCACAGCCCGGAGCGCAGGATGCCTTCCCACAGCCAACCTCCTCCCCAAAGTCGTAGTGAATTTCACTGCACGGCCCGCAGGGTCCAGAATCACCGGCTGGTCCCCAGAAGTTATCCTCCTCGCCGAACCTTAATATCCTTTCCTCGGGCACGCCTAGCTTTCGCCAGTGACCGAAAGCCTCATCATCATCAAGAAAGATAGTTATCCACAAGCGCTGTGGCGGAAGCCCCAACCATTGGGTAACAAATTCCCATGCCCAGTTGATGGCTTCTTGCTTAAAATAATCACCGATACTAAAGTTGCCCAGCATTTCAAAGAAGGTAAGATGGCCAGGGTCACCTACCACTTCAATATCAGTGGTGCGAAAGCACTTTTGACATGATGCCAAACGGGGACTTGGCGGCACTTCCTCGCCCAGATAGTAAGGCTTAAACTGCACCATACCGGCGCTGGTAAGTAGTAAAGTGGGGTCTCCCTGAGGTATCAACGAGGAGCTAGGAATGATTCTATGTCCCTTTCCCTCAAAGAATCTCAGAAATGCCGCTCGAATTTCATCACTAGTCATAGTCTCATATGATTTTAGTGTAACTCATACCAGCTGTCAATGAATAGGTGGTTTGTCAAGGAGAAGGGGATATAAGGGATAGGGTTACTAATCAATCTCAATATTCAGAGGAGTTGACGCAAATATTCCCTCAGCTCCGGCCCAATATCAGGATGCTTTAGCGCCAAAGCTACTGTTGCCTCCAGCCAACCTAAAGGAGTGCCGGTATCATACCGCACGCCTTCAAATTCATAGGCATATACTGCCTGTTGGTTGAGTAACAACCGCAGGGCATCCGTAAGCTGAATTTCCTGATTTTTACCCGATGGAATAACCTTAAGGGCATCAAATATCTGGGGCATAAGGATGTACCTACCCACTACCCCCAGGTTAGAGGGAGCTTCTGCCGACTCCGGTTTCTCGACCAGGCTAAGGACTTGATACACGCGCTCGGAAACCCTCTTGGGCTCAATGATGCCATACTTTATCGTGTCCTGGCGGCTAATGCGCTCAACGGCTACGACATTAGTTTTATATTGTTCATAAACTTCTATCATCTGCTTTAACACCGGCACCTTACTATCAACGATGTCGTCGGGGAGTAAGACAGCGAAAGGCTCCTCACCAATGATGCCCTTAGCGGTTAGGATAGCATGGCCAAGACCCAGTTGTTCCTTCTGTCTGATATAGCAGATATCAACCAGGTTGGATAGCTCACGCATCTCTTGTAATAGCTTAGTTTCCCCCTTTTGCTCTAGGACATATTCTAGTTCAAAGGAGCGGTCAAAGTAGTCCTCAATAGCTCGCTTGCCCAGAGCGGTTACCATAATAATCTGCTCAATACCTGAGTTTATTGCCTCCTCTACTGAATACTGGATTAGTGGTTTATCTACCAGTGGCAGCATCTCCTTGGGCTGAGACCTGGTAATAGGTAAGAACCTCGTCCCCCAGCCAGCCGCAGTGATAACCGCTTTACGAACCTTCATCTCGTCCTCCTCGTCAGTCCTTGTTGACGGGCAAAGACAGCCGCCCCAATCACCCCGGCATCCTCTCCAAGCTGGGCAGGAACTATACGTACTGCCTGAGCCGGTAGACAGAAGGCTCTTTCCCTTACTACCCGCCTGGCTGGATTAAGCAGGCGGTCTCCCATTTTTGCCATCCCCCCACCAACAATAATCATTTCCGGATTAAAGATATTAACTAAGTTTACCATACCTACCCCGAGGTAGGTTGCCGCCTGTGAAATAACCTCCGAGGCGAGAGAGTCTCCACCGGCGGCCGCAACGTCAACCGTTTCGGCGGTGATATCCTCTAGCTTACCGGACACAATATCGGTAAGAGAAGACCCTTCCCCTTGGCGAATACGCCTTGTGGCTTCCCTAGCCACTGCGGT
>DAOWJS010000062.1 GCA_030640255.1 Dehalococcoidales bacterium | reverse complement strand
TCTTGGAAGCCATCAGGCAGATGAGAAATGATGGCGGGCGAGATAATGTGCTCTATGTCCATGTCACCCTCCTTCCCTACCTTAACTCTACTCAAGAGTTAAAGACCAAGCCTACCCAGCACAGCGTCAATGAGCTGCGCCGCATCGGTATTCAGCCGGACATCATCATCTGCCGCAGCGACTACCCTATCCCGGAAGGGATACGGGATAAAATATCCCTCTTCTGCGATGTGGAGCGGCAAGCGGTTATTCCCCTACCTACCGTACCCACCATCTATGAGATACCATTGCTGCTGGAGGAGTCAGGGCTGGGGGAGCTAATTGTGGACAAGCTAGGGCTCAAGGCAAACCAACCCGACCTGAGTCAGTGGCAGGAGCTGGTCACATCTCTCAAAACACCCCATGAGCCGGTTAATATCGCCCTGGTGGGCAAATATGTGGAACTACAGGATGCCTACTTCTCAGTTCGTGAGGCACTATGTCACGCCGCCCTATATCATGATAGAGACATTAATCTGCTCTGGGTTCACTCTGAAGATTTAGAAAGGGATGGTAGTGACGCCCTACTGCGCTCAGCCCAGGGCATTATCGTCCCCGGCGGCTTTGGCGCTAGGGGAATAGAAGGTATGGTAACGGCAGCCAGCTACGCCCGAAACAATGAAATCCCTTATCTAGGACTGTGCCTGGGGATGCAGGCTATGGTAATTGAGTTTGCCCGCTATGCTCTGAACTCAACCGAGCCCAACTCCACTGAGTTTGATGCCTCCACCCCCCACCCGGTTTTTGACCTCCTCCCCGAACAGAAGACCATAGAAAACAAGGGAGGCACCATGCGCCTGGGCAACTACCCCTGTCAATTGGTTAAAGGCACCCTGGCTGCTGCCGCCTATAGTCAGGAGCTGGTTAACGAACGACATAGGCACCGCTTTGAGTTTAATAACCAATTCCGCACTCAATTACAAGAGGCGGGACTGGTTTATAGCGGACTATCACCTGACGGCCGGTTAGTAGAAATCTGCGAGCTAGCCAATCATCCATGGATGGTAAGTTGCCAGTTCCACCCTGAATTTGGCTCTCACCCTGGTCACCCCCACCCTTTGTTCCGCGATTTTATCGGCGTCGCCAAGGATTTACTACGCGAAGGGGCTCAACCTTCACTACCCCTTTCGCCCTAGTTTATGATAAAATGCAAAAAATAGAGAGAGATTAAGTGCGCATCTTCCTGGATACAGCCAATATTGACCAAATCAGGCAAGGCGCCAAGCTGGGCGTCGTCAGTGGGGTTACCACCAATCCCAGCCTGGTGTCTAAGGAGGGTCTAGCCGATTATACGGCTGTGGTCAAAGAAATCTGCTCTATCGTTCCCGGACCGGTTTCGGCTGAGGTAGTGGTAGAAGGGGTCCAAGCGATGATTGAACAGGCGCGAGAGATTGCCACTTGGGCACCCAATGTGGTAGTTAAAATTCCAGCTACCGCCGACGGGCTGGAGGTGATATCGGTTCTGGCCAAGGAAGATATCAAGGTAAATATGACCCTGTGCTTCTCGCTCAACCAAGCCATTTTAGGCGCACTGGCCGGGGCTACTTATGTCAGCCCCTTTGTCGGCAGGCTGGACGATATCGGTCATGATGGCATGGAATTAGTCAAAGATATTGTTGATGTATTTAAACACTACCAACTTTCTACCGAGGTGATTGCCGCCAGCATCCGTCACCCAGAGCATTGTGTGGCTGCTGCCAAGGCAGGGGCTCATATTGCCACCGTTCCCTATAAGGTGCTGATGCAGATGATGCACCACCCGCTTACTGATATTGGCGTTACTCGCTTTCTTACCGACTGGCAACGTGTCTCACCGCAATAGAAACTAGAAACAGGCTAAAAATGAACATCAGCCAATTAGAAAACAAGAGCCGAGACGAGCTGATTGAGCTAGTTAAGGAGATGGGTGTCTCCGGCTATGCTAACCTCAAGAAGCAAGAGCTCATAATGCGCTTGCTCCAGGCACATACCGAGCAACAGGGCTACATCTTTTGTAGCGGCATCATGGAGATTATAAGCGATGGCTATGGCTTCCTCAGGCAAAACAGCCTGCTGCCCAGTTCAGCCGATGTCTATGTCTCCCAGTCTCAGATCCGCCGCTTCGGTCTACGCAACGGGGATATGATTGCTGGGCAAAGCCGACCACCGAAAAGTGGTGAGAAATATTACAGCCTGCTCAAGATAGAGGTAATTAACGACATCAACCCTGAACTTATCAAAGGTCGTCCTCGCTTCACCTCACTCACCCCCACCTTCCCCGACAAATTGATTAACCTTGAAACCTCACCCAAAGAGCTGTCCACCCGATTGCTCAATCTCATTGCCCCTATCGGTCGAGGTCAACGCGGCCTAATAGTATCACCACCCAAAGCCGGTAAGACAATACTGCTCAAATCCATAGCTAATGCTACCACCACTAACTACAATGATATTCACCTGATGGTGTGCCTTATCGGCGAGCGGCCCGAGGAGGTTACTGATATGAAGCGCTCAATCAAAGGCGAGGTGATAAGCGCCACCTTTGACGAGCCGCCAGAAAATCAAACCCACGTCGCCGAGCTGGCATTGGAGAAAGCCAAGAGAATGGTAGAAGGTGGTAAGGATGTGTTCATCCTCCTTGACGGCATTACCCGCCTCACCCGGGCCTACAACCTAGCCATGCCCTCCAGTGGTCGCACCCTATCCGGTGGTATTGACCCCGCCGCCCTTCACCCTTCTAAGCGCTTCTTCGGTGCTGCCCGCAATATGGATGAGGGTGGTAGCCTGACCATCATCGCCACCTGCCTCATTGACACCGGCAGCCGGATGGATGAGCTCATCTATGAGGAGTTCAAGGGAACGGGTAATATGGAACTCCATCTCGACCGCCGATTATCCGAGCGCCGAATCTTCCCCGCTATGGATATTCAGCGCAGTGGCACCAGGCGAGAAGAACTACTTCTGGATGAAAATACCCTGAAGCAGGTATGGCTACTGCGGCGTATGGCGGCTATGGTTGCCAATGACTCTGTCAACTTCGCTGAAGCCACCGGGCGAGTCCTTGAGCGCATGAGCAAGACAAAATCCAATGCCGAGTTCCTGGCTAACCTGAGCCGGGAAACTTAGCCGGAAAAATTTGTTAATTAGCAACGCTATCCCCTTCTCTTGATTGCGGAATAGCCAAATGAGTGAACACCATGAAGCTAAAGAGAGCCGGCTTTCCCCAAAACTTCTTGCCGGCATAATACTAGCTATCCTCTTCGGTATCGCCCTATGCCTTCGAATTTGCCTCCCCTATGACCAGGTCTTCAGCGGTGACTGGATAAAGTTTACCGGCGTTGATGCCTACTACCACATGCGCCTGGTTGATAATCTTGTCCCTAATTTCCCTCACCTCATTAGCTCTGACCCCTACATGCTCTACCCGGGCGCTGTCTGGATAACCCGCATTCATTTCTTTGACTGGCTCCTGGCCGGTATCATCTGGGTGATTGGCTTGGGTTTCCCAACCCAGCATACTATTGATGTCGTCGGCGTCTATTTCCCGGCAGTTCTGGGGGCTCTAACCGTTATCCCCGTCTACTTCATCGGCAAAGAGCTATTTAACCGCTGGGTTGGCGTCATCTCGGCGGGTTTAATCGCTCTCCTG
>DAOWJS010000039.1 GCA_030640255.1 Dehalococcoidales bacterium | reverse complement strand
ATAGGTACTGGTGCCGGCTAATACCTCAGCGATGAACGGGTCGGCAACATCGGGTGGGGTAAGGGTGAGCTTGGGGTCGATTACCCCCAGACTGACATCGGTTATCATGCCGAAGAAACGCTGCTTCTCCCCCTCAATAGTTATATAGCGTCCCACCGCCATATCCTCAACCGAAGCCGAGCTATCCAGCCTGACCTCCACCCCTTTATTTAGCGAACCGGAGACGACAATGCCCAGACGTTGACTCATTGTTTAATCCTCTCCAGAATAGCCTTGAGCTGGTTAAACTGACCACTGAGTAATATAGCTAGCTCCTTACCTGCCACCACCAGGAAAGTGTGGCGGTCTTCATATACCCGGCTCATCTGGCGCAGGCAGGCGGCAATAAGCTCGTCGGTGGAAACCGGTAAATGGGTGTTAATCAATATATTGAGGAAACCAAAGGACTGGCTGAACTCCTTCACCTCCTCGGGAGGGCACAGGTAAACAAAGCCATGGATTCGGGCAGGCTTGGGCGGCAGGTAATGATACCATTTATCATCCTGCCGGTGCCCGACTACTAAGGCGCTGAACTCACTCCTGAGCAGCTTTAAAAGCTGGGGGCTTGCCCGGTAGATTGCCTCCTCGCTGGCTTCATCCTTACCTCTAGCAATGGGACGCCGACCCGGCTCAAGGCTGGCGGTAGTGGCATTATAGACAATACCATATAGCTCCACCGGCTCATCCCTGGTCTTCACCAGACTGCCCAGAGGCGGCGACTGGTAAAGCTCGTAGCACTGCGCCACAAAATCGGTGGTGCTGGCCTCAATAACCTCACCAACTCGTTGCCCTTCAGCCATTTTTAATTATTAACCTCTTCCCTTTAGTTTTTGTTAGCAACCCTATCCCCTTTATCCTTGCCAAAGCAGGCAAGGACTTTATCCCCTTCCCCTTGACAAGGGGAAGGGGAGGTAGTTTTTTAGAGGGGCTTCGCCCCTCTCAGACACCCTGCTAAACCAACCCCCTCAGAGTGTAAATGGAGGGTTGGAAGGGATACCCTTTTTTAATTGCCCTATTTCTTCTTTTCTTTTTGCTTCTTGGGCTTTTTAACGTTTTTTCTTCCCTTGGACCCCATTTGTTTCCTCCCTTTTTAACTTAAAATCATAACAATCCGATAAATCGCATAGGCTATAACTAACACAACTCCAAACCATTTCACAATCCGTGCGCCTATATATACGTGATGCTCAGTACCTCGACCACTCTGGACTGTCCATTGTACGAGTGAAAGGATACCCAGGATAATCAGCGTTGCCCCCGTGCCCATCAAAATCGCGGCCTCTGAATTTAGCATCAGGTTACAATAAATACCCAAAATACCCACTAGCAAAACGATTAAACCAGCGATGCAGGTCTTCCGTCCCTCTACCAGTATCTGCCTTGCAAAGGGCGCCGAAATTTCTCCAGCACGAAGTATGCTATTGCGAAGTGTCGTTAAGCGGAACGCTATCACAAGTAGACCGAAGCCAATCCCCAGCAAACTTATCATTTTTTGTCCTCCTTTTTCCCTTTATTACTAAGGGAAGTCTGAAGGGGCGAAGCCCCTTCAAAACCTCTCCTCCCCCTCTCCTTTTAAGGAGAGGGGGATAAAGGGGGTGAGGTCAAACATAATCCTAAACCCACCTCGTTCTTTTGCTCTGGCTCTTGGCGGAGGTGAGGCTGGGTAGATTTTCTTCTACCAGAGACGACTCCACCAACTGCCAGAACTGCTCTCTATCACTGGCGGTTACCACCGCCTGTTCGTGAGCCTCGCTTAACGCCACCGGATATCCCAGCCCACGTCGGCACTGGTCTAAAACCAGGGAATGAACCAGATTAAGCAACTCCTTATCAGTAGCTACCCACTGGGGAACCTCAACCCGGGCTATTTCATCATCCACCCTGAGGTAGAAAAAGTAAACCCGGTGCCTTCCGTAGCGCTTCTGGATTTTGGACGGGCTGATAAACAGGGCTGTCCTTTCCCCCTCTGCCAGTAAATTTAAGAATAGCTCCCGGTCCCGAACACCGGCGACCTCATCACACTCCCGCGTTTCACAGGCATTGCAATAGCGGTCAGTGTCAACAATCTCATGAGGGCAAAGGGCGACCCGCAGGGCATTAACCACATCGGTAGAGCGAGGAAAGCTGATATAGCTGGCCAGAGCCAGCCTCCTACCATTGTTGAGCTTCCTGATGTCATCAAGATAGTTTAGAAAGCCTTTATCCAGCAGCGCCTCAGCGACAAACTCAGGGAAAGCCTCCAGACTCCAGAGAATAAGCGAGCCATCAATCAGAGCCAGGGAGGAACTGCCCAAAGGCAGCTCGGCAGCCAGTTCCGCCAGCCGATGGCACTCCTCGACGCTGCGCTTGATACCCAGAAGCACGCCTTCTACTGGTTGCTCACGACCCCTGACCCCGGCTGGCGTAACAACTAAGTCTTCATCACTGGAATAGAGGCAGGGGAAGCTATCTAGGCTCGCGCTAGGCTGGGCACCATAATGGAGATTGACAGCACCTATATTTATCAGGTAACACCTGGTTGACTTGTGCCGGTCAACATCAATATGAGAGCCGTCAGTAGCCAGAATGGTGAATTCGGCGGGGAGGGGTGGGGCTTCATAGCGCCGGTCAAGCCCATCCACCAGACCAGCTACCAGCCAGGTAGTCTTACTGGAGGCAATCTTTCTGGTTAAGGACTCCAGCTCGCCAGCCTGGTTATGGAGAACAGTCAGCGCCTGCTGGAGACGGTTCCGCCTCTCCTCACTGCCCGCCTTCAGCCTGGCAACCATACCGCCAACCTGCGAAACTATCTTAGTTAAATCTAAAGACACCTCTCTCGCCCCCGCCTCTTGATTTTAACTACCTTTATAGCATTCCCTTCCCCAGGCGGAGTGTATGCCCTTAACCCCATCTATTATACTCATACAGGCAGCAAAAGCCGGCTGGCGATGAGAAGCGCTCACCGCGATAAGCAGGAGCTTATCCCCAACCTTTAGCTGTCCCACGCGATGCACTATAGCCACATCGGCGACATCAAAGTCCTCAAGTGCCTTATCGGCTAACTCCCTAACTTTATCAATTGCCGCCTCGTCATCGTCAAACTCAATCCCCGCCACCTCCCTCCCTTCCGAGAAGCTACGCACCACGCCCAGATAGGTTATGATAGCCCCTATCTTCGGATTGTTCATTCCGCCGATTATTTCCTCTACCGAGAAGTCCCTGTCCGTTATCCTGACCATTTCAATATCCCGTTTGCTATGACCTCCCAGCCATTAATCCTCTATTTGCAGAGTATAATGTATTAAACTTACGAACTCAAGTAATACCCAAAAGATTGTTTATAACCCTGAGATGACCGAGTTCGGGGTCCACCTCACCCCCTCCAAACTTCGCGTGGTAAGCGACCTCATCATATCAATCTGAGGCATCGCCGGAACAAGTATGCTACAATCTAACCCAAGGTATTCTTATGCTTCCACTTTTATTAAGCGTGGTGATAATTTCATCATCCGGGGTAATGATGCCCGGACCGATGTTTGCTGTGGCTGTGGCTCACAGCTATTGGTCTCCGTGGGCTGGTCCCCAAGTAGCCCTGGGGCATGCGGTAATAGAAGTCCCTTTGATATTGCTGATATACTTTGGCTTTGCCCGGTTCTCTAAGAACAACATTGTGCAGCTTGTACTGAGCGTACTTGGTGGTGGCATAATAATCTGGCTGGGGATAAGCATGTTTCTTGTTCGAGCTGAGGTAATTAGTGATAGTAAGGACTTACTTTATAATGCGTTCATTGCCGGCATCATTACCACTGGACTTAATCCATTTTTCTTATTGTGGTGGGCGACTATAGGCAGTATGCTCCTGATGAGATTCGTTGTTTTCGGCACGAAAGGGTTAATTGTGTTTATCATTGTTCACTGGCTATGCGACTTAGTCTGGCTATCACTGGTGTCCGTGGTGATTTATAGAACCCACGCCCTCTGGGCAGAGAAATTTCAGGAGGGTCTTTTTATTGCCTGTAGTCTGTTACTTGTTGGTTTTGGGGGCTGGTTTATAGTCTCAGGTATCAAGCGGTGGTTTAGGCCCACACTACTTGTCTAACCAGCATGGTATCTGCTACCATTGAAACTTGGCTAATTCAGCGCTAAGGAGAGGCACATTATGAAGGCAGGCATTATTTATGACCCCATATACCTCAAACACGACACCGGGGGGCACGTGGAGAATGCGGGGAGGTTAGAGGCAATCATTTCCCACATGGAACAGACCGGACTTAAGCAGCAATTAACGCCGGTTAAGCCTCGCTCTGCCTCCGTTGAAGAAATATCACTGGTGCACGATAAACAATATATATCACATATCCAGGACACTGCTCAAAGGGGCGGCGGCTGGCTGGATGCTGATACGGTAATGTCGGCTGACTCCTACCAGGCAGCCATTTATGCCGCCGGTGGGGTTATTAAGGCAACCGAGGTAGTTATGAATGGAGAGGTAGGCAGCGCCTTTGCTCTAGTCAGACCTCCGGGGCACCACGCTACTTCCCGGCGAGCTATGGGCTTCTGCCTATTTAACAATGTGGCTATTGCCGCTAAATATGCTTTGGCTAAATATGAACTGGAACGTATCCTTATCATTGATTTTGATGTCCACCACGGTAATGGAACTCAGGGAACCTTCTATGATGACCCCCAGGTGCTTTATATATCGACCCATGAATACCCCTTCTACCCGGGAACAGGCAAGGCTGAAGAAACGGGTATTGGAGCCGGCGAGGGAACCACAATTAATATCCCGCTCCCGGCTGGCTGTGGTGATGCCGAATATTTATCAGTCTTTGTCCAAATCGTCGTCCCGGCGGCGAGACGGTTTAACCCCGGACTTATCCTGGTTTCTGCCGGCTACGACACCCACTGGGCGGATGGACTAGCCTTGATGCAGATAAGCGTTACCGGCTTTGCCCAGATGGTGAAAATTATCAAGGAATTAGCTGACGAATTATGTAGTGGTCGTCTCGTCTTCACTCTGGAGGGTGGCTATAATCTTACCGCCTTAGCTGCCTCAGTAAAAGCCACCTTTGATGTGCTACTGGGTAATACCAATATTGAAGACTCTCTAGGTCAATCACCACGTAGCTCTGAGGCACCTGATATTACTCGCCTGATTGAGTCAATAAAGGGGCTCCACAATCTATCTTAATGCCTCGGCCAGGCGTAAAAACCGGCCCCACTCCCCCTTCTCCCAGACCACCAGTAGCGTGGGGGCAATACAGAGTGAGCTATAGGTTCCAGCGATGATACCAATTAGTAACACCACGGCGAAATTCTGAATTGACGCCCCAACAAAGAGTAACAGGGCTATTACCACCAATAGTGTGGTTAGACTGGTATTCAAGGAACGGCTCAGGGTCCCAACCAGGCTATTATTAACCACTACCTCAAAATTGGGGCTTACCCCCTTGGTCAAATTCTCACGGATTCTATCAAAAATAACTACGGTATTATTTACACTATAGCCTATAACCGCCAGGATACCGGTAATGAACATTAAGTTGATTTGCCAACCTAATATGCCACCGAGAATGGAGAAAACTCCTATTGCCACCAGGGTATCGTGCACCAAGGCGATTACGGCACAGGTGCCGTAGTGAAAAGGATTTGGCATCCGGCGAAACGCCCAGGTAATATAAAGAAGCACGCCTATGGCGGCTACCGCCACCGCAATAGCTGCGTTCTGCGCCGTCTCCTCAGCTACCATAGGTGACACCGAGCTAAACTCCGTCTCGGTGAGGTTACCAAATCTGGCAGCCAGGTCATTCTCTAGCTGGGCTTTTTCCTCATCACCTAGTTCGGCGGTGCGGATATAGAAAACACCGCCTCCAGCGGGACGAATCTCGCTCTGGACAATGGCATTGGGATAACCTAAGTCAGCTAATTCTTGTTTCAATTCACCCTGGTCTACTTCCTTCTCAAAGCTCACCGTCGTCATAGAACCACTACTAAATTCAATCCCAGACTGGAGACCAATGGTCGCCAGAGAAATAATGGCAATAAGAAGTGCCACGCCTGAGATGAGAAAGAACCGGAACCTTCTGCCGACAATATCAAACATTTTCTTTACCCCGATAAGGGCTAAATAGGGAAGTCCGCTGCGCCAGACGAGTGCCCACGAACAGGCGCAGGAGGGTTCGAGTAACTACAATAGCGGTGAACATGCTTACCGCAACACCGATAAAAAGGGTCAGGGCAAAGCCCATTACTGGGGCACTAGCGACAATATTTTTACCTAGCCAATAAAGAATGCCACAGACAATAAAGGTAGTTATGTTACTATCCCTGATAGCCGTCCACGCCCGATTAAAGCCAGCCTCAATAGCCGCTCCCAGCGTCCGTCCTATTATTAATTCCTCCTTCATCCGTTCAAAGATAAGGACATTGGCATCCACCGCCATACCTATGGATAAGACAAAGCCACCAATTCCAGCCAGGGTAAGGACGACACCACCACCCGGCCACATCTTGAATAGTGCCAATACCCATGCCCCGTAAAAAATTAGCGCCAGACTGGCTAAAAGCCCGGGCAGGCGATAGTAAATAATCATAAATAGCATAATCAATATTATTCCAATCAGCCCCGCCCTATAACTCATCTTAATGAAGTCAGCTCCCAGCGTAGCCGAGACCGTCTGCTGGTAGAGAGGGGGTTTCTTTAAAGGCATAGGCAAAGCACCGGACTCAAGCAGATTAGCCAGCCGGTCCACTTCTTCTATGGAAAAATTACCGGTAATAACTCCGGTGCCATGATATTCTGGCTGCAAAATCTGGGGGGCGGAGATGAGTACATTATCTAAGAAAATACCTAAAGCCCGCTGCGGCGACCCGTATGGTCCTGAATTATACAGGCGCTGGGCAATCTGGTCGAAAATTTCCCCTCCCTCCTGGTTCCACTCAATAGCCACCTCGGCTTCAGCCCCGGTTGGTTTGGTACTTACCTGAGGCACCGCCTTAGCCAGAAATTCACCAGTGAGTGGAGTGCCATCATCGCCTCTGGCTGGTATCCAGGATAAGAGGTCTGTTGAGCCCTGCTTCAGTTCTTCTATATCTACGGGGTTACCCCTCTCGTCGGTGTAGCTGAGATTACCCCCCTCATCCTTAACTAAAAAGGCTACCGGATTATTATCCTCGCCAACAAATAGGCGGGAGCCAGTCTCACTCTCATCAAAAAATGTGGTCGGAGAGTCCTCAAGGTAATCACTAAGCCAGACTGGTTCGCCTTCATTCAGCTCAACCTGTCTAAACTCAAGGAAACCGGTTTGTTCTACCAGCTTTTTGGCTTCTTCAATATCAGTAAACCCGGGAAGCTGCACCAGAATGCGCTCACCTTCCTGCTTCTGGATGATAGGCTCAGTGACACCATATTTATCAATGCGGCTCTGGATAGTCATTAGTGCCCTGTCCATATTCCTTCTCTTTTCCTCTGCAGTAGCCCCCTCAGGAAATTGAGCCTGATACACTAAATGACTACCACCGACAAGGTCAAGCCCGAGGTGTATCCCCTTCTTGCCCAGTATTCCCTGGTCAATAGGCAAAACCACACACACGGCAAGGGCAAAAAGAACTAATATTATTATAAGAGTCAGCGCATTTCTTTTAGCCATAGATTAAATCCTAAAGTCGCTTCGCTTCAAATCCTAATATCTAAATACTAAATCCTAAACAAATTCTAATTTCAAAATTTCAAATTCAAAACAGTTTGGGTCATTTGAGTTTTTATTTATTTGAATTTGTTTAGAGTTTAGTCCTTCTTTGAAGGATAGTATTTAGAATTTGCCTGTATCCCATATAATAGCCTCTCACGAATGTAAGCCAGAGCCTCGTCTCGGGTAGCCAGTTCCCCTGAGGCCTGCGCCT
>DAOWJS010000068.1 GCA_030640255.1 Dehalococcoidales bacterium | reverse complement strand
AATGCGGTGAGTAAACACCCCATTGACAGTAATCAGGGATGATACATCCCTAACGCCTGGGGGTGGTGGTGGTATTACTGGAGCCCCACCGCCGCCTCCCTCTGGAGTCGGTGCCGGCGGTGCTGGTGCCGCTGTTCCACCAATGGCTACCGGGCTTCCTGAAAGCTCAATCTCAGTCATATTTGCCCAGATGGTGTTGGCTGCTGTATTAACCCCGGTATCTGAGCACCGGTGCCATCAGAGCTTATTTCGGTGGCTGATGAGCAGCATACTATAGAAACTCGCCTACTGCCATTAAAGGTCTATCATGGTGCTATCTGGCATCTGAGGGAAGGATGGGTAATACAACTCAAGGACGATGTCTCGTCTGCTTCAAAGAGATTTACTCTATTTCACGAGGCTTTTCACATCTTAGCCCACTGTAGAACCACCCCTGTGTTTAGAAAAAGAGGAACTATGCAAGGCTCTTTCAATGAATTATTGGCTGACTACTTTGCCACCTGTATCCTGATGCCTAAAGAGTGGGTAAAGAAAAAGTGGGCAGAGGTTAAAGATGTGGATGTGATGGCAGAAATGTTTGATGCTCCCAAGTCAGCAATGTGGCTCAGACTTAGACAACTGGGCTTAGTTTAGTAATTCTAGCCACCCTATTCCCTGTATCTCCTTCCCACTGACATTATTATTTGATACTATCACTTCTGCAATAATATCCCCTTGACAATTGGAATCCAGAGAGTTGCGGTGTGACTAGGCTAGGACAACAACAGGAGGGGATTGTTAAAGCTCTAGGTAGAATTAGCTTTAAGGTGCTGAGCCGAATCGGAATCGAACCTAGCCTACTTTCCCAACTGAACAGATCGTCAGGATGTTAATACAAAGGGAAGTAGCACACTGTAAAAAGTAACCTAGCGTACAGGGGGAAATGCACTCATTTGACAAAGAGGCTCCCTTTAGTGTATACTAGCATCTAGTTCAAGTTTAGGTTATTACAAGCTTCTTATTTAATCCCCTCGGATTTATCTTAAGTATTGGATGACCGGAACTCTAACTAAATTTTGAAAGAGAGGAGGTCATTCAATGAGTTTTAGCGACAAATCAATCCAGTGTTCCGATTGCGGGACTACCTTTACCTTCAGCGCTAGTGAACAAGAGTTTTTCCAGTCCAAAGGCTACACTAACGAGCCCAAGCGCTGCCCGGAATGTCGCCAGGCAAGGAAGTCAGAGCGCTTCGGAAGTAGCAGTTACGGAGCCCCAAGGCAGATGTTCCCCGCAACATGCGCCGAGTGTGGCAGAGAAACCGAAGTACCTTTTGAGCCCCGTGGTGATAAGCCAGTGTACTGTAGTGATTGCTATCGAAAAGTCAGACCGGGTAGATAAACTGGTTTGAGACGGTGGACATACATGGGCTGGAGATATCCGGCCTGTGTATGTCTTCGTAATATGTTGGTGAGTTGTGTCATTAGAAGTTTTTATACTTGAAGGTTAATCCCAGGATTCCCTGCTGCGCCGCTTTCAAAAAATAGTGCAGATGAGTGTTATTTTACGTGAGGCGAAAGCTCACCAACGTTTTATATCCAAGAGAGACGCGGCTCGTATTAAAGCCAAAAGTAACGCTAGGCGGAGAAAGCGTCAGGGAAATTAAACGGCGGGCTAGCAAGCAAATGGCTGAGTACTACTTACGCTGACGCTAAGTAAAGAGGGAAATCGCGTTATTTAACAACAAGGAGAATTCTAATTATGAGAATCTACATAGGCAACTTATCCTATGACGTGACCGAAGAGGAATTAAAGCAGGAATTCCTGGCTTACGGTGAAGTGGCATCGGTCAGCATAATGACCGACAAGTTCAGCGGCCGACCGAAGGGTTTTGCTTTTGTTGAAATGGACTCCAAGACTGAAGGCGAAGCTGCTATCGAGGGTCTAAACGGGAAAACACTAAAAGAGCGGACCATTGTGGTCAATGAAGCTCGTCCTCGTACCGAAAACAGAGGCGGTGGGTCCTATGGTGACAGAAGGGGTGGTGGTTACGGTGGTGGTAGTCGTGGTAGACCCGGGGGAGGAAGACAGCGAAGATATTAAACCTGTACGGCGGCTAGCTATACTTAAAAGTCGCATTGCCATTGGCATGACTCCGTAAACTGTTACTGACGCACTCGTGACAAATCAGCGTGCGGTAACCCATTTCGCAAAATATGAGTAACATAAACATCTTTGTGGGTAACTTATCGCTTGAGATGACTGCGGATGAACTGCGCCAAGAATTCATCGCTTTCGGACAAGTTATATCGGTAATTGTCATGAATGATAAGTACATTGGTAGCGGACAACTGCGGGGATATGGTTTTGTTGAAATGGCCTCAAAGTCCGAAGGCGTAGTTGCTATTGCCAGTCTCAAAGGTAAGACAATAAGAGGCCGGGGCATTAAAGTCGTTGAAGCACTGCCTTTCTCAGATAACAACGATAAGGGATTCCTCCATAGCAGACGTCGCAGAAGAATTGGCCGCTTTAGTGGAAGAGGCAGACAAAGAAGATACTAAATCATAATCGTAATAAATCAGTTGGGTCGCCTGTCCTATATTAGAGGCACAAAACCCGATATTTTACTAAGGAGTTTTAATGAATTTCGAAACCTTCAATTTTCATCCGAGCATCATGGCCGGTGTGCGAGCGCTCGGTTATGTTATCCCTACACCAATCCAGGTGCAAACCATCCCACCGATTCTTCAGGGACGTGACATCATTGGTCTGGCCCAGACCGGCACCGGCAAGACGGCCGCTTTTGTGCTACCAATTCTGCAACATCTGCGGCCAGGCCCGCGTGGTCGCGTCCGCGCTCTCGTAATCTCGCCCACGCGTGAACTGGCCGAGCAAACATGTGAGGCTACAAATGGTTTGGGGGAACAAACCGGCTTACAGAGTATTGCCATTTACGGCGGGGTGAGCATGGAGCAACAAACCCGAAGACTGCGCAATGGGGTCGAAATAATTGCTGCCTGTCCGGGCCGCCTGCTCGATCACATTCGGAAGGGTTCAATCGATTTACAACATCTGAAAATTCTCGTCATCGACGAGGCAGACCGGATGTTTGACATGGGCTTTCTGCCGGACATCCGGAATATTTTGAGGTGCCTGATGAATCCGCGGCAGACGCTCCTTTTCTCGGCTACCATGCCTGCTGATATCCGATGTCTGGTGCAAGAAGTCCTGCATAACCCGGTCACCGTGCAAATTGGCCGTACGGCACCGGCATTAACGGTGTCGCACGCATTATACCCGGTTAAGCAGCATCTCAAAACGCCCCTGCTGATGGAGCTTTTACGTAAAACTAAAACAGAGTCGGTCCTTATCTTTACGCGTACCAAGCACCGCGCCGAGCGCGTTGCGCAGCAACTGGTAAAAGCAGGCTATCGGGCGGTTTCACTGCAAGGTAACATGTCTCAGTACCAGCGTCAGGCGGCGCTCGATGGCTTCCGTGCTGGCTCATTTAAGATCCTGGTAGCAACCGATATTGCTGCTCGCGGCATCGATGTTTTGGATATTTCACACGTCGTTAACTACGACATGCCCGATAGCACGGACGCTTACACTCATCGTATTGGCCGTACTGGAAGAGTTGGCAAAACTGGCGATGCATTCACATTAGTGACCAGTGAAGACACGGCCATGGTGCGCGCCCTTGAACATCTTCTCAACGTGCCACTGGAGCGCCGTACACTGCAAGGTTTTAATTACACTGTGCCTGCCCCAGACAGCAAATTTATCCGCCCTCCGCATCAATTAGGACGACGTGCTGTACAAAAACAGCGGATTGGTCACAATTAGCCAGTTTGTTTAAGCTAGGCCAATCTCTGCTATGTTCCACTTCTCTTTAATATTGACCCAAAAACAAATGCTGTTGAGACTTTGGTAGGGGCTACCAACTAAAATCGTGAGATTTAGTTAAGGGATAGACACATCAAGGCTCTCAAGGAACTTAATACTCAGTTTGCCTCCAGCTTGGCGGCCAGATTGTCATTATCCCCTCTTTATCATAGAATTCTTTATGGATTATTCTAATTTTATATTCGCCTTCATATGAAGCTCTAAAGTCGAATTCAATGACTGAAGGCAATTTTTGTTCTAGCTTCTTGTCCCAACTACGATAGACATTATTAGCTGGGTCATATACTTTAACCCACCACGTCCAATCCCATCCATAAGCCAGAGAGCCTCCTTTCAACTGCACTGAGCATGTGACTTCTTCACCTTGTTGTAGCCATTTGCTATACTCAACCCATCTGGGGGAAGGCCCGATGAAGCCCACCCCTGGTATCTTGAATTCTATCCGCTGGGGGCATATATCCCGAAAATTGGCGATGATATTCTTATTTGAGGTCATAGTGACCGTAACCGTTGAACTGCTGCCCAAAACGTCCCCTGCCCAATGGTCAAACACATAGCGTGATGATGCTGGTGTAGCCGTTAGGGTAACTGATTCGCCACAGTCATAGCTGCCACTGCTGGGAGCTATACTGCCACTGCCAGAAGGACTGACTGATGTCGATAGGCTGTACCGAATAGTGGTGAAGTTAGCAACTACATTCTTGTTGGAGTTCATGGTTATCGTAATTGTTGAGCTAGCACCTAAGGCGTCGCCTTCCCAGTAGTCAAATCGGTAACATGATGCTGGTGTAGCAGTTAGGGTAACTGATTCGCCACAGTCATAGCTGCCACTACTGGGAGTTATACTGCCGCTTCCAGAGGGACTTACTGATGTCGTTAAGCTGTAGGGAACCTTAGAGAAGTTGGCAACAACACTTTTATCTGAGTCCATAGTTATCGTAAGAGTTGAACTTGCCCCAGATGCATCCCCAGACCAGTGGGTAAATCGGTAGCACGTTGCTGGTGTAGCGGTCAGGGTAACTTGAGTACCTTGTTCGTGCCGATTACTTGAAGGAGGAGACACTGAACCTCCTCCCAAAGGGTTAATACTTATGCTAAGGGTACAGAAGTCTCCTTCCCCGTTTATTCCCGGTATGATGTTAGGAGCAATATAGAACCAGCCTGCACCCAGCATTAGGATACAAAGCAAGACTGGAATAAGGTCTTTGTAACTCCGACGCTGGATAATTATAGCTTGCCTCCTTATTCTTGAGTCAGATTTCAGTCAGGAGGAAGAAAGCTGCGGTCGCTCCAACACCTATGAGAAATGAGACGATGGCTACAAACCATACTGTCCCCAGGCCATAGGATTTACCAGTTAGGTTTTTTAACCGCTCTATTTCTTTTTCCTGCTTTTCGCTCTTCTTTTCATACTCCTTTAATTCTTTTTCGTAGTCTCTGACTTTCCCTTTCAATTCGACGACTTCAGCTTGGGCTACCATATCTACCCCAGGTACATGCTCACTCATAGTCTTGCCCTCCTTTAATGCCTTGCCCAAAGAGGAAGGCTTATGGTTTGCCTCCTTGCGGGCTAGGCACCTTCTTTCTTGAAGACTCAGCTATCATCAATTGTATCATAAAATGTGCTATGTGGGAACACTAATTGATGGAATTTTCACCTATTATTCACTTATGCGCAAGAAGAACATTATCGGTTCACGTGTTCGCAAGGCTAGGAAAGAGTCACGGGTCACTCAAATGGAGTTAGCCGCTCAATTGCAACTCTTGGGCATAACTATAGACCGCTCCGGTATAGCAAAACTGGAAAGTGGAAGAAGGCCTGCCTCAGACATCGAGGTTGCCGCTATCGCTAAAGTTTTGAAGGTTAGTATACCCTGGCTATTTGAGGAGAGCAACAACCTGCTTGGCTCACTAGGGGATCAATGAAACGGTGTCACTACCAGTCGAGATCTAGTACCTAAACATCTCACCAAGGAGAGCCTTCGAAACAGTGCACCAAAGCAGTGTTCGTCGGCAATTGCCAGACATAGGATCTTGTAGGGCATGTGATATTGTCTATGACAGACAAAATCTTGGCTGCTGCACAAAAGACAATATTGTTACCTGTGGAAACTGGACTGATGCTCTTAACCCTGAATATAATAGTCCACCTTTATGTCTTTCATCGGTAGCTTTGTAGATTGACTTATATCGTAAATTTGGTCATAATGGTCAAAAGGTCGGTCAAGTGGACGGTCATTAGTGAAGACCTAGGATATAGTCTCTACGACATCGCAAAAATACCGATAAAATGTATTTGACCAGGGGGGGGAGTCCCCCCCTGACCGGGTGACCACCTGGGAATAGGAGAACACTCCGACCTAATGACCGAACTACATGACCTTGCGAGGAGGCAGTACTGTGAGACAGATAACTTTTGGGGCGAAAATGGAGGCCCTTGAGCTTTACCTTCAGGCTTTATCCGCCAATGAGATAGTGGCAAAAACCGGGATATCCAAGGGGGCAGTCGTTTCGATCCTTAAGGATGCCAGGGAAGGAAAATTCCCTGCCCTAGCATTGAAGGACAGGATAGATGAGCTTCACAGTCTATCAGTAAGGCTTAGGAAAGAGACATTAGACCTGACGCAAGCAAGATTAGGTTTTACTTTCTTCCAGAGACTTCTGGATATGGATATCGAGCCGGATAAGCTTAAGGAGTGGATTGACTTCTGTTCGGAGATAAGCCCTACGCCTCCAGAGGGCTTCATACCGGCAGCAATGGAACTATTACATATTGAGAGAGCAACAGGCAAGAACTATGCCGAGATTGCCGCCGAAGTGAAAGAACTCTCCAGCCAGAGGGAGAAGCTCCTTAGGGAGGTAGAAGACCTGAAAGCCAATGAAATCAAAGCCAAAGAGCTCAGGGCTGAAATACAGGAGATTCAAAAAGAGGCCCAAAAACTCAGGGTGGAAAAGGATAAACTGGAAAGCGTAGTCAGCTCTTTGGGCAGCTTTCTGCAGAAGAGAGCGGAGAAACTGGGGATTTCTCCTGATGAACTCGAGGCGAGATTCAAGGAACTAATATCCCTTGAAGAGGAGTTAGCTAGTAAGAGAAGCGAGAGGAGTAAGTTGGCGGGAGAAATAGAAGCCCTGAGTGAAACTCAGAAAAAGCTCTCTTTCCGTATGGAGAAGGCATCCGCAGACTTCGATAGAGATATTAAGTTAATCAGGGAGATGAGGAATGAGCTTGCACAAATAGCTGAGATGAAGGGAAGGTATGTAAGGGAAGTAGAAGATATGGAATGGGCTGAGCAGATTCTCCCCTTTCTCCGTTACCCGGACAAGATCGATGACCATGACTTCAATCTTGCTTCCGCTGTAGTCGGTTGTATAGATAAATGGCTGCCAACACAGAACCTGAGCTTACCCTGGGGAATAAAGTGGGGTGACATTACAAGATATGTTCAATCAAAGAGAGCGCAGCTTAGATAATCTTCTTGGTGAAATTCGTGAGCTGAGAGTGAGGACAAAGGAGTTACTTCCCTCATATACGGCTTCACTGATAGGACTGTCTCAACTGCCGGAAGAGTTTGAGCACCAATTCTGGGCTTCTTGTGTAGAAGCCTTACTACAAACGGTAAAAACAGACTACCAGAATTTGCGTGCCAAAGCTCAAAAAGTAGACCTCCTTGGTAAATTCATGACGCTGGGAATAGACATTGCCTTGAAGGCAGGAGGGATGCAGCCGGTAACTCCTCCATCTTCTCCCCGCATCGGCATATCTATCTCTCCATCGGGTAAAATAGAGCCAGCCTTACTGGATGACCCATATAAGCCGCCGAATGTGATTCTCCTCACCCTTGAGGAATTTGAAGCCATCGCTCAAAGGCTTAAGGTCGAACTGTTAAAGGGAACGATTGTGCCAACCAGTGAAGATGAAATTCCTAAGCTAATCCGTGACCTCGCTTTGAAGAAAAAGGATTAGCCATCGCTGTTAATTGAGCAGGATAACAGTGTCCGACTCATAATGTAACTTTAGTGGGTCTTCCCCTTAGGGTATATTAAAGCCCGGATGCTTCGCCATTGATCGGGGTGCTTAGTAACCTTCTTCTACGCGCAAACGCTGATCCCAGCTTTACTCAAAATTATTTCATCGGTGAAAATCGGCGCGTTCATTCCCGCAGCAATTGTCAACGCATCAGCAGGCGGACAGTCAACTTCATGTGACTTACCAAGAGCAGCTATTACTAATTTGGCAGAAAACACGTTATTATCGAATTTGTCGAGCTTGACCGCCTTTACCTCAGAATATACAGCGTCAATCCCCCCAGAGACGAGATTACGAGCCAGTGGTTTGGAAGGACTAACATCCGTTAATTCTCTTTTTATAGCATCGGCCTGAGATGAACCAATATAAACAGGTAGATACCGCTCCGCTAATTTCTCCTTTAAGACTACCACCCACTGACGGTTCACCGGACTCCGTCTAAGGGAGTCAATCACCATTTCCACTTCAGCCATAATTAACCTCCCCATTTCTCTATTAGGTCAGCTTGTATCGACCAAGGTTTTCATCGACGGACTTGTCACGCTCGCTCCGAAAACTCCTTTCGGTATCTACATAAGAATGCCACCACTCTGTCAACATCACTCGTAGTGTTATCCCTTAGCCTTCTGGCTACTCCCCTGGCTGTTCTTACATCCTTATCTAATTGATGCCACGTCTGCTTGCCAATATACTCGGCTATATCACCTGGCACATTTTCATACCTTGATAGGTATCCTCTACAGATGCCAATGAAGTCATCAAAGGAATATGGGTGAAAGTAGAGCTTAGTATCAAATCGGGAAAGCAGTTCTGGGGCTAAACCTCTATCTCTATTAGCAGCAGCAAAAACGCTAAGGCTAATCTTTTGTCCACCGTGCTTTCTATATTTTGTTTGCAGAACGTCCCCACTCTCCATTACCGATAGAAGGACTGCTGTGGCATCCATTCTTACTTTATCAAGCTCATCCAGTATCAGGATTTTGGGCTGATAGGTAAGTAGTGCATCAGTAAGCCCAGGGCCAGTCACTGTTGAGCCTGTAGCCGGATATGCTCCACTTAACCTGCCTACCTCCATCAAAAAGAGGCTCTTGGCTGTAGCCGGCGGACCAATCATAAGATAATGGCTCCTCTTTCCTTCTCTTAGAGTAAACTTTATCTCATCCTTTACATCATCGTAGCTAATAATGCAAGCGAATAGGTCATCGGGGAGCTCAAGCTCCTGGTCAACCGGGGTTCTAGAGGTGATTACATTACCTTCAAGGAAGTCTCTTACCAGGTCTTTGCCAGCTAGAGCATAATCGGTTGAACTGTTTGAGTTGAAGGTAATACCAAGTAGTCCAGCATTGAGAAAAGGCCTTAGCTTCTGTGATGGTAGGCCGATGGTTTGCGCTTCCCAACCCGCTATACCTGATTTTGATTTATCCCTGAGATAGTTGATATCATTGTTCTTCTCGTAGGCAAGGATATATCTTAGCATCTTTTCCCTGGTGGCATCACTCGCTAATTCTTCAAGCTTTGTCAGAAAGCAATCTTGATGAACAAGCTTATCAGGCTCATAGCTTGGCGTTGGTATTTCCACAGGTTCACTACTGCCAATGGGCTCATAGCAGATAATGCAATATTTTTCCTCCATCAGTCTCTCTTTCATTTCCTTCTCCACGGGATCACCCAGCTATTTATTTTAGCATGCTCTAACTTAAATGGCTATACAAAAGGGCACATTGTTTAGCAACCGGGATACCTTTTCTCCCGGCATATTGCTCTGTAAACGCTTGACAGTTTGTGCTACATACGCTACAATTATAGCATAGAATGAATAAGGAAGCCAAATCACCACGCAATATTAGGATAAGGCCAAGTGTCCTTCACCAGGCCCGGGTTGCCGCTGTTATCCAAAACAAGACCCTGGGGCAGTGGCTGGAAGAGGCAATTATCGAAAAGGTTGGAAGAGAGCAAAAACAGAGCAAGGAGGCTAAAAAGTGAATAAAATAATCCGGGAATCGCAATCAGAACCGTCAAAAACAAAAGAGTGCTTGCTTCGTCGAATTTTGACTAAAGATTTAGACACATCTAGATACGATTTAGGCGGGTGTAACTCAGCGGTAGAGTGCTTGCTTCCCAAGCAAGACGTCGTGGGTTCGAATCCCATCACCCGCTCCACAAGGCTAGGCGACAACTTGCCTAGGCTAAAAAGAGAAAGTTTAGGGGTCAGGGGTAAATCCTGACCCACCTTCTTATCTCTAAGGTAACAACAGGCTTCCGTTATCCCTATTTCAGGTTTGTGTGTGACTATTAGGCTATTGACATTACCGGAGTGAATAGTTTATGATTTAACCCAAAAAAAGGAGGCAGATAAAAATGGAAGCATACTGTGTGAAGTGTCGGGCTAAAAGGGAAATGAAGGATACTAAGAGCATAACCATGAAGAATGGTAAGCCAGCGACTCAGGGTATGTGTCCCGTATGTGGGACTAAGATGTTCAGGATAGGGAAGAGTTAGAGCTGGCATTGGCGGTGTTAGGATTAATGGAAAGGCCGGATGTTCATGCCCTGAGGATATCCGGCTTTCTTATTGACTATTACACAATATGGACTACGGGGAGCCACGAAGAGTGATATTTGGGCTCCGTTACAAATTAGGCGCTCAAGTTCTATGCGAGTCCTCTTAAACTCTGTAAGACGTACTTCTATCTCGCCCGTATGCCCTGGGGGTTATCTTGACCCTCGGGAGTGCTTGGCGGCATAGGCTAGTTCCTCCGAACGTGGCGAACTACGTTTGACTCACAAGATAGGTAAATATCTCTTAACCTCGTAGTCGGTCACCTGCATCCGGTACTGTTCCCACTCGATCTTCTTGTTCTTGATGAAAGCCTGAAAAACGTGGTCGCCAAGGGCTCTTCGTACCACCTCGCTCTTTTCTGTGAGACGAATAGCTTCCAATAGGTTGGGCGGCAGAGTGTCTATCCCTCTTTTCCCTCTCTCCTCCTCGGTCATTTCATACACGTTTTCTTCCACCGGGTCGGGAACTTCGTATTCCTTCTCAATCCCTTCCAGCCCGGCGGCTAGCATCACGCTGAAGGCAAGGTAGGGGTTGCAGGCGGGGTCGGGGGACCTGAACTCTATCCTGGTAGCGTTTTCCTTGCCTGGCTTATACTCGGGGACCCGAATCAGGTCAGCCCGGCTCCGCCGTGCCCAGGAAAGGTATATCGGTGCCTCATAGCCAGGGACCAGCCGCTTGTAAGAATTGATCCACTGGTTGGTGACGGCGGTGATTTCAGGAGCGTGCTTCAGCAGCCCGGCTATATAGCACTTGGCTACTTTAGACAGGTAGTACCTATCATTTTTATCAAAGAAGGCATTCTTATCACCCTTAAATAGGGACTGATGCACATGCATGCCGCTACCATTGATGCCGAAGACCGGTTTGGGCATGAAGGTGGCATAAACCCCATTCTGTATGGCTACCTCTTTGACCACCAGACGGTAGGTCATTACGTTGTCGGCCATGGTCAGGGCATCAGTGTACCGCATGTCTATTTCGTGCTGGCTGGTAGCCACCTCGTGGTGGGAATACTCAATGCCAATGCCTATCTCCTCCAGGGCGAGAACTGTCTCCCTCCTCAGGTCAGTGGCGGCGTCTAGGGGAGTCATATCGAAGTATCCTCCCTCATCCAGAGCCTCAGTTCCCTTGGAGTCTCGAAAGTAGAAGTACTCCAGCTCCGGCCCTGCATAGAGGGTGTAGCCCAGGTCAGCTGCCCGTTTCAGGTTTCTCTTTAAGACATACCTGGGGTCGCCTTCAAAAGGCTCACCACCGGGTCTTAAAATATCGCAGAACATTCGGGCTACAGCGTGCTGGTCTCGGGGTCTCTGAGGGAGTAATTGAAAGGTATTGGGGTCGGGCATGGCTACCATATCACTCTCGTCAATACGGGCAAACCCCTCAATTGAGGAGCCATCAAACCCCATTCCGTCTTCTAGAGCCCCTTCCAGCTCTTCCACGGTGATGGCAAAGCTCTTGAGGAAACCCAGGACATCGGTAAACCACATCCTGATGAACTTTACCTCGTGCTCCTTGGTCATCTTGAGAACGTATTCTTTGCCTTCTTCTCTGCTTTTGCTCACCATTTTTACCTCCATTTTAGATAGCGTTTTCATCTATATCGCCAGTCTTGATGTGCACCGCACCCGGCACTTCTGGCAATAGCGTTTGATGTTTTGGCTGCGTCCTCATCCTACGGTACCCATTATAATATAACTTAGCGAAGAAGCAAAGGTGCAGGGTGCGGTGAGGGTCATCAATCTCGTCATGAATCGGGGATACCCACCGGGCTTGACAAAATTATTTGGCTGGTGTAAGCTAGGCAAACAGTTGCCTATTGCCTAGGAGGGATATTGTGGTCGGCTTTGAAACGCAAGAGGTTGAGAGAAAGGTGCTCTCTATCCTGAAGGTTGTGAATGACTCCCGGGAACCACTGGGAGCCAGAGTTATTGCCCGCCGCCTGAAAGACCTCGGGGTTGAACTGGGTGAACGGGCGGTTCGCTACCACCTGAAGCTAATGGATGAGCGGGGGTTAACTCGGGCTGTAGGCAGGGATGGCAGGCTAATCACTGAGTCGGGGATTGACGAGCTAAGGAGTGCCCTGGTCAGCGATAAAGTCGGCTTCGCTATCTCCAGGATTGAGCTACTCGCCTTCCGCACCAATTTCAATTGGGAGAAGCGCACCGGTTCGGTTCCGGTAAATATCTCCTTTTTCCCAGAGGAGAAGTTTGCCCAGGCACTCCAGGCGATGAAGCCAGCCTTTGTCGCTGGGCTTGGTGTTAGTGACCTGGTGGCAGTAGCCGGAGAAGGTGAGACCTTGGGAGAGGTAACTGTTCCCCAAGGCAAGCGGGGATTGGCGACTGTCTGTAGCATTGTAGTAAATGGTAGCTTACTTAAGGCCGGAGTTCCTATGGACTCTAGATTCGGTGGCATCCTTCAGGTCCGCGGTCACCAACCGCTTCGCTTTGTCGAGCTAATTCATTATGCCGGCTCCTCTGTGGACCCTTCGGAGGTATTCATCAGAGCCAGGATGACTTCGGTCAGAGAGGCGGCAACCGGTGGCAACGGGAGAATATTGGCTAACTTCCGTGAGATACCTGCCTTCTGCCGCCCCATAGCTGAGGAGGTGGTAGCCAAGCTGAAGGAAGCCGGCTTGGGAGGGCTACTTTTAATGGGGAGTACCAGCGAACCAGTGTGTGAAATCCAGGTGGAGCTTAATAAAATTGGGATAATTCTCCTCGGGGGCTTGAATCCGGTGGCAGCGGCTGAGGAAGCTGGTATTGAAGCCGAAAATCATGCCATGAGCACCGTTATGGAGTATCAGAATCTAATCAAATTTTGGGAGCTGTGAGATGAAAGAGGTAAAAATTATACCCTGTCTGGACGTGAAGGATGGGAGGGTAGTCAAGGGGGTAAACTTTGTCAACCTGAGGGATGCCCGTGACCCAGTGGAGGCAGCCGAAGCTTACTGCCGGGAGGGCGCTGACGAGCTGGTCTTCCTGGATATCTTGGCTACCGTGGAGAATAGAAGAACAAGGCTGGAATGGGTCAAGAAGGTCTGCGATGTGGTTACCGTCCCCTTCGCTGTCGGTGGCGGCATCGGCAGTATTGAGGATATGACGGCACTAATTAACCTTGGTGTGGACAAGGTGTCGATAAATACGGCGGCGGTCAGGAATCCCGAACTCATAAAAGAAGCCGCCAAGCGGTTTGGGAAGGAAAGACTGGTGGTTGCTATTGATGGCAGGAAGAATCCGCCAGATAGCAGTCTTCCCCGGCTTGAGGTAGTGGTCAAAAGTGGCACCGAGTCCACCGGGCTAGAGATTGTTGATTGGGCAAAGCGGGTGGAAGAGCTGGGGGCGGGAGAGATTCTGCTTACCAGCAAGGATGCTGATGGGACGAAGGAGGGCTATGACCTGGAGATGACCAGGGCGGTTGCCGAAGCGGTAACGATACCGGTTACCGCCTCGGGTGGGGCGGGTAAATTAGAGCATCTTTATCAGGCGGTAACCGCTGGTAAAGCGGCAGCAGTGTTGGCGGCTTCTATCTTTCACTTTGGTGAAATTTCGATTTCCGAGGCAAAACAATACCTGAAAGAAAAAGGAATACCAGTAAGAATATAAGGAGGTAATTAATGTCGTTAAGCAAGCCAAATGCCAGTGCAGCTACAGTAACCACTACCAGGGTGGCGCCATCACCTAGCTCAGGGCTATGCGTTACCTGTGTTGATGGTTGCCCCGGGTATTGTGAGGTGGGGCGGTCGGCGCTCAGGGGGAGGGAAGTCATCTACCCTCAGCCCTTTGGTAAGGTCATCGCCGGGTCAGAGAAAGATTATCCGGTGGATTTTTCCCACTTTAATATTCAGGGGACTTGTGTGGGAGCGGTTGGTATTGAGGCTGACCCGGATAAGGCTGTCTTCTCTGCCGTTGACCTATCTACTGAGATTGGTGCTGAGGGACGGAGGATTAAAATGAAAATTCCCTTCTTCACCGGTGCTCTGGGTTCAACGGAGATAGCCAGGGTAAACTGGGAAGGCACGGCTATTGCCGTGGCTATCTGTGGAGCAGTTCTCGTCTGTGGCGAGAATGTTTGTGGCACGGACCCCAATGCCGAGTTCAAGAATGGGAAAGTCGTCAGGTCTCCCGACCTAGAAAGAAGGGTAAAGGTATATCAGGACTGGTATGAAGGTTACGGGGCGATGCTGGTTCAGGCAAATGTGGAGGATACCCGCCTTGGTGTTCCCGAGTATGCCATAGAAAAGCTTGGGGTTGAGGGTATTGAGATAAAGTGGGGGCAGGGAGCCAAGGATATCGGTGGTGAGGTTAAGCTGCCGACTCTGGAACGAGCTCTTCAGCTCAAGCAGCGGGGTTACATCGTTATCCCTGACCCGGAAAATCCTTATGTCCAGGAGGCGTATAAGGTGGGCGGGATAACCGAGTTTGAGCGGCATTCCCGTCTGGGAATGGTAGATGAGGAGTCATTCCTGAAAGAGGTGGAGAGGTTGAGGAGAATTGGAGCTAAGTATGTTACCCTCAAAACCGGTGCCTATAGACCGGCAGATTTAGCCCGGGCGGTGAAATATGCCTCGGAGGCTAAAATAGACCTTCTTACTGTAGACGGTGCTGGTGGTGGCACTGGAATGAGTCCGTGGCGGATGATGAATGAGTGGGGGATACCCACGGTTTATCTGGAGAGCCTCCTCTATAAATACCTTAAGCGGCTTGATGAAAAAGGTGAGTTCGTCCCCAGTTGTGCCATTGCCGGCGGTATTGCCCTTGAAGACCAGATCTTTAAGGCAATAGCCCTGGGAGCCCCCTATATCAGGGCGGTCTGTATGGGACGGTCTACCCTTACTGCTGCCATGGTAGGCAAGACCCACGGGCAGCTTATGGAAGAGACCTATGGTCGGAGTAAGGAATATCAGGAGGCATTGCTTCGCACCTTTATCGGAGCGGAGCAACTCAAAGAGAAATATGGGGACGATTTTGACAGGATACCGCCGGCAGCCATCGGCGTCTATACCTATTATGATCGGCTGGCTACCGGATTAAGGCAGCTCATGGCTGGGGAACGCAAATTTGCCCTTAACTTTATCGAGAGAGATGACCTAATGGCGTTGACCCGGGATGCGGCTGATGTTTCTGGAATCCCCTATGTAATGGAAGCGGATATGGAAGAGGTGGAGAAGATTTTAGGCTAAAGGAGGAAGAATGTTAAAGACGATATGCCCTCAATATTGTCCGGCACCCTTTTGCCTGACAGCATGTCCTGCCGGCGCTATTACCATCGCCGTCAAAGGCAAAACTAGAAATATTTGCCTTGATATGGACAAATGCCATGGGTGTGGAATTTGCCGGGTAATGTGTATGACCTGGAGCCGGGATAAAAACATGGCCAGGAAATTGCCTTGGGTTTCCCCAAGAACGGGTTAGACCTCGGGTGGTAACGAACAATGGCTTGCCTTTATATCAGCGTCAAGCAGGTGCGTGGGTTAAGGTGGGCGAAGGAGAATTGCAGTTAACAGATAGCCCCCATTTCAGTGTTATTGCGAATGTTTCTCATAAATAAATCCTAACTGCTCTTATCACCTCAGTCAGGTTCGCGACGCTAGGCTGAAGGTTGTGGAAAAACCAGTAAGGGCGTGTTAAAATGGAAAATCCCCCGAACAATGCATTACGAAGGTAGGGGGAGAGTTACTGTGAAGAGTTCCTTTTGTTTGGGTCGTATAGCCGGGATTGAGATAGGAATCCATTATTCCTGGATTTTAGTCTTCATCCTTATTGCCTGGTCCCTGGCTCAGGGGTTTTTCCCGCAATATTATCCGGGATGGGACTTGGTTACCTATTGGGTCACCGGAATCCTAGCGGCGCTGTTCCTTTTTGTGTCCGTCCTGGTGCACGAACTGGCTCATTCCCTGGTTGCTATATCTAGGGGCTTGCCTGTCCGAAGCATTATCCTGTTTATCTTTGGCGGGGTGAGTAACATTGAGCGTGAGCCAGAGAGACCCCGGGTTGAGTTTGTCGTAGCGGTGGTGGGGCCGCTTGCCAGCCTAGCCCTGGCTGGACTCTTCTGGGGCTTGTGGCAGGTAGTGGGGGAGCAAGACAGCCCCCTAACAGCGATTCTCGGTTACCTAGCCCTCATTAACGCCTTGCTAGCCGGGTTCAACCTTTTACCCGCTTTCCCCCTGGACGGTGGTCGTGTGCTCCGCTCCATCCTCTGGAGTACCATGGGGAGTCTAACCAGGGCAACCAACATTGCCGCCATGATTGGTCGGCTCTTCGGCTGGGGATTGATTGGTTTTGGGGTGTTTCAGTTGCTGGCGGGCAATTTCCTGGGAGGACTCTGGATAGCCTTCATCGGCTGGTTCCTCAGCAGTGCCGCCGATGCCAGTCGTCGGGAAATAACACTGCGAGAGCATTTAAGAGGGGTGCGAGTCAAGGATGTCATGGACCAGAGCCCGGAGATTATCAGCTCCCAGACCTCGGTAGAGGAAGTGGTCCGGGATGTCTTTCTTCAGCGTCATCGCCGGGCGGCGGCAGTTTATCAAGGTGACCAGCTGGTCGGAATTGTTACCATTACTGATATCAAGGGACAGCCTCAGCAGAGGTGGTCCCAGACACCGGTGGGGGAAATCGTTACCCGTCAGCCTCTTTACAGTGTAGGCATGGATGATGACATGAACTCGGCGTTAAGACTCCTGGCACAGCATGACCTTAACCAACTCCTGGTGCTTAAGGAGGGGCGACTGGTGGGTTTCCTTAACCGCGCTGATATTATCCGCTACCTCCAGTTAAGCCAGGAGTTAGGTGTGGAGTCCAAATAATTAGAGGCTAGCTTGGTGTTGCTTCTTCAGTCATTTTGCTCTCGGTATAAGAGGTTGGGCTCTATTTGCCGGAAATGTGCTGGGCTCATGCCTTGACAGTGGTGATAATAGTTGTTAGAATTTATTTATGAGAATGAGAAACATTCGCAAGAGTGCTCCGGGTGAAATAGCGGGTTACCCAGTAACCGCCCAGCGAAGGTTGCTTTTAGACCTTATCCGTGAGGCTGGTGGGCATATAGATGCCAAGGAGATATACCGGCGGGCCAGCAGCCGAGACGAGTCCATCAGCCTGGCTACGGTATATCGTGGTTTACGTTTGTTTAAGGAATTGGGTCTGGTGGATGAGATACGGCTGGGAGAGGTACGCGGCTATTATGAGATAAAGCGCTCGGTGGAGCATCAGCATCTGGTATGTAAGCGCTGCGGGAAGGTAATAGAGTTTGAGAGTCCTCTAATTGGTGAGATGGTAGCCAAGGCGCAGCGTGCCTATAGCTTTAACGTGACCAAAGCTGAGTTGTACCTGGAGGGGTATTGTCAGGAATGTAAGAAGAAGGATAGCTAGATAAGCCAGAGGTGGGAAATGAGCACTGATAGGATAAAAGAGATTGAGGTAAAGATTGCTCCCGAGAAGGAAATTACTGTGACTGAGGAGCAGGCTAACCACATACAGGAAACCAGGCGAATTCTAAAGAAGTTTGGCAGGAAAAGGGGGAATCTTATCTCCATTCTGCAGATGGTTCAGGGCAGACTTGGCTATCTTCCCCGGGAAGTTATGCTGGAGATTGCCGAATTTCTCGGTATACCGGGGATAGATGTTTACAGCGTGGTTACCTTTTATAATCAATTCCGGCTCAATCCTCCCGGGAAGCACTCAGTAAGAGTGTGTTTGGGCACTGCCTGCCATATGAAGGGCGGTTACATTACCCTGGACGCCTGGAAGAGAAGGCTGGGTATTGACCGAGGTGAGACCACCCCTGACCGTGAGTTCGACCTAGATACTGTCGCCTGTGTCGGCTGCTGTACTATGGCACCGGTGACTGTGGTTGATGATAAGCCCCAGGGTCAGGTTGAACCTACCAAGGTAGATGGAATTCTGCTCTCGTTTGAGCTGGAAAAAGAGAAGGAAGGTGAGCAAAACCAGTGAAAGCAGTCGAGCTCTCAACGGTAGCTTCAACCTTTCAGGAGATAAAGAACCGGGCTGAATCCGGCTGGCAGGAGCTCTGGCATAGCGGTAAACCAGTCATTCTGGTAGGCACTGGCACCTGCGGCCGGGCAGCCGGGGCTCTGGACGTACTACAGGCAATACGGGATGAGATTGGTCGGCAGAACCTGGATTGCCATCTGGTTGAGGTCGGCTGCATGGGGCACTGCTATGCTGAACCGATAGTTATCATAGCTAAGCCGGGGTATCCTCCTATCGCCTACGGGCATGTCAATCCAGTGATAGCCGAGAGACTAATCAAGGATTTTATCCTTGGCGATAATCCCTGTCTTGAATTCGTCCTCGGGGCTCTGGAAAAAAATGAGCTCGTTCCCAGCTTTTCCGAATTTCCCCGGGCTAAATATGAGAAAAAGGTTATACTTAAAAACTGCGGTTATATTGACCCGGAGCAGATAGACCACTACATTGCTAACGGTGGCTATCAGGCTGTGGCAAAGGTGCTTGAGATGTCACCGGAAGAGGTTATAGATGAGGTCAAGAAGTCCGGATTACGGGGTATGGGTGGTGCTGGCTTTCCTACCGGGCAAAAGTGGGAAATCTGCCGCCATGCCCGGGGGAGACCAAAATATGTGGTGTGCAACGGCGACGAGGGTGACCCGGGTGCCTTTATGGACCGCACTATCCTTGAGAGTGACCCTCACTCGGTATTGGAGGGAATGGTTATCGCCGCCTATGCTGTTGGCGCCCGCCGTGGCTATATCTATGTTCGTGCCGAATATCCTCTAGCCGTGCATCGGGTTAGGGTTGCCCTTCGCCAGGCTCGGGAACTGAAGCTCTTGGGCAAGAATATCCTGGGAAGCGATTTCAGCTTTGATATTGAGCTGTTTCAGGGTTCAGGAGCCTTCGTCTGCGGTGAGGAAACGGCGCTAATCGCCTCCCTTGAAGGTAAGCCTGGCATCCCATATCACCGCCCACCTTACCCGGCAGTCAATGGTCTTTATGGGAAGCCTACCCTTATCAATAATGTGAAGACCCTGGCCTACTTGCGTAGCATCATTGAGAACGGGGCGGGGTGGTTTACCGGCCTTGGCACTGAGGGACGCGGCGGGACTGCCGTTTTTGCTCTGGCGGGTAAAATAGTTAATACCGGGCTGGCCGAGGTACCCATGGGCACCACCTTGCGTCAGCTTATCTTTGATGTCGGCAGTGGCATCCCTGACGCCAAGCGCTTTAAGGCAGTGCAAATCGGTGGTCCCTCTGGTGGTTGCCTGCCTGAATCGGCTCTAGACCTGCCCATCGACTTTGATTCCCTCAGAGATGCTGGAGCCATGATGGGCTCAGGAGGCATGGTAGTGCTTGATGAGGACGATTGTATGGTGGAGATAGCTCGCTACTTCCTGGAGTTCACCCAGCGGGAATCCTGTGGCTTGTGCACCTTCTGCCGCCTGGGGACGAAACAAATGCTAGAAGCCTTGGACGAAATTACCAAGGGCAAAGGGAAAATTGAAGATATTGATATGCTTACCGAGCTGGCAGAAGACATTAGTGCCGGCTCTCTTTGTAGTCTGGGAAAGACGGCACCCAACCCGGTGTTGAGCACCCTGCGCTATTTTAGGGACGAATATGAAGCGCACATCAAGGAAGGGCGCTGCCCGGCGCTGATGTGCCAGGAGCTTATCGCTTACTACATTATCCCCGAGCGGTGCGAGCGTTCTTGCGATGCCTGTGTCGGCACTTGCACCGTGGAGGCAATATCCACCAATAAGAAAAGAATAAAGGTCATTGACCAGGAAAAGTGCGTCAAGTGTGGCACCTGTCTCAAAGCCTGTCCTCCCCAGTATAATGCGGTAGTGAGGTTATCACCCCCCGACCAGGTGCCAGCCTCGGAGTAGACAAGTGAAAATGGTCTCTTTAACTATTGATGGCAAGAAAGTAAAAGCCAAAGAGGGGGAGAAGCTCTTGTGGGCGGCACTGGACAATGGTATTTATATACCTAACCTGTGTGCCCTTCGGGAGGCTTGGCTACCTTCTGCCTCCTGCCGCCTCTGCTTTGTTGAGGTGGAGGGGAAGGACAGCCCGGTTACTGCCTGCACCGAGCCAGTAAAAGGGGGCATGGTGGTAAATACCACAGGCCCCAAAGCCTTAAGGCTGGCGCGCACTGCTGCCGAGCTACTTATCGCCAGCCACCCGGTAGACTGTGCTCACTGTCTCAGTAGTGGCTCTTGTGAGCTTCAGAAGATTGCTGCCCACCTGAAAATTAAGCTAAAAACAAAGCGGTTGAGGAAGATTACGCGGGAGTTACCTATAGATTCCAGTAGCCCGCTATTTACATATGACCCTAATAAGTGTGTACTCTGTGGCCGGTGCGTATGGGTGTGCCGGGAGCGCCTGGGTATAGGCGATATTGGCTTTGCTCACCGCGGCTTTCAACGGGTAGTTACCACCTTTGCCGATGAGCCTATGGCTAAGGTGAGATGCCGGGAGTGTGGCGAGTGTGTTACTGTGTGCCCGGTGGGTGCTCTGTATTTTAAGGATGGTAGAGGGTCAAATCCGATTATTAAGGAGGATTAGTGTTATCCAGACTGGCTCACTTAATTTTGGTAGCTAAGGGGGAACTTCCCGCCGACTTGGTTCTGGCCAATGCCCGGGTAGTGAACGTCTTTACCGGCGAGGTTGAGCCGGGTAATGTAGCTATTTACCAGGATAGGATTGCCGGGGTAGGCAAGTATCACCAGGCCAGGCAGGTGCTGGATTTAGGGGGCAGGTATCTGGCTCCCGGTCTTATTAATGGGCATATTCATGTAGAAAGCTCCATGCTTGATATTGGTCAGTATGCCCGGGCGGTGGTGCCGCGAGGCACTTCGGCGGTAGTTACCGACCTCCATGAAATAGCTAATGTCTGCGGGCTGGAGGGTATGAGGTATGTGCTGAACTGTGCCCGCCGTTTACCCCTTGAGCTTTTTCTGATGGCCCCTTCCTGTGTGCCGGCTACCCATCTGGAGACCTCAGGAGCCAGCCTTGAACCTGAGGACATTCGCCGGATTCTTAGGTGGAGGGAGTGCATTGGGCTGGGGGAGGTAATGAATTTCCCCGGGGTGCTTGGTGGTGATGCCAGTGTGCTGAGTAAAATCAATCTTGCCCGGGGTAAGGTTGTTGATGGTCATGCTCCAGGGGTTACCGGGAAAAACCTCACTGCCTATATTGCCGCTGGCATATTTTCTGACCATGAGTCGGTTTCTCTGGAGGAGGCTAGAGAGAAATTAAGCCAGGGTATGTATGTCATGATTAGGGAGGGTTCGTCGGAGAAAAATCTGGATGCCTTGCTACCCCTGGTTACCGATAAAACCTACAAAAGATGTATGTTGGTGGTTGATGACCGTAGCTGTGTTGACCTGCTTGGGGATGGTGATATTGATGCCGTAGTGCGGAAGGCGATAAGAAGTGGTCTTGACCCGGTGCGGGCTATTCAACTGGCGACGATTAATACCGCCGAGTATTTTAGGCTGGACAGGCTGGGGGCGGTAGCCCCCGGCTACCTGGCTAATTTAATGGTGATTGGCGAATTATCCAGTCTAAAGATAGATATGGTCTTTCACCGGGGTCGCCTGGTAGCCAGAGACGGGGAACCGTTATTCTCGGTATCTCAAGCCAGTGGCGGAGGACTAATCAATACGGTAAATATAAAGCCCTTTGACCTAGAGGCATTGAAGCTGAAGGCTTGGGGAGAAACCCAGCCGGTTATTGCGATTGTCCCCGGTCAGATAATTACCCGAAAAAGGATGGAGAAGGTTAAGGTTACCGACGGAGTGGTTATGGCTGATACCGGCAGGGATATTCTGAAGCTGGTGGTAGTGGAGAGGCACCAGGCTACCGGCAATATCGGCTTGGGGCTGGTTACCGGGTTTGGCTTGAAGAGAGGGGCTCTGGCGTCATCTGTTGCTCACGATTCTCATAATATCGTGGCTATCGGCACTAATGATGAAGATATATTTAATGCGGTTAAAGAGATTGAGAGATTACACGGCGGTCTGGTAGTAGCTGCTGGTGGCAAAGTACTGGCTAGCTTAGCCTTACCCATTGCCGGACTGCTCTCAGATGAACCGTTAGAGGTGGTGGTAGATAAATTAGATAAGCTGGAGCAGCTAGCTGGGGATTTAGGCACTAGGCTAAAATCGCCCTTCGCCACCCTTTCCTTCCTGGCGCTCCCGGTCATCCCCGAACTCAGGCTCACTGACCTGGGGCTGGTGGATGTGAATGAGTTTAGGTTGATTAAGTGAATAAAGCGTTTTGTTTCCCTAGATAAATTGGGCCAAAAAGTCAACAAGGAGGACGATTACTTATTTTATCACCACAAGTTATCTTTGCTAACCGGCATGATGCTGGCAGGCAGTTAGCGGCGAAACTGGGCGAGCATGTTGGCCAGTCTGTCGTTGTGCTGGCCATCCCCAACGGGGGTGTGCCGGTGGCGTTGGAGGTAGCCAGCGCCCTTAACGCTGACTTAGACCTGATTATTTGCCGTAAGATTCCCATACCACTAAACCCTGAAGCGGGCTTTGGTGCCATTGCCGACGATGGCATAATTTTCCTCAATGAAGAGCTAGTAAAGAGAGTCGGCTTGAGCCGGCAGCAGGTAGAGTATGAGGCGGGCAGAGTAAGAGCCGAGATTAAACGACGGAGCCTGCTCTACCGGGGGGACCGACCACTGGTTAGTGTCAATGGCAAAACGGCGATAGTTATAGATGATGGACTAGCCTCGGGCATCACTATGATGGCGGCGGTGGAATCAGTGCGTCATCGTCATCCGAAGGAAATCGTAGTTGCGGTACCCTGTGCTTCGGCAATAGCGGTAAAGCAGTTAGAGAGGGTGGCGGACAAGGTGGTAACCTGCACTACGGGGTTTATGCCCACATTCTATGTGTCTGACTTCTATCGCCAGTGGTATGACCTTAGCGATGATGAAGTAGTCCGATACCTTAACCAGTGGCGGATGCGGCATCTTCGTCCAAACTGAGCTAAAGCAAAATAGGGGGTTATACGAAATTATTATGACTAATGTGCTGGTGATATCTATTTGTGCCTGGGCGGTAGCACAGTTGCTAAAGGTACTCGTCATACTGGTGCGAGGGAAACGACTGGACTTGCGTTATTTTGTCGCCAGTGGTGGTATGCCCAGTGCGCATTCAGCAATAGTCTGTGCGCTGGCTACAGCGGTGGCCATGACCCAGGGTGTGGGGTCAGTAGTCTTTGGCATTGCGGTTATTTTAGCTTTGATTGTTACCTATGATGCCGCCGGGGTGAGGCAATCAGTGGGACAACAATCGGTTGTTTTAAACCGCATTGTTAGAGAGCTCAGGTTTAGGCGTCCCATAGCTGAGGTGGAGCGTGACCTGCGGGAGTTCATCGGGCATACACCATTTCAGGTCATTGTCGGGGCGGCATTAGGTATTCTGGTTGCCTGGCTCTGGCTCACCATAAGCGGCGGGTGAGGTATTCTTCTTCGTGAACTGCCCCCCTTATTTCACTCGGTTTTTTCTGTATTTACATTCGTCGCCCGAGGTCCTTTAGGCCCTGTTTCTAGGTTGAACTCTACACTGGTGCCCTCTTCCAGAGCATCAAAATCCTCTTCAACTAAAGCGGAGCGGTGGAAGAAGACCTCGGAGCCGTCTTCAGTAGTGATGAAACCGAAACCTCGGTCCCGGATGAGCCTCTTTATCTTTCCTTTCAAGTTCTTTACCTCCTTATTTTAAACAAAAATCCTGCAAAGCCTTTGTAAATGCTTGCAAGATTGCAAAGCTCTAAGTAAGTGACTTTGTTTTTAGCCGGAAGGCTTTTATATTTCTGTTACTGGCTATATTTTAGCAGATGAGCAGTCGGATGTAAAGATGAAGGACCTCCCCATTACCGATTATTTTTAGCGTAGTATAACACGCCGCCAAGACCCGTCAATAGAAATAGGGACGGGCTGTTTAGTAAAGGGATTAAAAGGGGCGAAGCCCCTTTAACAAATTCTCTTCCCTCTCCTCTTATCAAGGGGAGAGGGATAAAGGGTGAGGGGTTGGTAAACAATCTCATAGGGAGTGACATTATTTATCTACCTCACCCCCTGTGTCCCCCTCTCCTTCAAAGGAGAGGGGGAGAGACATTAAAAAGAGGGGCTTCGCCCCTCTTAGTTACTCCTTCAAAAGACCTTTTATCCCTATTTAGTCCTCTGCTCTTGGATAAGCCTCTCGCCGTACTCAAGCAGAATCTTGGCTCGTTCTGGAGGTATTTTCTTTGACTCCAGGTAGGCTTTTAGGGCGTCAAGGGGGGCTATCTCTTCAGCGGTCCACTTGCCCAGTCTGAGGCGGGTCTCTCGCTGTATATCCTTGGCGATGGTAAAATAGTGAGCTTCTTTTAGGGCGTTCCTGAGGTCGTTATCTCTAAGCTGGCCTTCAGTCCCGGCGGGCAGGCTAATCTGGAGTCGGACTATGGCATCCTTAATCCCTTCTTCTTGCTCGGCAATAGTTCCGAGCACGGTTAGTGTGGGGTCGGTGTGCTGGGGCTCAATACCGATGTTAATGGTGAGGAAACGGCGCCCTTCTACCCGGTGGAAGTCAAAGGAGACTTGCCTTTGGTTGGTTTCCGTATCCGATTCAATTTCTACTAGGTAGAACCCCTTGTCGTCCTCTTCCTCGCCGAAATCTATCCGCTCCAGGCTACCGGCGTAAACTACTGGTGGATTAGTGCTCAAGACCTGGTGTCGGTGAATATGACCCAGGGCGATATAGTCAAAGGCAGGATGGGCAACATTGCTTAGCAGTAGGGCATGCTCTTGCCCGATGGTCATTGACCTCTCTGAGCCTACTTTTGCCCCTGAGACCCAGACATGAGCCGCCAGTATTGAGGGTAGCCCGGGGTCAAGTTTGGGGATATTGGCAGCAATAATATTGGTTAGCACCTGCTGTAGCCTCTGGTTAATCTGGTCAAAGTTGAGATTTTTGGTATCTTCTTTGCTTAATAGGGCGCTGCGTCTTAGCCAGGGTAGGGAGACTATTTGAATAGTGCCGCTTGAGGTCGGGATGCGGTAAAGAGCGGGGCGGTTGGAGACATAGACCTTTTTAACCGCCAGAGTATCAAAGATTTCGGTGGTAGTCGCCCGACCTATGGCGTTGGGTAGGTCGTGGTTGCCAATGAGGAGGAAGATGGGGATGCCGGCGGTGGACAGGCGATTAATGCGTTTGGCAAACTCCCGCTGGTGAGTCTGGCTGGGCTCACGGCTCTTATAGGCATCGCCGCAGAAGAGGACAAGGTCTACCTTATTTTCCAGGGCGTAGTCTATAACCTGGTCAAGGGCGGACAGGAAGTCAAGGAGACGGGTGGATAACCCGGTAGCCGGGTCAATGCGTCCGTAGCTTTCCACACCGAGGTGAAGGTCGGCAAAGTGGAGGATTTTCAACCTCTCCCCCTTTAATTTTTGTTTAGTAACCCTATCCCCTTTATCCCCTTCCCCTTAGCAAGGGGAAGGGGAAGCTAGTTATGTAAGAGAGGCTTCGCCTCTCTTTGACTTTCCTTTCAAGGGGGTAGTTTCCTTAGAGGGGCTTTGCCATCCGAACTACCTTTGATAACCGTCTTTTAGTAAAGACTTCTGAGACCTTTAACTAAATTTCCTCTATCAACACCTTCATCAGAGAGACAAGTTATCAGCTTGTCGGCTAGTTCCTTGGCACCAACACGTCCCCCTTTGTGCGTTATATTACCCTCTTTT
>DAOWJS010000045.1 GCA_030640255.1 Dehalococcoidales bacterium | reverse complement strand
GGGTTGGTCGCTTGACCCTGATGGTAACATCAGGGCTAGATAGATGGTCACCGCTCCGACCAGTCGGAGTACAGAACTCGGCTTACAGGTTTACTTGACCTGTTTAAAATAAACCTTTCACTTCCAGATTGGAGCCGAGAAAAGGGAAGTAAAACCTAATAATTGAGGGTTTTCACAGTCTAACCAAGGTTAAAAATATAATGCCAACCGCCGTCAGCAAGTTTGCCAGCCAGCTCGGTTAAGCATATAGTAGATGCCGGTGGAAACTGCTAATCCGGTAGCTCATGATTTTGTTGCCTACTGTGTTCAACGCCACGGGAAGGAATGGCCAGCTCTCTATGATGAGATGTGTTGGGTAGCTGGGCACCGGCTGTTCCGGGGACTGGGCTATGCCGAGTTACGAAGGCTGGGGATATCCCTCAGTCTTACCCATATAGAAGATACTATTAGGATGGTAGACATCGCCACCGCTGAAAAGCAGAAGGTTTACACCGGTAAAGATGCCAATTCTACCGCCTAACCTAACCTTTAATTACCCGGCTCATAAATCTGCGCCTTATCTATAACCCTATCCCCTTTTGCTTTTTAGCTTCCTTTAATATAAATTATAAATAAATCTTGTCGCCAAACTCATTAAGTGGAGTAAGTGCAATGTCCAAAACAATAAAAATTATGGTAATCGCCCTATTATTGGTGTCGAGCCTTGTCCTGTCTTTTGGGGCTGGCTGTGCTCTAGGTGCCAGAACTCCGTCAAGCCCGGGGCAGAGTCTTGATATTGTAACCGAGGCGTGGAACATCATCTTCCAGGATTACGTAGATAAGGACCGGCTCGATGCTAGCCTATTGAGTCAGGGAGCCATCAAGGGTATGGTGGAGGCGCTGGATGACCCCTACACCTCATACCTAGATGCCGAAACCTACCAACTGGCTTTGAGTGGCATGGAAGGAAAATTTGAGGGTATAGGAGCCGAGGTAGCAATTAAGGATGGGCAACTAATGATTATCGCCCCCATTGCTGATTCACCAGCGGCTAAAGCGGGTATTAGAGCTGGCGATAAAGTTCTGGAAATTGATGGTAGCTCTACCTCAGGGATGAGTATAGCTGAGGCAGTGCTTAAAATCCGTGGACCAAAGGGGATGCCCGTCAGGCTCCTTATCCTTCACCAGGATGAGACCGAGCCCGTGGAAATTGAGATAATTAGAGCTGAAATTGAGCTGCCCAGTGTCGACTTTGAGATGAGGGGAGACATCGCTTACATTAGTATTACCCATTTTTCTCAGCGCACCAATGAGGAGTTATCCTCTGTGCTCCAGTTTATAACCTGGGTAGCACCAACGGGTATCATCCTTGACCTGCGTAGTAATCCCGGTGGCCTACTCCAAGTAGTGATTGATGTAGCTAGCCACTTCTTGGAGGAGGGTGTGGTCGTCAATGTAGTGGACAACCAGGGAAAGAGTTCAGCTATCATGGTTAGACCCAACGGAGTAGCTACCGACCTGCCTCTGGTGGTTCTGGTAGATAGCTATAGTGCTAGCGGCAGCGAGGTGCTGGCTGGAGCCCTGCAGGATTATGCCCGCGCTACCATTGCCGGCACCACAACCTCCGGCAAGGGCAGTGTCAATATCCTGCACCAGCTCAAAGATGGTTCCGGGTTATATATAACCACGGCTCGCTGGCTCACCCCCAACGGTCGCCCCATAGAAGGTGAAGGAATATACCCCGACTATGAACTTGAGCTTGAGGGAGAGGACGCCATCCAATGGGCTATAGACTACCTGAAGGGTAATAGGTAGTGAGCCGGGTTGAAATTCACGAGATTAGGCTATGGGAAACTAACCTCCCTTTTCAAAATCCTCCAGATTGCTGCTAACCAAGTGGCGACTTTTTCGTTATAATAAATTGAGTATAAATTTAAGCAGGAGGTAAATAATGAAAAGGTTCGGGATAATTTTGCTTAGCTGGGTCATAGTTATCTCGCTTCTCTTTGGCGGCACTGCTTATGCTCAAGATGAGGAATTGCAATTGCCCAGTCCAGGCATTACACCCGACAGCCCCTTCTACTTTGCTGACATCTGGGGTAAGAAGATAGGTCTTTTCTTTACTCTTGGTGCTGAGGCAAAGGCTAGGAAGGCTCTTACATATGCCGAAGAAAGACTAGCTGAAGCTCAGGCTATGGCACATAAAAATAAGCCAAACGCAGTAAAGGGAGCTACCAATGGCTATGATGAATATATTAATTTAGCTACAGAAAGGATGGAACAGACAACAAGGGAAGGTGTAGATGTGTCAGACATATCGGAAATAGTGGCTTTAGCCACCTCAAAGCACCTTTCCGTTTTAGATGGAGTAATGGACATTGTTCCCGAAGAAGCCAAGGAAGCCATTACCCAAGCTAGAAGCGTATCCATCAATGGGCAGGAAAATGCGTTACGAACTCTAGCCAGAGAAAATCCAGAAAGAGCAATTGAGATTAATTTGAAAGCAGCTGAAGCCAGACTTAACAGAGCCAAGGCAAAGGCTGAAGAAGGTGAAACCGCGGAGGTAGAAGAGGCTTTAGAAGAATTTGAGAGGCTAAATAAATTTGGGGAGGAAATCTCTGAAATTGCTCAAGGATTGGGTAAGGATACAACCACAGTTGAACAGTTGGTTGCCAAGGCGACCTCCATCCACCTAAAGGTTCTGGCTGAAGTTTATGAAAAGGTGCCTGAGCAAGCCAAACCGGCCATTGAAAGGGCAATGAGTGTCTCGGTAAGGGGTCATGAAAGGGCAGTTGAGGCATTAAAGGAAAAGGGTGCTTTAGGTGAAATTCCGGAGGAAGCTACCCTACCAGAAGGAATTCCAGAAAAGGTTAAAAAGAAGCTAAAGCTCGGAGTGCTAGAAAATGATGAAGAGGAGGGGTGAGAAGCTCAGAAAAGGGGACGACGCTGAAGCCCTTGACTTACCGCCATTTCAGCAGGTCTCCATAAATTTTTACCTCCAGCGAGAGATTAGTCTATGGACAGAGAACGATTTCAGTGGCTGGTAGCAAGGGCAGTGGATAGTCTGCCTGAAGAGTTTCGCACCAGGCTAGAAAACATTGATGTGGTGGTGGAGGATTGGCCAACCCAAGGTCAACTGGCTGAGGTAGGACTGAAACGTGGACAAACTCTGCTGGGTCTTTATCAAGGGGTGCCTCTAACCAAACGGGGTAGTCACTACGGATTGGTGCCACCGGATAAAATAAGTATCTTTCAAAAGCCAATTGAGGCTCAATGTGGACATAACGCCGAGATTGTTGCCGAAATACAGAGGGTAGTGAGGCATGAAATAGCTCATCATTTTGGCATTGGGGATGCCCGGCTGGAGCAGCTAGAGGAGGGCTTCTCTGAGCCTACAGACTCTTAACCATATAGTCTCCCTGCGAGCTGTAGTCAAACTCAGAGCGGTAGTATTCCTTGGCGCCGACTCCACTCAAAACAACCATCAGCTTCACCTGAAACTCACTGGCAGCAATGCCTTCCGCCTCCCTTAGTAATGCCTTACCTAGACCCTTGTGCTGAGCCGTCCCTTCTTTCCGCTCACTAAGGGGAACTTCAGGTCCATATATATGTAGTTCCCTTATTACGGCTAGATTTCCCCCAACCTCGTAACCCAGTCCAGCTATGGGCTTAGATTGAATCCTCATCCGCAGCAAGCCAAATAGCGTTTCCTTTTCATCCTCAAAGGATAGAAAAATCTCTCTACCACCTGAGGCTTCATAATCCATTCTTACCAGCCGGGGTTCGCCTATTTCCCAGCCATCCCGTGCCCGGTGACCATACTCCCGGCACCTGATGCACTTACATTCAATAGCTTGCCGCTTCATTCGCTGCCTAATCACATCCCGTAGCGAATCCTTTAAACCAGCGGTAATAAACTTAGCCGGGATGTCACGCAGCAGCCTTGAGATTCTGACATACTTGGGCACCATGGACTTAATCTCAACCAGCAGATTAATCATCGTGTCAGGGGGGTATGGCTGGTAGCGCCCGTCTTGATACCACTTCTCCAGCTCGGTGCCCTCCACCACCATAGTCGGATATAGCTTCAAGCCATCTGGCTTAAAGCGAGCATCGCTAAACAGCCTTGCCGAGAGCTCCAGGTCCTTTTCTGGGGTTGAACCGGGTAATCCCGGCATCCAGTGGTAGTGCACCTTAAACCCCCGCTCCTTGAGCATTGTGGTGGCGTTAACCACATCTGCCACCTTATGCCCTCTTCTTACCAGTCGGTAGATTTCATCATCCAAGAT
>DAOWJS010000027.1 GCA_030640255.1 Dehalococcoidales bacterium | reverse complement strand
GCTGGTGTGCTGGTGGTTGGGAGCTCCCGGGTTGCTCATCGGCTACAGTATGGCTCTACCCTGCTTGGTGGGCTTTACTCATTTCCTCAGAACAAGGCGAGCGGTTAGTACCTCAAGGGTAAGAAGCGCCTAGTCAAACTATATTTACTTTTGGCACACTGTTAATAAAAACAGGGAAACAATTCCTATCCAGATAGATTGGATTTGTTTTTGTAGTTATGTCAACCTTTTTTGCCTTTCGTCACTTTACGGACAGCTTGCTCAATATCTTTAGCGGTGAGTCCGTATCTCTGTAGAAGCTCGGCAGGCTTGCCTGATTTGGCATAGGTATCTTTAATGGCTACCATCTCCATCGGCACCGGATGGTGTCTGGCTACCACCCGGGCTACGATGCTGCCCAGCCCGCCATGCTCCAGGTGCTCCTCAGCGGTAATAATAGCCCCGGTCTCAGCGGCCGCCTTAATTATGACCGTCTCATCAATAGGCTTGAGGGTGGACATATTCAATACGCAGCAGTCTATGCCTTCCCGCTTCAGGTTATCAGCGGCTTCAATGGCTGACGCCACCATAATACCGATAGCGATAATAGTTACCTTTTTCCCGGGCTTCATAGTTACCGCCTTACCCAGATTAAAGCGGTAATCCTGGTTATAGACCAGCGGTAGTTTGGGACGGCACAGCCTGATGTAGAACGGTCCATAGCTGGCGGCAGCGGCTCTTACTGCCTGAGCGGTTTCAATGGCATCGGCAGGAACGATAACCGTGAAGCCGGGCAGGGAACCAATCAGGGACAGGTCTTCAATGGACTGGTGTGAGGTGCCATCCTCGCCTACGCTGACGCCACCGTGAGTAGCTACCAGCTTAACATTCCGCCCTGGCTGAGCAATAGACATACGAATCTGGTCAAAACAGCGACCGGGGGCGAAAACAGCAAAGGTGCTGGCAAAGGGTATTTTGCCTGAGGCAGCCAATCCGGCAGCAATACTCGCCATATTCTGCTCGGCGATGCCGCAATCAAAGAAGCGATGGGGAAACTCTCTGGCGAAGAAACAGGTCATAGTTGACCGTGACAGGTCAGCGTCCAGCACCACGATATCCGGATTCTCCCTACCCAGCTCAACCAGGGTTTGACCATAGGCTTCCCTCAGGGAAACTTCCTGGGGCATTTCTACTCCAGCTCCTTCAGGGCTATCTCTACTTCCTCAGCATTGGGAGCCTTACCGTGAAAATCGGGATTATTCTCCATAAAGCTGACCCCTTTGCCCTTGATAGTATGGGCAATGATGACCACTGGCTGCCCTTTAACCAGTTTTGCCTGGTCAAAGGCTTGAGTAAGCTGGGTAAGGTGGTGGCCATCAACCTCAATGACCCGCCAGCCAAAGGCCTGCCATTTCTTATTAAAGGGGTCAAGATTCATTACCTCACGGTTCCAGCCATCAATCTGCTGCCCGTTGTTATCCACAATTGCCACTAGGTTATCCAGCTTAAAGTGGGCGGCGGCCATAGCCCCCTCCCACACCTGCCCCTCATTACACTCACCATCACCCAGTAGCACATATACCCTATACTTCTGTGAGTTGAGCCGACCGGCGAGGGCGACGCCAATAGCAAAGGATAATCCCTGCCCCAGGGCACCGGCTGACATCTCTACCCCCGGGGTAACCGTACAGTCGGTGTGACCCTGAAGGCGAGTATCTAGCCGTCGTAGCGTGGTTAGCTCATCTACCGGGAAATAGCCACACTCCGCCAGAACGGCATAAAGCACCGGGGCAGCATGTCCCTTACTGAGGATAAACCGGTCCCGGTCTGACCAGCCGGGGTCTTGAGGCTTATGTCTAAGTACCCGGAAATAAAGGGCGGTAACAATCTCCACGGCGGATAAGGAGCCACCGGGGTGACCGCTGCCTGCCCTGCCTATCATCGAAATAATGTGGCGGCGCAGCCGTTTAGCTATAGCCTCCATTTCCTTGACCGATAACGGTTTAGCTTCGGCTATGGCTGATGAAAAAACCTCGGCGCTCACATTCTCTGCCGAGGCTTTGGATAATGAATTTCCCATTTCAGATAGCGACATCAACACCCCTGTATCTAATTAATTATACAACAACTTGTTGACCCAAGTCTATAAAGCTTTATCAACATAAATAGCCTATCCGCCAGACCGAATTGATTTTCACCTCTATCTCTGCTTAAATAGAGTGATAGTAGGGAGAAGATAAATGGCAGACCTAACAATACAAGCTACCAAAAGAGACATATTAGGTAAGAAGACGAGATTTTTACGCCGACAGGGCATCACCCCAACCCACCTTTTTGGACACGGTCTGGAGTCGCTTCACCTGCAGTGTGACACCGCTAAGCTTAAGCGGATTATAGCTCAGGCAGGAACAACCAGACTTATTGCTCTGGAGATTGACGCTGACGAGCAGCCCAGGAGTGTGTTCATCCGTGAAATTCAAAGGGATGCAATAGGTGAACAACTGCTCCACGTCGACTTCTACCAAGTAAGAAAGAGAGAAAAGATAAAGGCAGATATTCCTATTGTCCTGGTTAGCGAAGCCCCAGCCATGCAGTTAAAGGGACGTATGCTGACCCATACTCTCACCAGTCTGAGTATTGAGTGCCTGCCGGATAAGCTCCCACCTCAGATAGAGGTTGACCTGAGTCCGCTGGAGAAGGTAGAGCAGGCAATCTATGTCAGGGACATCATTCTTAGCCCGGATATTACTGTCTTTACCGACCCCGACCAAATGGTAGTGAAGGTAAGCGAAGCCCGGGTGGTAGAGGAGGTAGCAGCTGAGGTTGAGGCACCAGCCGAGGAGACACCTGCCGAAGAGCCAGAACAAAAGCAAAGATAGAAGACTGCAGTGACAATGATTATTAACCTTCATACCCATGTATTTTTGCCCCAGATAAGGAAAAACCGCAGTAAATATATTGATAATAACCCCCGCTTCAAGCTTCCCTCAGTAAATAACCTCTTTTATTGACTTTACCCCTTTACCTTGCCTCCCTTGCCTTGTGAACTTTTTCACCCAAATTGCGTATACTTGTATAGAGATGGATTTGACCGAGAAGTGGCAGTCAGGCGATATAAGTGCCTTTGAGGCTCTCTTCCAGCAGCATCAAGGGCTGGTATTTAGGACTGCCTATCTTATGACTGGCAATAGAGAAGAGGCAGAGGATATCCTTCAGGAGGTGTTTGTGACCGTGTGGAAGTCTCGCCGTAGCTTTAATCCAACGAAAGGGAAACTTACCACCTGGCTGCATCGTATTACCGTCAACCAGTGTGTAAGCAAACACCGCAAGAAACAACCTGTGCTTGTCTCTCTGGATGAGGCTGGAGCCGATGGATTTCACTTGCCGGAGACAAAGAGCTCAGAACTACCTGAGGAGTCTTTAATGAGTAACTGGGAATACGAAAGGTTAATAAAGGCAATGAATTCGCTAGATGGTAAGCACCGCCCGGTACTGGTTCTGAGATATTTTAACGACCTGTCCTATGATGGAATCGCCCAGGTGCTGAACATTCCTTTGGGGACGGTCAAGTCCCGACTTAACCAGGCACTCAAATCTCTGCGAGAGCAACTGGGCATTCAGCAAAGAGAAGCATCAATATAGAAGAGGGAGGAGGCTATGAACTGCAAAGATATAAGTAAACTTTTTACCGCTTACCTTGATGGTGAGGTGACGCCTGAAGAGCAAGAGCAAATCCGGGCTCACCTTTCCGCTTGCCTACGCTGTCGAAAGGAATTGGAAGCACTAGCTGCCACTCAGTACAACCTTCGTCAAGCCCTCAGGGTAACGGCAGCCGGGGTTACCCCCTCACCGCAGATATGGGCAGGGTTACGGCAGCGGCTTGAGGCTGAGGAACAACTTGGGGTTACTATTTGGGGTCTGGCAAAATCTAAAGTAAAAGGAGGGATAAACATGATAAGAGAACTAGTTTCACGACAGCCGGTGTGGAAAACAGCTCTAGTCAGTGTACTAGCTATAGTACTGATTACCGGACTGGCAATAACAGTACCAGCACTTACCGGGCAATCGTCTGAGGCACTGGCGGCAGAAATCGCCCAGAACAGCCCACAGGTTAAGGCAGCTCTCGGTGATGGAGAGGTAAAGGTGATAAAGGTGATAAAGATAGTAGATGACGAGGGAATAGTTATATGTGAAGGAGAGTTTGGGATTATCCTCACCGAGGTAGACTTGAAGACCAAAGAGGTAACTAAGGTCGAGGTAGTGCCTATGCCAGAGTTCACCGCGGCCGATGAGCAAGAGGCAATCAATATCGCTAAGGCTGACCCCAGGGTTCAGGAACTGCTTGATAAAGGAGCCAGCATAGGCAAGGTCTCGCCTGCGTATTTCTTTGGGGCAAGGTTGAATGAGGGAACTGGAGAGATAGAGGAGTTCTCGGGAGCGCTGGCGAGAGTTGCAATTGAACTGGGAGAGAAGAACTGGGCTGCCGAGGTTGACCTAACTGAAGGGAAGGTGGTCAGGTTGGTAGAAGTAACCTCTGGAGAGTACTATAAGGTATCGAAGAAGGTACCAGGGAAGTACGAAATAGAGTACTTCGATAATTTAGAGGGTCCTGAAGAAGAGCCAGCTTTCCATATTATAGAGAAGAGCACCCAGTAAAAGAAATCGTAAGGACAAAGAGAAATAACTCAAACACTGCCAGACTATCAAGTGGTGACCGCAAAAGTCGCCGCTGCTAAGGGAGAAGCACCCCCTTTCGGGGGTGCTTTCTGTTTTTCCAGGGGAGCTAACTTTTTGCGGCAGAGTCCGTTAACTAATTAGTAGAGGAGGTTCTAGAAATGGACATGAGGTTATTAGTTATAGGCTTAGTCATAGGTTTAGTGTTACTGGCTACAGGTTTGGTGCTGATGCTGATGCCGGGGTAACATAGGGCCATTCACCCCGCACCAGGGTTGAAGTTAGCTAGGTGGTTTGCTATAATCTGGCGATGATTATTGACTTTCATACCCATGTATTTTCGCCCCAGATAAAGAAAAACCGCAGTAAGTATATTGATAGTGACCCCTGTTTCGCTATCCTCTACTCCAATCCCAAAGCCAGACTGGCCACGGCTGATGAGCTCATTGCCAGCATGGACAAAGACGGGGTTGACATTTCAGTTATTGTTAATTACGGCTGGACTACGCACGAGATGTGTGTTGAAACCAACGACTACATCTTGGAGTCAATTGCCCGCTACCCCCACCGTTTGATAGGCTTCTGTAGTGTCCAGCCCAACTCTTATGAAGCCGCCATTGCTGAAATAGAGCGCTGCGTCAAAGGCGGGATAAGAGGGGTTGGTGAGATGAGACCGGACGTGCAATTATTCGACCTCAGGGATGAGGAGATGATGAAGCCCTTTATTGAGGTAATAGCCAGGCACAGGCTAATTCTGCTCACTCACGCCTCGGAGCCAGTAGGGCATGAGTACCCGGGCAAGGGGGGTATTACCCCAGATATGCTCTACCCCTTCATCACCAGCTTCCCTAATTTAACCATAGTCTGTGCCCACTGGGGTGGTGGTTTACCCTTCTATGCCTTAATGCCTGAGGTAAAACAGGCGATGACCAATGTCTTTTTTGATACCGCAGCCTCGCCCTTTCTATACAGTCCTCAGATATATAATCAGGTTATCCAACTGGTCGGTGCTGACAAGATTCTCTTTGGTAGTGACTACCCCTTGCTGACACCGGGTCAACTGCTTAAGGAGATTAATTCCCTGGATTTGCCTGAGGAAACGAGGAGCCTTATCCTATCGGGTAATGCCCAGAGGCTACTGGGTATTAAAGACTAGCCAGAGAAGGCTTGAGTTATGGAGCAAGTCCGCTCTTTTATTGCTATTGAGCTACCTGATGAGGTAAAAACAGGGCTTTCCCAGCTACAAGCTCGGCTGAAGGTGGGCGAGCAACCTTGGGTGAAGTGGGTTGACACGGATAGTATTCACCTGACGCTAAAGTTCCTGGGCAATGTAGCTATAAATAGAACTGGTGAAATAACCAGGGCGATGGAGGTGGCTGTCCAGGGAATATCCCCCTTTGAGTTAAAGGTCAAGGAGCTAGGCGTTTTCCCCAATTTGAGGCGGGTTCAGGTAGTCTGGGTGGGGATAAGCGGGGAAGTAGATAAGATAAGTCAGCTTCAGCAAAACCTTGAGTCTAATCTAGCCCGATTGGGCTTTGCCCCCGAGTCTCGACCGTTTACCCCCCACCTGACCCTGGCTCGCCTTCGTGACCGGGCATCATTAGAGGAACGGCAAAGGTTGGGGCAGCTTATTGTTGGCACCAGATTTGAAGAGGCTTATACCTTTAAAGTAGAGGCTATCAGCCTGATGAAGAGCCAGCTAACCAGAGAAGGGGCTATTTATAGTCGGATTAGCTCAGTTGGGCTAAAGAAGCCAACAATGTATTGACAAAAGGATAATTAAAGTAGTAGTGTTAACGCCCTAGCGTAGCATGGCTCTTGTAAAGAATAGTTTAACGCTAGTCATAGTTACAAGGAGGTGCTTATGGTGCATGAGAGATTTTCTGGTGAGTCCTAAAGTAAATTTGAAGGAGGTTTCAATTGAAAAGGAAGAAGGTTCCAATACTAATTGGGGTCATTGGTTTAGCCTTAATAGTGGCAGTGATGCCCTTCGTGGGCGCCTGCGCCCCAGAAGCGCCAGCACCAACACCTACCGAGGCCATAGGGCCTCCGGTTAACTTTAAGGTATCTCACCAATGGGCTGCGGGGGATGTCCGTGACCGGATGGCCCATGCCCTTGGGGACTTGGTTACCGAGCGGACCGGTGGCAGTATAACTTTTACCTACTACCCCGCCAAAGCGCTGTTCGCGCCCAAAGAGCAGTGGGATGCCCTGCGCACCGGGGCGCTGGATATTATGGTGCTTCCCCTAGACTACGCCTCGGGGAAGGTGCCTCAACTGTCCATTACCCTAATGCCCTGCATAACCCCTAATATGGAATCGGCATTAGCCTGGAAAGATAAAGAGATAGGTAAGAGTGTAGACGAGTTATTGCTGGCTAACGATATAAGACACGCAATCTGGGCTTGGTGTGATGGCGGACCAGCCAGCAAGAGGAACCAGATTATCTTGCCCGAGGATGTAGCCGGCCATAAAATGAGAGCCGCCGGTAAGAAGTTCGAGTTTATGCTCAGAGAGGCTGGGGCAGCTATCACCAGTATGCCCTCCTCCGAGCTTTACCACGCCCTGGCCACCGGGGTTCTGGATTCCGCCCTGACCTCCTCCGCCTCCTGGTGTTCCTACAAGCTGTTTGAGCAGGTGAGTTACATCAATGTGCCGCGAGATTACGCTATCTGGTACATGGAAGAGGGGCTATATATAGGGACAAAGTCGTATAACAAGATGACCCCGGAGCAGCAGAGCATCTTTGATGCCTGTGCCGCTGAGATTCAGGACACCTGGGTCCTGCCTAACTTCTTGAAGGATGTTGAGAATCTACAGGTAGAGTTTGAGAAGGCAGGGGTAGAGATGCACTACATGACCGAGGATGAGTGGAATGCCTGGCTCGAGTTTGCCAAGGAGACGGCATGGAAGGAGTTTGCCGACACCGTTGAGGGTGGACAGGAGCTACTGGACCTGGCCCTGGCTGCCATAGACTAAACACTTTCCCAAGGCTCCCTACAATGCGATGAAAGGTTAGTAGGTTCCTGCTGACATGCGTATAAATGAGCTTGGCAAAAGAGTGGTAACCCCAATAGCTCGGATTATTGATGGTTGGAGCGAGTTTACCGGTTATGCCTGTGCTATTGGTATATTTGCTGCAAGCGTCATAGTCGTTCATGAAGTGATAGTAAGATATATGGAGGTGCCCACCATATGGCAGACAGAGCTTGCCATATATCTCCTCATGATGGCCGCTTATGTGGGCGCCGCCTATGGCCTGAAGCATGGGGGGCATATCCATATCGACATCATAACCAACTTCCTGCCCCCCAGGCCTCGGGAAGTTCTTCTCCTGGTAACCTCAGTACTGGGCATCCTCATCGCCGGGGTGATAGCCTGGTATTCATGGCCGATGTGGTGGGAGGCGTATGAGGCTGGCTATCACTCTGAATCCCTGTGGGGCCCGCCGCTCATTTTCCCCTATTTAATGTTGCCTCTGGGGATGACCTTTCTTACCATCCAGTATATTGTCCATATTGCCAGAAAGATTGCTCTGGTTAGAGATTTATTCAAGAAGCCAACAAGAGCATAAACCATCCCCATCCCCATAAAAGAAACATAGAAAGGGAGGGCAAAGATGGAAGTGACCCCATTTATGTGGGGCATAATTATGTTTGGTACCGCCTTGGTGGTGCTCCTCTCCGGGATACCCATCTGGGCGGGACTGGCGGGGACGGCGATTCTGTTCATACTCATCATGTCTCCGGAAAACATGACCGTCATTCCCTACGTAATCTACAGTAGCCTGGATAAATTCGCTCTGCTGGCTATCCCGCTATTCATCTTCATGGCGGCACCAATAGCTAAATCTAGGGCCAGTTTTGACCTCTATGAGGTGATACACCGGTGGCTTCACTGGCTTCCCGGTGGCATAGGCATAAGTAATATAATAGGCTGCGCTATTTTCGCCGCTCTATGCGGCTCAAGCCCGGCCACGGCAGCAGCCATCGGGGGGGTAGGTATTCCCGAGATGAGACGTCGAGGTTACCCCCCTAGCTTTGCCACCGGATTAATTGCCGTAGGGGGAAGTCTAGGCATCCTCATTCCCCCCAGTATAACCATGATTATCTACGGGGTAGCCACTGAGACCTCCGTAGGTAAGCTCTTCATAGCCGGTATCATACCCGGCGTAATGGTAACCCTGATTATGGCTATCTATATCGTCATTTACTTTCACTTCTTCGTTATCAGGCGCCAAAGGCGAGAGCCTCAGGAACCCCGACCCGTCCCCAACCCCGAGGAGGCCGTAGTCCCGCCTGTACCCCGGGAAGTAGTTTATACCTGGAAAGACAGATTCGTATATCTTCCCCGGATATTGCCTTTCCTGTTCCTTATATTTGCCGTTATGGGCTCTCTCTACCTGGGGTGGGCGACCCCCAGTGAGGCAGCGGGGGTAGGCGCATTCTTGTCCCTTTTGCTCTGCGTTATCATCTACCGGGCTTACCGACCCAAGATACTTAAGAGCATATTTGGAACCGCCATAAATGAGAGCACCATGATATTGTTGATAATGGCCGCAGCCCTGTTCTTCGGCTACGCCCTATCCGATGCCTACGCTACTCAAGCATTGGCCGAGGCAATATTGGACTTGCCGTTGGGGCGATGGGGGATAATGATTGTCATAAACATCTTCCTCCTGATACTGGGTATGTTCATACCCCCGGCGGCGGTAATATTGCTGGTGGCACCTATATTGCTTCAGATTATCCTGCCCTTAGGTTTTGACCCAATCTGGTTTGCCGTGATAATGACGCTTAACCTGGAGATTGGCTTGGTAACCCCACCGGTGGGGCTCAACCTTTACATAGTGAAAGCCATCGCCCCGGACATTCCTTTGTCATCAGTACTGATGGGCGCTATTCCCTTCATGCTAATACTAGCCCTGGGCATAGTTTTAGTGGCTATCTTCCCGGAACTGGCGCTGTGGCTTCCCGGCTTGATGATCGGCAGATAAACTGAGGTGAAGGTAGTTTTCAGGAGCAGCTTTGCTATATAATGTTAATAGGGAACCACTTGAAAGAGGAAGACAGATGCCTGAATACAACACTAGGTTATTTGACTTGAGCACGGGAAAGCCCGTTACTTCCTTAAGTCATTTTTCCTCTCCCGTAGATGAGTATCGTGCCGCTTTTGAGGACCGAGCCCAGCTTTTCCTGAATTACTACACTTTCCAGGAAGGGGAGACAAATAAGCTCGCCTTAACTAGAGGAGAGTTTTGGGATCTGGCTTGTTCAGCGGCAGCATATCTTAGTGAGCATGGGCTATCAAAAGGTGACCGAATAGTCCATGCCTTTTCGGCTAACAGCTTATACGATTTAGCGTTCAGACTTGCCGCCGTCCTGATTGGATGCGTTCCGGTTACTATTAACTGGCAAGCCGATGATAATGAGCATATCCTTTATAAGGCGAAGGTAACCGAGGCGAAACTGATGCTCTACGACGATGGCTTTGCCAATAGGGTGGAGGAGATAAAACCTGAGTTATTGCCCATGTCGTTTCTTGAAGCGGAAAAGGTTGAAGGGTATCAGGCTACCAGCCAATTGACCTACCCACCACTCAGTTATGATGATGAACGAATGATTATCTTCACCTCCGGTACCACAGGCAAACCTAAAGGGGTTAGTCTATCACACCGAAGCTATTTAGCTAACCGGCTTACCTTTGAGCACTATTTTGGGGTGTCAGAAACCACGCCACTGGATTTATTATTGGCTAATCCTCTGCACCATACCAATTCGTCAGCCTTATCGGATTGGGGCATGCGGCGTAGCGGAACTATAATACACCTGTTACAGCGTTATGCCACGGCTTACTGGAAGATACTCGTAGAGGCAGCTAGCAGCAAACGTGGCTTACTCATCGCCCCTATAGTTTCCCGGCATATTGATTTCTTAGAGTCGCTTTCTACTCAATCAAAACTACCGATTGAAAAGGCCAAGCTCAAGGAGGCGCTGAGTCAAACAGACATCCTGATTGGCTCGGCACCGGTTGGACCAACAACGACCAAGCGTATACTCAAGTTTAGCAATCGCTTGCCACATGTTCGCTTCGGTTCGACTGAAACCTGTCTCCAAGTGATGGCCACCCCGACAACATTGTCGAAAAACGAGCTCATGGGGGCATTCAAGGCAGGTTGGTCACACCGCTATAAAGGTGAAGAAACGATTGGCTTCTACATTGGTAGAGAGCATTTCCCGTTTACCCGAGTTAAAGTGGTTAAGGCTATTGACCCTGAGAGCAAGGATTATATGCGTCCCTGTGAAATCGGTGAGCCCGGTTACCTTATTACCCAAGGTGCCAACGTCATGAGCTACTACATAGGCGATGCTAAAGCCACCAAAGCTGTTTTTAGGGAAGGGTGGTACACTGGTCTTAGAGACATCGTCTTTACTTTGAAGAATAGAAAGGACGGGGAGCTAGATTATTATTGGATGTCCAGAGATTCGGAACTTCTTATCCGTGGTGGTGTCAATTACGCCTATGACCAAATCGCCGCCGAACTAAGCAAATTTGTAGTGGAGCACTTTCACCTAAACCCCGAACAATTGCAGTTGGCCGTGGTAGGTCTTCGGTTGGAAAGTGAACATGAGGATAGCTGTTGTGTAACCATCGAGCTCAGTAAAGAAGCAGCCGATGCCGAATCACAATTAAAGGCCGATTTCATTGAAAAAGCCTCCACTATAGTTTCAAAAGGTGCCCGACCGGATTATGTACGATTTGGGCCGATTCCCCGGAATTTTAAGGGCGTAATACTCTACTCCCAGTTGAAGCAGGATTTTGAGGATTCACTAAAGCACAGGACATAGCGCCAGTATAAGCCCTTGTCAACAGCCACCACTTAGTGTATACTACAAGGGATTCAAATTTGGTCGGGAGGTGGACTCCGTGGAACAATTCAATTTTCCCAAATGCCTGAAGTGCAAGACTGGCGACCTGGTGCCCCTATCTGACTTTGGCAGTCAAGGGGCAGACATTCTCTACAAAGCATGGGTTTGCACCAATCCTGATTGCGGCTTCAACCTGAAAATAAGGAATGGCGATATTTACCTTAACGAACCCATTATGAGTGGGGCGTCACAAAGTGCCCGCTCCCGCTAGAATAGCGATTCACCCTGAAAATCCAGATTATAGGTGATGAATGTGCTTCCTCAAGTAGCTAAGCTCAAGGGGATAGCACTTGACCTATTATTTCCCCAGTGGTGTGTAGGCTGCGGGAAGGAGGGGGATTTTATTTGCTCCTCCTGTCGCCGCTGGTTACCCCGAATTATGCCCCCACTCTGTCCCCGGTGTGGTAAACCCCAACCCAGCGGCATACTATGTCCGGGCTGTGTGAGCTGGCGGGCGGAGATAGATGGCATTCGCTCCCCATTTCGATTTGATGGAGTAATGCGCCAGGCGATACATCAGCTAAAATACCGTAACCTTAGAGCCCTGGCGGCACCTCTGGCTAGTTTGCTGCAGGATTATCTCGTCACCAACCCCATGCCCGGAGAAGTTCTGGTGCCGGTGCCACTACACCACAAACGATTACGGGAGCGTGGCTATAATCAATCCTGCTTGCTGGCTCAGGAGCTAGGCAAGCTCATCAATTTACCTGTCGTCAACGACTGCCTCGTCCGAGAGAAGCATGCCCCTCCCCAGACTAGAGCATTGACGGTGGACGAACGGCGAAGTAATGTAGCTGATGCTTTCGCCTGCCGTGACCGCAGGCTACAGGATAAGCGAGTATTACTTATAGATGATGTCTCCACCTCTGGGGCTACCCTTGATGCCGGTGCGGCGGCACTAAAAGCCGCCGGAGCGAGCTCAGTGTGGGGGTTAGTGCTGGCCAGAGAGATTTAAGAGCGTTAAAGGGGGGAGAAACACGAATCAATGGAGCTACAGATAACCGATAAAAACGCACGGCTATCACCAACATTGCGCAGCTACATTGAGCGCAAACTGAGCAAGCTCAGCCGCCATCTGCCTAATATTATGGAGTCCAAGGTAGAAATAACCGAAGAAAAGACGAAGTCTCCCCAGCAGCACTTTGTGGTGCAGGTAACCATAAACAGCAGTGGCACCCTGCTCCGGGGTGAGGAGAGGGGAGAAGACCTATTCACCGCTATTGATAAAGTAGTCACCATTATGAATCGGCAAATCGAGCACTACAAGGGAAAGTTGTATAGAAAGGGAAGGGGTAGCTCGTTGGCTAGGGGTGAATTCAGCCAGGAGGTAGAGACGGCACCACCACCGAAAAGGGTGATTAAGGTTAAGCGGTTTGCCATTAAGCCAATGTCGGTGGATGAAGCCATAGACCAGATGGAGCTTTTGGGTCATGATTTCTTCCTGTTCTTTAATGCTGATACTGAAGAGCTTAACCTGTTATATCGACGCAAGGACGGAAACTATGGGCTTATTGAGCCTGAGCTGGAGTAAACGGGAAAAAATCTAAAGCGGGTATCTTCCTGGCGGCTTATCTACAACGTCGCCGGCAACCATCTTATTAGTCAAGCTAACGCCCCTAGCTATTGCCAGAGCCTCTGTAGTCCAAAATAAAGGCGAGAAACTGGTGGAGATGCAGTCTACCACTACCCGAGGTGATACTGCGCCCGGAGAGCTAAAGTACATTACTTTTGAGACTGATATGGGTTGGGTCGGAATATTGGGCTCGACAAAGGGGCTGCTGAGTACCACTTTACCCCAACCTTCAGCTCAAGAAGTGCGCCAGCTACTGGGTGACAGGGTAAACTATGCCACCCGCTCCCCCCACCGGTTTGAGGACTTAATGGAACGCCTCAGGGCTTACTTTGATGGTCATCAGGTAGCCTTCCCCGATGAACTTGACCTTTCAGGAGCCACCCCCTTTCAGCACAAGGTGTGGGAGGTAACCAGGCTCATCCCTTATGGTAAGACCAGGAGCTACCTCTGGGTAGCGGAGCAGATTAAGAGACCCGGGGCGGCACGGGCGGTGGGGCAGGCTCTAAGCAGAAACCCTCTGCCTATTATCGTCCCCTGTCACCGGGTAATAGCCAGTGATGGCAGGCCCGGTGGTTTTAGTGGGGGAGTGGAGATGAAGAGGCGGCTTCTTTCTCTAGAAGCCGCAGCCAGCATTCGGTAGGTGTTACAACAAACCCCTATTTTCTCTCTGTCCGGGGAGGCTCAGGGGTGAAATAATCTAGCCCGGTATAGTCTTCGTTTAGCCTCAGAAGTTCCCCCTACCTTGATTTTCAAGAAGTCCAGTTCGTATTGCTCAATGAGCCCTTCGCCAGCGAAGCTAAAGTATCGGTCATTGCCGATTATGATATGGTCAAGGACCCTAATCCGCATAATAGCCCCGGCATAGACTAAGTCTCTAGTTACATCTTTATCGTTCTGGCTGGGCTCTGGGTCGCCGGCAGGGTGGTTATGGACAAAAATGAGGGAGACGGCATTGTATTTAATGGCACCTTCTATAACCTCACGAGGGGAGATAACGCTGCTATTTATGGTGCCTTCAAAGAGGTCGACTACTTCAATAATCTGATTTTGGCTATTTAAATAAAGAACCTTGAATACCTCTTTCTTGAGGTCGCGCATTGAGTGGTAGAGATAGTCAAAAATCTCCTGGGAGGATTTATAAACGGGCTTATCTATAATTTTCTGTTTAAGGAACTCTCTGGCTACTTCCTGCACCAGCTTGATACCAAAGACGGAATGGGGACCAATGCCACCTATTTGCTGTAGTTCCTCGGGGGGAGCCTCCAGGGCCCCTCTCAAGGTTTTGAACCTTTTAATGGCTTCTTTTGCCTGCGGTTTACAGTCCTTACGGGGGGAACCCAGGGTCAGGAGCAATTCAATGATTTCATAATCGTGGAAGCCCTTAAGACCCGACTTAATGAACCTTTCCCGCAACCTTTTTCGGTGCCCTAGTGATTTATCATCTGCCGGCATTTTGGGCTTTCCCCTCAAATTAGTGTAAAAAGTTTTCTCCCATATTCTAGCACTAAGGAGCAAAGTCTTCTACACTGGGATTGTTTATCTACCTCACCCCCCTTTAGATTTTTATTAGGTAACCCTATCCCCTTTATCCCCTTCCCCTTGATAAGGGGAAGGGGAAGATACTTTCCTTAGAGGGGCGGAGCCCCTCTAAGACTCCCCATTATGTGCTCTTCAAAATGAAGGGGAGGGAGAGATTTTAGAGAGGGGCAAAGCCCCTCCAATCTACCCTTACTATATCAGTCTAGCTCCGTTACATAAGTTAGCTGGCTCTAGGTAATCTTAATTTTTAAATTCTTTTTTTATATTTTCCCACTGCTTAGAGAACTCTTTGGTTTTCTTCTCAGGGATCTGAGCATATTGGCGATGAAGATGGAAAAGAATGACACCTATAACAAAAATGGCTAGCCCCCAACCGAGCCAGTACCAAAGACATTGAGAGCCTACCCACAAGGAATGAACCACAAACAAAACTACAGAGATAATTAGGAGCACCCAATAACTCAGATAAATGGGTGTTAATGATTCACGGATGTTGTATTTTTCTCTGAGTTGAGCCAGAGCCGTCTCATATCTAAGGTCTTTACCATCCTCTATAAAAACTCGGATATAAGTGCCCCACCGAAATATTTCTTCCCTCAATGTAACCAAAAGGTAGCCGCATGGCATGAAGATTAGGATAGGAGAGAGGAAAATATATGGAGCCGAGCTCCCAATTTGGAAAGCATAACCTAAGAGTCCAAGAGACACGATGAGGCTAACTGTGAACACCTGTATTATTAACCGAAACTGGGATTCAATATGTCCCATGAGAACTCTATGTTCTGCAAGCTTCGCATCCATATTTATCCTCCATTCTTAACCTCAAGTGCTATTAGTGGTCTCTACCCTTAGCCCCCCATCCCCCACCAGCTCTACCAGCCGCTGATGAAGCTCGGGGCAGTGATTGGTATATATATTAGACAGCTTGAGATTAATAATCTTCTCCCCATTAGTTAGGCATAGCTTTACCTCATCCTGCCCGGGGAATTCTTTAAGGGTGTCAATCACTTTCTGCAGACAGGCGGTATCACTATCCTCATCGCTGGTTTGAGTGAGGCTGATAACCAGTCGGTGGCTTTCAACTGGAGTAGTTTGCGATGGTTCCTCAGCTACTGCCGGCGCCTCAACCGGTGGAGAGGTAATTACCTCCTCACTCTGGGTTGCCTCGGGTTGGTAGCGGCGCACATAATCGCAGTTTAGCTGCACCCGCTCATCCCTTAGCCTTACCTTGCCTTCAACCAGCAGTATGTTTCCTTCCTGCCATAGCTCCCTGGTATCGGCGTAGACCTTGGGCCAGACCATAACCTCAATGCTGCCGTCAAGGTCTTCCAGAACGGCGCTGGCAAAAGGACGCCTATCTCTGGTGAACAGGTAGCGAACCGAGGCTACCATTCCGGCAACGACCACGGTTTGTCCCGCCAGCTCGGCATCAATCTGACCGCACAGAGTGGTATTCTCCGATGCCGCCTTAGTGGCAAATGAACTGAAGGGGTGCTCGGAGAGATATACTCCCATCAGCTCCCTCTCCCAGCCTAGCTTCTCCTTGATAGAGATGTCGGCTTCCTCAAGGTCAAGGCTGGGCATAGGCACCGGCATTGCCTCCCCCCACAGGTCAAACATGGTAGATTGCCCTGTCTCCCGCAGGTACTGCTCCCGTGGCGCCAGAGAGAGGATACGACTAATACGGTGGAGTAGACTGCCACGGCTGCCGAGGCAGTCCAAGGCGCCAACCTTAATCAGAGACTCCAATACCCGCCGGTTGACACCACGCAGGTCACAACGGCGGCACAGGTCTTCAATAGATTTGAAGTCGCCCCCTTTATTCCGCTGGGCAATGATAGGCTCTACCGCTCCAGAGCCCACATTCTTGATAGCGGTTAGTCCAAAGCGGATGGCTGGGGCATTGCCGTCGCCATCCTTTCCTATAGAAAAGCTGGCTTGACTGCGGTTTATATCGGGCGGCAGCACCGTAATGCCCAGGCGACGGCATTCGGCAACAGCACTAGCCACCTTCTCTAACTGACCGGCATGGGTAATCAGGAAAGCGGTAATATATTCTGCCGGGTAGTTTGCCTTGAGATAGGCGGTTTGATAGGCAATAAGGGCATAGCTGGTGGCATGAGCCTTATTGAAGGCGTAGCCAGCGAAGGGCTCAATGAGAGCGAAGACCTCAGCGGCTACCTCAGCCGGGAATCCATTCTTCTTGGCTCCGGTAATAAAGCTACGCCTCTCTTTCTTCATAACCTCGGGAATCTTCTTGCCCATTGCCTTGCGGAAGATGTCAGCCTGCCCCAGGCTGTAGCCAGCCAGAGCCTGCACAATAAACAGCACCTGTTCCTGATATACAATCACCCCATAGGTTTCCTCAAGGATGCTGGCTAGGGCGGGGTGGGGGTAGCGGATAGGCTCAATGCCGTGCTTGGCTTTGATGAAGGTGGGGATGTGCTCCATGGGACCGGGACGATACAGGGCTACCATAGCCGCAATATCGTTGAAGGTGGTCGGTTTAAGCTCCTTGATGTAGCGGCGCATGCCCGCCCCTTCAAGCTGAAACACACCAACCGTTTCCCCTGAGGACAGCAACTCAAAGGTCTTGGCATCGTCCATCGGGATATGGTGCAGGTCAATATCAACGCCCTGGTTTTGACTGATAATCTCCCTGGCTTTGCCCAGGATGGTGAGGTTAGCCAGACCGAGGAGGTCCATCTTGAGTAGACCAATCCGGGCAATATCTTCCATGGTGAACTGGGTCATAACCGCTCCCTGACCGTTACCCTTACTTAGCCGTTGCAGCGGGACATATCCAGTGAGGGGCTCTTTAGATATGACCACACCGGCGGCATGAGTGCTGGCATGACGAGCAATGCCCTCTATCCTCTTGGCTGAGTCAACCAGGTTACGAACTACGGCATCCTCACCGTAGATATTTTTGAGCTCGCTATTCTCATCCAGGGCTCGAGCCAGGGTTATACTGGGTGCTGCAGGAATAAGCCTAGCCACCCGGTCAACCTCACTATAGGGCATACCCAGCGCCCGGCCCACATCCCTGATGGCGGCCCTGGCGCCCAGTGTGCCAAAGGTAATAATCTGGGCAACATGGTCCTGCCCGTATCTCTGGGATACATAGGCGATGACCTGGTCACGGCGGTCATCCTCAAAATCTAAATCTATGTCGGGCATCTCCTGGCGCTCCAGATTAAGAAAGCGCTCAAAGACCAGCTTATTCTCAACAGGGTCAATCTCAGTGATACCCAAACAGTGAAGGACAATGCTGGCAGCAGCACTACCTCTAACCCCAAACATGATGTTTTGCTTCCTGGCAAAGGAGATGATGTCCCAGACGACGAGGAAGTAGTTGGCAAATTGGGTCTGCTTGATTACCTCCAGCTCATAGTCAAGCCGCTGCTTTATCTCTGGGGTAGGCTGAGGGTAGTATTGAGGCAAACCCTGATAACAGAGGTCGGCCAGGAACAGGTCGGCAGTCTTTCCCTGGGGCAACTCTACATCAGGGAGGTAAAGGCGACCAAACTCAAGCTCGAGGTTACATTGTTCAGCAATGCGCTCGGTGTTCTCCAGTGCCTGGGGAATATCTCTGAATAGCTCAGCCATCTCCTGCGGGCTCTTGAGGTAGAAGAAATCACCCGCCATCTTCATTCTCTTGTCATCATAGATTGAAGAGTTAGTCCCAATACAGAGTAGTAGGTCGTGGGCTGAGGCATCCTGCTGGTTGATATAGTGGACATCGTTAGTGGCTACCATCGGAATATCCAGCTCACTGCTCATAGATATGAGACCCTGGTTTATTTGCTCCAGTTCAGGGATGGGATGCCGCATAATCTCCAGGTAGAAATCACCAAAGGTCTGCTTATACCACAAGGCAGCCTGTTTTGCCTCCTGGAGACGCCCTTGCAGAGTGAGGCGGGGAACCTCGCCGCTGATACAGCCAGAGAGAGCAATAAGACCGTGGTGATACTGTTCAAGAAGCTCTTTATCTATCCTCGGCTTATAGTAGAAGCCCTCAAGGTGCGCCCTGGTGGTGAGCTGGATTAAATTGCGGTATCCGGTCTGGTCTTTAGCCAGCAGAACGAGGTGATAGTGGTTCTTATCTCCGACGTCACGGCTGAGGCGGCTGTTGGGAGCGAGATAAACCTCGCAGCCGATGATGGGCTTTATCCCCGCTTCCTTGGCTGCCAGGTAGAACTGAATAGCACCATACATAACCCCGTGGTCGGTTATCGCCAGGCTGTCCATCCCCAACCCTTTAGCTCGCGACACCAGTTGGGGAATTCGGCACATGCCATCAAGCAGGCTATACTCGGTATGGACATGGAGATGAGTGAACATAGCACCTTCTAGCTCAGCATTTGACTAATTATAGCACAGGGTTAGTTTGTGGGGTATTCTTTTAAGGTTGGATTTATCCCAAAATAGATTGGAGGTT
>DAOWJS010000096.1 GCA_030640255.1 Dehalococcoidales bacterium | reverse complement strand
ATTTATTCCGTTATCCTGAGGCCAATACTCCGGAAGACCTCTTTGGCCGTGTGGTGGGCAAGCACTGTGTTACCGCCAGCAATATTGCCAAGTATGACGGGTTACACGGCATGGTGATTTTTAACCAATTTAATCCCCTCCAGTTTTCTAAAGAGCAGGTTATTGACTATATTGATGTTGCCTGGGAGTGGGCAAAGAGAGCCCGGGCTAGGGAGCCTCAAGCTAAGTATTTCCTCTTCGTCTGGAATAATCTATGGCGGGCTGGTGCCTCTATAGTTCACGGGCATGCCCAGGTGATGCTGACCAAGGGGAGGCACTATGCTAAAATTGAGGGACTGCGGCGGGCAGCCCTGAGCTACCGGCAAAATTATGGCTCAAACTATTTTGCCGACCTGTTTCGGGTTCACCACTCGGTAGGCTGTGCTCTGGACAAGGAAGGAGTCAAAATCCTGGCCAGTCTGACTCCATTCCGGGATAATGAGGTTATACTCATGACCGACGAGCTAAATCTTTCCCTTAAAGAGAGAATTTATGAGGTGCTAGCCTGTTTTAGGGACGGGATGGGTGTAACCAGTTTTAATCTTGGCTTGATAACACCACCACTGGCTGAAACTGAGGAGAACTGGGAGGGCTTCCCGGTAATGGTGCGGGTAGTAGATAGAGGTAACCTAAACAGTCGAGCCTCAGATGTAGGTGGTGTCGAGATTTATGCTGCCAGTGTTGTCGCCAGCGACCCCTTAGAGTTAGCCCGACAACTGCGCCAACACTTAGACTAAAAAGTGAGGGAAGGCTATGGCTAATGCAGTTTTAGTGACAGACATGGTCAAGGGTTTCCTGGAGGAGGGTTATCCCCTGTATATTGGCGCTAAAGCCCGCAGCATCATCCCCAACATCCAAGGTCTTTTGGAACAGGAACTCGCCCAGGGCTCAAAGCTCTTCTTCATTTGTGACCATCATGCTCCCGACGACCTAGAGTTTAAAATGTTCCCTCCCCACTGCATTGAAGGTAGCGTCGAAACCGAGAGTATTCCCGAATTAGCCGGCTACCCGGGTGAGGTAATACCCAAAAGGCGTTTTAGCAGCTTTTTTGATACTCCGCTGGAGAAAAAACTGAGCCAACTCAAGCCAGAGAAGTTGATTGTTTGTGGTATATGCACCGATATTTGCGTGTTGCAAACGGTGGCTGACGCCAGGGCTCGTGACTATGAGGTGGAGGTGCCCGTTGACTGCGTTGCCTCCTTTAATGAAGGGGCACATCGCTTGGCTCTAGGGTATATGGAGAAGACACTGGGGGCAAAGCTAACCAGCTTTAAGGTTAGCCAGGTCAAGCCAGCTAAATTTGAACCCAGTGAGTCCGTCTTATCCGGGGAGACAGCTGATATCTACTTTGTCCGCACTATAGATATATTGCGTCACGAGGCACTTAACCCGGTGGCTACTATGGAGGTATTCGCCAGTCGGGCGGGGATACTCTGTGGCATAGAAGAGGTTAAAGCTCTGCTGTCTCGGGTTTTGCCTGAGGACAACTGCGAAGTATGGGCTCTGGCTGAGGGTGAGACGATGGAGACAAAAGAAGTGGTGCTGCGCCTAACTGCTCCCTATCAGAGCTACGGGGTGTATGAAACAGCCATAGATGGCATTCTAGCCCCCTGTAGTGGTTGGGCAACGGCCGCCAAGGAGTGTGTGGAAGCCGCCCGAGGGATACCCATCATCAGCTTTGGTGCCCGCCATGTTCACCCCTCAGTAGTGGGCGTAATGGAATACTCGGCTATTGTTGGCGGTTGCGACAGCTGCTCCAGCATAGTTGGTGCCAAGCTGGCTGGGATTGAACCCAAGGGGAGTATGCCCCATGCCCTGATTATAATTATGGGGGATACGGTTAAGGCTACTATTGCCTTTGATAAGTATATGCCGGCTGAGGTGCCCCGTATTTCTCTGGTTGATACCTTTAAGGATGAGGCTGAGGAGAGCCTGCGCGTGGCTCAGGCGCTGGGGGATAGGCTTGATAGTGTTCGGCTTGATACCCCAAGCGAAAGGGGCTGGGTTACTGCTGACCTGGTCAAGGAAGTAAGAGCCAGGCTGGATTTAGCTGGCTTTAACAAGGTAAGCATTTTTGTTAGTGGTGGCGTTGACCCGGAGCGCATTGCCTACCTGGTTGACAATGGGGCTCCGGTTGATGCCTTTGGTGTCGGCAGCTATATCAGCGGGGCTAAGCCGATTGATTTTACCGCCGACCTCCATGAAGTAGAGGGCAAACCAATCGCCAAACGGGGCCGAATCCCCGGTATCACTCCTAATCCCCGGCTCAAGCGGGTGATGTGATGAGATTGTTTATCACCCTCACCCCCTTAGTCCCCCTCTCCCTCAAGGGAGAGGGGGAATGATACTAAAAAGAGGGGCTACCGCCCCTCTTAGACACCCGCTAGGTCAAAGGGGAGAGGAGGAAGAATAATCTTTGAAGGGGCTACGCCCCTTCAACCTACCCCTGATAAACGACCTATAAGGTGAAACTGGTTTTGTCGAAACATATAAGACGGAGGGGGTAAAGAACAGTGGAAACTCCTAAGACAATAAAAATAGATGACAAACTTATTAATACCATCAAGTCAGCTATCAATGTGGCACTGGAATACGAGGCAGCAACTAACGGAAAAAGGAAACTCGGGATAACAGGTGAAGTTGGTGAGGTCTTGGTCTGTCACCAACTTGGACTTAGACTAGTATTGGACTCTCGTTCAGAGGGCTTTGATGCCGTGGACAAAGATGGCTTACTAGTTCAAATTAAGACTCGCCGAGGTGAATCTGAGGGATTACCTCGGGATGCAGGTCGGACAGGTATCTTTTCTAAACATGAATTTGACTACGCACTTCTTGCCCTGCTTGACAATAAATATGAACTGTGTGAAATTTGGCAGGTTGATTACAACAAACTAAAGCCAATTATAGAAAAGCAAAAACGTCGGCAGCCCAATTTGTCATCTTTCAAACGTGTGGGAGAAAAGATATTCGATAATAACCCATAATCTGAATTAGAAGCTAGCCCCGCTCAAATTCCAGACACAGAATCTGCTTGGTAGCTTCGGTAATCTTTACCCTGTCGTCTATGTGCCAGCCGACAACCCATAAAATATGCTTCGGTGAGCAGACGATGGGGATTCTCTGGCGCCAGGAATGAGGGATTTTGGCGTCAATCATAAACTCCCCCAGCTTCTTGGGCTGGCTCATACCCAGTGGCTGAAAATTATCACCGCGCTTACGACTTCGCACCAGCAGTTTATCACCGGTCCTGTCAAGGTCAAAATAGGCGGTAAGGATATTGTCTATCAACCTCACCCCCTTAGTCCCCCTCTCCTTTGAAGGAGCGGGGGAGATGTAGGTTTTGAAGGGGCTCCGCCCCTTCACGCTTCCCTTAATAAGGGGAATTGTGGTTTCCGAAGGGGCTAACGCCCCTTCGGGCTTCCCTTTTACTACGGAGGGGTCAACTACGCTTGCCTCTATGCGCCAGCCCGGTATCAGCGTTTCGCCCGGCAACCTTAGGGTAAACTCGGCGTCTAACCCAGGGAAGGGTGATAAAGCCGCTGGGTCTTGACCTATCAGGTATTTGTCATATTCTATGGAGAAGATTAAGCCTCCAGGTAGATTGAGCCTCTTCCCGGCTGGCTTGGTTAAGGCGTCCATTATTTCTTCAATATGGCGCGTCTCAATATCCTTGAGATTGCCTAATAACTTCTCTATAGAGGTTCGGAGCAGGTGCCGCTTAAGGGCAGGGGGCAACTTGAGAAACCCTTCCTTATCTAAAATAACTGTGTTCTCCTCTTCTCGGGCAAGCTCACCCCATAATCGGGCGCTCTCTCCATCAAGAAAGGCGAGGTCATCCTCAGCCAGGCGCGCCATTCGGAGCAGGGCTGCCGCTACCCCCAGGTTATAGCTCTTGAGTAGGGGCAGGAGCTGGTGACGAATTCTATTCCTCAGTGGCGATAGTGACAGATTGGAGGCATCCATTCTGGGCACAAGCTGGTGCTGTTGGCAATAGCCGGCGGTCTCCTCCCGTCTTACCTCCAGCAAAGGTCTTACTATAGTGAAGCTATTCCCCAAAGACAGCCACCGACTACTCGGCTGTAATCCCCGAAGCCCCCTGGTTCCTGTGCCCCGAACTAGATGCATCAGTATGGTCTCTATGTGGTCGTCAGTAGTATGACCTACGGCTACCCGGTCAGCGCCGATAGCCCTGGCTACCTCAGCCAGGAAGGTATACCTTACCTCACGGGCTGCCTCTTCCAATGAACAATGTTGCTGGGCGTGATAGGCTTTTACATCACGCTGTTCCACAGTAACCGGGATACCCAGACGGTGGGCTAGGTCGGCAACATACCGGGCATCAGCCTCAGACTCAGCCCCCCGCAGCTGGTGGTTAAGGTGAGCCACGTGCAGTCTTACGCCCAGCTCCTCCTTGAGTTTATCCAGGACATGGAGCAGGCAGACTGAATCCGGTCCACCGGATACTGCCACCAATAGGTAGTACTGGCTTGATACCAGGTGATGTTCCTGGATAAAGCGCAGCACCCTCGGCTCCAGCGGCTGTTGATGTCCTTCCCTCTTCATCATCTATTCACCCTTGGCTTTAGTGATTGCGGCTATGTGCTGCGTAATAACGGGCATGCTCTACTCTCTTAGTGTAACAGGGGTGGTCATAGATTAGAAGCTCCACCCACCGGCTGGGCTGAGCCTCAGACAGATTCTGGTCAGCCAGCTTGGTCATAGTATTAATAAATGATGTGGGGTTATCCGTTAATCTCAGGGCGTAATCATCAGCCGCCACCTCCAGGTGACGACTGTAGGTATTGGTCAAGGGGGCTATCAGCAGGCTGATTACAGAAAATATCAGCATTAGCAGGGGGAGAGCGGCTATGTCGGCTATACCATTAAAGCCTAACGGCATTACACTGGCTTTCAGGGCAAGGTCAGCGACATAAAATCCAATCAACCATATCGCTGACTGTATTACCAAGAGTCTCAAGATATCGCTATGGAGGTGATGTCCTAGCTCGTGAGCCATAATTATTTCAATCTCTGGTGGTGAGTATCGCTGGAGAAGGGTATCGCCAAGGACAATGCGCTTGGTGTTACCCAGTCCCATCAAGGCAGCATTAGCGGTAGTGCCTTTACTGCTCAGCTCTATAGTATAGATACCACGAACCCTCACCTTAGCTCGCTGTGCCAGTTGCTCCAGCCTTAGCCTAAGGTCGGTGTTACTGAGTAGCTCCATCTTGAAGAAGAGGGGCACAATAATAACCGGGGCTAGATTGGTCAGTACTAAGCTGAGCACAACCACCACGCCCCAGCTAAGCAGCCACCACATAGCTGGAAAGCTGGTAATAAACCAGTAGATAACAGCCACCATTCCAGCACCGAGGGCCAGACCCAATATTCCCGCCTTGGCTTTATCACCCAGCCAGCCAGTTAGTTTCTGGATAGACAGTCCATAGCGGTGGGGTAAGACAAAGCCACGATAGTAGCTTAGCGGCGCTGATAACACCCCGTAGGCTAACATTAGCATAACCAGATAAAGGCTAGCCCCTGGAACTACCGGTAGCGTAAACCATCCCGTTAACCTTGGGGAAAGGCCACTAACCACTAGGAGCAACAACAAAATACCGGCTAGTGCCAAATCGCCGAAGGCTAACCACCGCCTGGCTCTAGCGTATTTTTTTGCCTTCTCCTGCCTTACCCGGTCCAGGGCTAGCTCTTGTTTATGGCTTTCATTAGGCTGAGACATATTCAGTGCTGGTTAACCTGTTTTTAGGATAAGTTTGGTCCGGTGTATTGACTGTGGATAATGGGTAAAGCCCAGGGCTAAGGCAACCTGCTCCGGTCTTCCCGCACCACTACTGTCACACCGTAACCTCATACCCAGAGTGCAATAGGGCTGGTGCCACCCGATTAGCCACAGGTCATCAATCAGAGCCCTCAGGTCGTAGTTTCGTGGGCCAGTATCCCTCTGGTGTTGCCACGGGAGGTGCTTTACCGAGAGTAAGCCGGCAATGGCGGCTTCTGTATCCTTTTGCCCTGTTTCGGCTTCTACTTCAACCTCATATTCGACAAAGCGAACCAGGGATGGTAAAGATGGCTGACCCAGGTCTATGTTATACACCTGTAGAATTTCAATACCGGGTGGCAACTGCTGGCTTACAGCACCGGTGAACCAATGTGGAGAAACCTGTCTCCGGCAAAAGACATCCATTAGCTCAGCTTGGCTGGTTACCCCTAAGGCTAAGGGTGCCGCCAGCGACATTCGGGGGTGGGGATTAAATCCCTCTGAGTAGGCCAGGGCTATCCCGGCTCGGTGAAATGCTCTTTGCCACAGGCGCATTATGTCAAGGTGAGAGATGAACTTTACTTCTTCCCCTCGGTGGAATCTAACTCGCAGACGCTGCATGGGCTTCCTTGGTCAGTAAAATTTTTTCGATTTTCACCCCCCGCATTTCGGTTATCACCAGTTTTAAGCCCTTGTACCTTAGCTGGTCATTCGGTTTGGGGATATGCCCTAAAAGGTCAAGCACAAAGCCGGCTACAGTTTCGTAATCGCCCTCGGGCAACCCCAGGTCCATCTCTTCGTTGGCTTCCTCAATGCGCATACTGCCATCAATCTGAAAGGTGTATTCATTGATTACCTCATACTCCTTTTCAGCAGCGGCTAGCTCATCCCCTACCGGACCGACAATTTCCTCGACTAATCGGCTCAGGCTGACTATGCCTGCGGTGCCGCCGTACTCATCGACCACTACCGCCATCCGGTAGTTTTCATCACGCATCTCGGCAAAAAGTTTGTTGATGCGCTTGGTCTCCGGGGTAAAGTAAGCCGGGCGAACCAAGTCATCAATAGTACTCTCATCAGTGATAGCCCCCTTAGCCTTAGCCTGAGCCATAAGCACATCCTTTATGGAAAGGATACCGACCACATTATCCATGTTTTCCTGATATACCGGGAAGCGGGATAGAGGGGATTCAGCATAAAGGCTAAGGAAGTCGGCTATTTTGGAGCCTTGCTCGATACACACCACCTCAGGGCGCGGCACCATGACCTCACGAACCGGTCGGTCACCAAAGTCAAAAACCTTGTGTAACATCTCAGCCTCTTCCTCCTCCACTGCCCCCTCCTTGTGTCCCACCGATATCATAGTACGAATCTCCTCCTCGCTGACCAGAGACCGGGGCACCGGTTCCCCACCAACCAGCTTGCTAAACCCTGAGGCTATCCAGCTCAGCACTATCACCAAGGGGGTAAGCAACCAGGATATGAACCCAATGGGTCGAGCAAAGGCTAGAGATAACCTCTCAGCATGATGAGTAGCTATGGTTTTGGGGGTAGTTTCACTAAACACCAAAAGGAGTATGGTTACTCCTATAGTGGCGATTAGGATACCCTGCTCCCCCCAGATAGAGACGGCTATAACTGTAGCCAGAGCCGCCGCCGCCGTGTTGACGAAGTTATTACCCAGCAGGATGGTGGATAGAAGCTTCTCCGGCCTTTTAATCATTCTGGCTACTCGCCTGGCTCCTTTGACCTCAGTCTCAACCAGGTGCTCAACCCTTATCCTTTGCAAGGAAACAAAAGCTGTCTCCGAGCTGGAAAAAAAGGCTGACAAAAGAAGACAAATCAAAAAAAGCACCAGGTATAGTACTAGTGTTTCCGTTGTGAGCATACGCTATCACCCCACTGTTATTAAAAAATCCCTGACTAATCCCTTTTAATTCATCATAGCATTGGCTAATAGGCGTGTCAAAAGGAAGAGATTGTCCAGCAACCTATCCCCCTGACCCCCTTCCTTCAATAAAAGATTGTTTAACAACCCCTCACCCTTTATTTTTGGTAACCCTATCCCCTTTATCCTTGCCAAAGCAGGCAAGGACTTTTTCCCCTTCCCCTTAACAAGGGGAAGGGGATTTAGTTATATAAGAGAGGCTTCGCCTCTCTTCGACTTTCCCTCAGTATCTCTCTCCTTTCAAGGGGGGAAGGATATTAAAAAGAGGGGCTTCGCCCCTCTTAGACACCCTGTTGGCTCTGACCTCCTTCAATCTACCCTCAAT